>CAJWUK010000128.1 GCA_913047365.1 uncultured Alphaproteobacteria bacterium | reverse complement strand
CCGATCCAGAAATGGTCAATTCCACCGATATGATCGACATGGTGATGTGTTGCGAAAATCTTGTCGACGTCCGTAAAAGGGATTTCGAGGGAGGTAAAATTCTGCGGTGCTCCCGATCCACAATCGAGCAGGAATTTGTCCGGTCCGGCTTCGACGAACACCGACGCACAGGCCTGGCCGCGTCGTGGAAAGGGGGTTCCTGTCCCCAGTAGCGTGACCCGAATTTCGTCGTCCGGAAGGAGCTCTCCGGGATAAAAATTCTCATTTGACATCGTTGCATCCCCACGATTTCGGTTTGTTTAGCGGAAGCGTAGTTACCGGGTGATGCTTTGTCGATACGGCCTAATTCGGGATGTCGCCGCGTGCAAAGGCGCGCATCATCATGAGCCAGATACCCAGGCAGGCTGCAAGCATGATGATACCCATCACATAGAAACTGGCATGGAGGCCGATCACTTCCACCATGACACCCATGGCAATTGGGATAACGGTCGACGCCGCCCGATTTGCCGTGGTGCGTAATCCAACCGTCTGGCCTTGAATCTCCGGGGCCGATGCACTGGCCATGACTGAAATCATCAAGGGCTGATTGAACCCCAGCAGCAGACCCCGCAGGGTGATCGCCGCGAAGAGCGGCCAGAAATCGCGTAACAGGGGGGAAATCGATATCAGAATCACGGCGATAAACAGGGTGATCAGAAACAGATAAAGCTGGCTACGAATTGATTTGATGCGCGGCGCAAGGCTCAACATCAGTGCGCCGACCGCCCCCAGCAGCGAATGCCCCGTGCCGGCAAGCAACCCGATGTCCTCTCCCGACAGCCCGACCTCTTTCAGGTAAACGATGTAAAAGGATTCCTGCACACCATAACTGGCGATCCTTACCGCGCTCAAATACACGCAGATAGCGATTGCGGGTACAGTCATCATTTTGAGTGCCGCGATATAATCGACCCGGCGCGGAACGAGGTCGGACATTCGAAACTGTCTTATGGGCGCGGTGCCGGTTTGTATCGTGGGGATTATCATACATGACACCAGCAGCCCCAACGCCCAGATGGAAATCGCACCGAAGCCGCCCCAGGCTCCCCACATATCCCATCCCCATCCGGCCAGCGGTGGGCCAAACAGCATGCCGATCCGGACAGAAACGGAGAGCCTTCCGGCGTGGCGAGTACTGCCGCGCATAAGCTGGGAAACGCAGGTCTGTGCGCCCATCCAGGTCATGGTGGTAGCGAACCCCCACACCATCTGAAGAACTATCATGGCCCAGACCCAGGGCATGATCGGGAATAGCAGCGGCACGACGACCGCGATTGCCGCGAAGGCGATCATGACTGGCCGCGCGCCAAGACGGTCTATAAGGACGCCGCCGTGAATTGCGAATAACAGGCCAGGAAAATGGCGTATGCCCAGCAAAATGCCAATCACGCCAGGGGAGACATCGAGATACAGCGCCCACAACGGAACAATGATCGACGAAATCGTTACATTACTGTTGGAGAAAACCCCGGCGCCGTATATCGGCAGTTGTTGGCGGAGTGATTTACGCCAATCGCTCATTTATCCGTCCGGAATGCTTATCAAGTCGGCGGCGCCAACTTATTGTTAGAAACGGTTTAACCGTCGCACGGAAGGAAAAGAAGATGGCGCCGGAAAAAAGCGATATTGACGGCATCGCAGATTGGTTCGCAAGTTGGGACAAGCTGGTCGACGGTGTGGATTTCGTACCCGCCCGGGAATTATTCGATGAAGGTGTCATCGGCTTCGGGACCCGCATGGATACCGTTCGCGGCCTTGATCACCTTGAACGGGATCAGTGGCGCCAAGTCTGGCCTACGATTGACGGTTTCAGATTCAACTTGAATACTTTGGAGTGCCTGGTATCGCCGGACCGACTTCAGGGTGTCGGCATCGTGGTCTGGCATTCGACCGGGTATTTGAAAGACGGTAAGCCCTTCGACAGGCCGGGCAGGGCGACCGTGATCTTTGGCCGG
Source organism: uncultured Alphaproteobacteria bacterium (assembly GCA_913047365.1). Lineage (GTDB taxonomy): Bacteria > Pseudomonadota > Alphaproteobacteria > MPNO01 > UBA830 > CAJWUK01. Next base: position 5,955 of record CAJWUK010000128.1, on the reverse strand, counting down.
GATAATACCAATGACCCCTGGAAGGGGCTTCATACCCATATCTCGCTAAATCCCGGCACACCGCAGAAATCCCATGGAGAGCGTTCGCCGGCTAGTTAATATAGCACTACCTCGAAATCCGACTCGCTATCGGCCGCGTATTTACAAAAGCATTGAGCTTTGAAAGCTATTTTCTCCCTGACAATGCAAAAACTAACCCCGGCCTTAAAACGCCGGGGCTTTTTTTGGCGACCACATCTCGGCCGACACTATCCCGTGGCCCGGGTCTCGCAGGCCGCAGACCCTGGGCATCGCAATTACGGCAGCAACTCAATCAGTGAACGTGTATCCACCCCACTGGGGATCAAGGGGTCGCTGGTTCGAATCCAGTCGCTCCGACCAAAGAAAACAAGCGCTTAACCGGCGACGGTTAGGCCCTTGTTCGTTATCAGGTGCTGTCCGGGCGGCTAGCTTGCGGACGCGCGCTCCCAGACGATAGGGAATACCTTGTCGTCATTGGGATAAACGCCTTGTTCGAGATCGGGCGCTTCCGGAAGCTTCATCACGTTCGGTCGCGGATCCCAGGTCACGTCGTTGCCGAGATACCGGATTGAAATGGCGGCACGCGCGGTCGTCGGCGAGGTATTGGCGCCGGCGCCGTGAACCGTCAGCGGGTGATGGCAAATACAATCGCCAGGTTCCATGTCCCAGGACAGGAATTCGAGGTCCTGATCGCCTTTTCGCTCGGAAAAATCCGGACAGGCTTCCATGTCAGGGTCGCTAAAGGCGGGGTCTTCGTCAGGGGTTACCGGGCAATAGAATTTGTCCCATTTGTGCGATCCCGCGACATATTGAAGGCCGCTGGTCTCATCCGACACCGGGGTAAGAGCAACCCAGATCGAAACCAGGTCCTCGCCGAGGAACGGCCAGAAGGGCAGATCATGGTGCCACTGGGTCGGCGCACTGGTCCCCGCATCCTTGATGAACATCTGTTCATACCAGTAGCGCACCCGGTCGGCGCCCATCAGGGTCGCCCCGATCTCCGCCGCCGGCGAATTATTGCGAAAGTCGAGAAACTCGGAATCGTAGTGGCTCATGAACGTATTGATATAGAACCGCGCATCTTCTCCGGGAATTCTGGCTTCCCGTTTCCGGTGATTACCCTTGTCCTGATCCATGTAACCGAACGATGCCGCGTGCATGCGGTCGACCCAGTCCTTGTCAAACATCTGTCGCAGGCAGACGACGCCTTTGTCGTTATAGGTAGCAATGTCTTCGTCTGAAATCTTGTTCAGAGGTTTGCGGTTCATCTCGGTTCTCTCGGAATCGATTTGCGATCCATGAAGTGTAGGCCACAGAAGAGATCGCGTTAATCCCCATTTATCGCGGTCGTACGACCCTGCAAAAGCAGCTCGACGTTCGGATAGCTTACGTAAATATAAAAACGCGGGAAGTGTACGTTGTACCGCCGTTGTAAATCTCGACCACTTTCTTGACTCATACCCCCCCCTAAATGGGCAGTTTTGGGCCTAAATCCGGTTACTTGAGCGACTTGAAAGACCCGCTAAAACCCCCATGATACCTATCTAATGCATTGATTTTCATACAAAAATCCGGGCCTGGTAGTCATCGTCACGTCGGGTCACGCAGACGCGAGGAGCTATTTCAAAATCAGAGAATAGCTCGCATTGTTGTCACTTGCAGTCGCCGCAATGGATCAGGGTATTACTTCGAAGGATATTTCCACGTAGCGCCAATTAGAATAGATGGCCGCTTTTTTCGGCTTTTATCGCCAGATAGCGTTCATTGTGTTGGTTCGACGGAAAAGCGTGTGCCACACGGTCGGTTACCTTAATTCCGAATTCTTCAAGCTGGTCGACCTTGCGGGGATTGTTGGTAAGCAGCCTAACGCTTGAAACGCCCAGCTGACGTAACATCTCGGCGGCGGACAGAAAAACTCGTTCGTCGTCCTCAAAACCCAGCCTTTGATTGGCCTCAACCGTATCGAACCCTTGATCCTGAAGCGCATAGGCCCGTAACTTATTGATCAGACCAATTCCCCGACCCTCCTGGGCGAGATAAAGCAGAATGCCGCTGCCCTCGTTGCCGATCTGCTCGATAGCGCCGCGCAGCTGGTCCCCACAATCGCATTTCAACGACCCGAGGACGTCGCCGGTAAAGCACTCGGAATGCAGCCGCACCAGAACCGGACCGGAGGTTTCCAGGTCGCCGATGACGATGGCCAGATGCTCGGTGCCGCCGTCTTCCGGCCTGAAGGCAACAATTTTCGCGTTCTCCGCACCGTCCAACGGCACATTTGCCGACGTTACCTGCTTTAACCCTACCGCGGCATTGGTGTCGTAGGAATCGATGTTGTCGGCGTTCACGACGACCAGTTGCGGGTGGGCACCGATGGCAACGGATGGCACCGAAACAGCCATAACCGATGGTAGCAGCCGCCCAATCTTCGCGAGTTTGACAGAGGATGCGACAGCCACTGGCGCGGGTTCCCGCTCTGCAAGAAACGGTCCCCGCATGGGGTCTGCCAGGTCGAATTGGGGATCCGCAAGTTGCCGTATTTGGTCTACGGAAAGCCAGTCGGGATAGGGAATACGGACGACATCAGGTGTGTAAAGCCGTATTTTCAGCGTTTCAGCACGATGATGGGTCAGCACGACGTATGGCTTTTCGCTGCCGGCAATTTCAGAAAGCTCGTCAATTAGCTCCGCAGTTGCCATTTCGGTGGCGAGCACGAGAACAGCGTTTTTATCGTCGTCCAGGACAAAAACCGGGCGGCCGGATCGAAGTTCATATGCCGCGCGTTCAACGCTCGCCAGTGGTGAGAGAACGCCCGTCAGGGAATTGTTAGTGTTTGTTAGGTCGCTTACCATAACCGTCTGCGCAGGGTTTATGCGTTAATACGCCGACTGAACACCCGGTACAATGGCCTGCATTCCGGCCAGGAGAACAATCAATGATCATCTGCCTGATAGAGTTCCAGGTTAATCCCGGAATGGAAGAGGAGCAGCAAAGATGGCTCCAGACGCTTTTGCCCATCGTTGATGAAGTGCCGGGGTTCATCGCCAAGGAGAGCTATACACACGTTTCCGGGGACGGACGCACCAATACCGTATCGTTCTGGGAGAACGAGGCGTCTTTGAATGAATGGACGCGTGATCCCCGGCATCAGGAAGCGATGGCAGCCGGTCGTGACCACATTTTTTCGGAATACGATATCCGGATCTGCTCGGAGCTAAGACATTACGGCCACAAAGCCGGCTGACTTATCCGCATCCCAATGGCGAACGCTCGGGTCTGAGCCGAAAACTTATACAGCTTCAGCTTCGGAAGTCGACGTTGGATTCTAGGGTTTCAGACCGTCAGCCCTTTCAAGCGGCGGGGCTTATTTTTGGTGTTAAAGGTCGTAAAGAAGTGACGACGTATGTTACGGCTAAAACTCCGGTGGAAAGCCCGGGAGACTGGATGGCTTCCAAGATTTCAGGTGTCGCTTTAGCAACTGCGTGCATTGGTTGGGTATCTCGGGCTATCTGGATGCTGTACCATAAGTAATTAAGACTAGTATGTGTTTTTTGGGCTCTAATGCCTGCACAGGTTTTGGTGGTTATGACATTCGATCTTGATGCATCGCTGGTGAAAGCGCAGGCGAAGGAATTTGGTGCCGATTTAGTGGGCGTAGTCAGTGCGGATACGCTGAATGAGTTTCCGCCGGATCCGAAATGGCCGCAAACGCCCGACCGTATTTCCACACACGTGAAAAGCGTGGTGGTGATCGTGAAACGCATTCCGGTTGGTGCCTTCCGGGCGAAAACAAACATACCGGTGCAGTACATCGACATGCTGGTCCTTCGGTCCATGGATAGAGCGGCGTATCGGCTTAGCGAATGGCTAGAAGGCCAGGGGTTCCCTTCCTTTGTTACTGCAGCACAGGAAACCGACTGGTCTTACAAAAAGGCTAGTTACGGAAGACTGAGCACACGCCATCTCGGTATAGAAGCCGGCCTCGGGACATTCGGTCTGGAAGTGAATATTCTGACGCCGGAATTCGGGCCTCGGGTCTATCTGACCGGCATTCTGACGGAAGCGGAAATAGAAGCAGATGAACGCATAACCGAACAGGTCTGTATAGGCGAATCCTGTAGCCGATGCCTATATTCCTGTCCGTCCGATGCTGTTCGGCATTTCGGCATAGACAAACGCGAATGCGCAACCGAAGCTCAAGAGTTCGGATTTTCGACAATCCTTAAATTCTGGACCCATTTCATTTCACAGCCGCCAGAAAAACGCCGAGAACTTTTAAAGGATCGAGAAATTTTCGGATTCTGGCAGGGCTTGCTACGGGTCGTCGGATCGTTTGGGGATTGTCCCCGTTGTCTGGCCGTGTGCCCCGTGGGCAACGACTATCACGCCCATCTGTCGGACGTTCAAAAAGTGATCCCGGAAAAAACACCCGAAAAGGTCGAAAAAGCAAAATCGTTCAAGGAAGCAAGAAAGGCCGGGGATCCCATAGACGGATTGAACGATTGGAACGTACGCTGGGTTGGACCCGAAGGCTATCAGGGAATGGTCGCACGCCAGTTGCAGGCCTTTAAAAAGGAACAGCGTGAAAAGGAAGAGGCGGCGCAAAAGTCGCCCGCGGAAAATTGAGGGAGCGAGATAAATGGTAACGGCTTTCCAAACACCGGTGTCGGCGGCAGTTATTAAAACCAAGGCGATGGAGCTAGGTGTCGACCTGGTTGGTATCGCCGATGGCGAGACGCTGGAGAATAATCCTCCGCCGGGTTTTCCGAAGAAACCGTCGGATATTACCGACCATGACGCCGGACGGATTATCGTGATGGCGAAACGATACACCAGTGGGACCGCGCGCATCGCACGCTGGGACGAACGCCACAAATATTACAATGACGAACTGACCCTCACGATGCTGGAAGAAGCGTCGCTGGGGCTGGTCTATTGGCTGGAAGATCAGGGTTACCCTGCGATAATCATTCCACCGACCCATGTGGACCCCTGGGCGTACAGAAACGACCCTGACGAACATATACCGACGCTGCTATCCATGAACCACGCTGCGGTCGAGGCCGGTCTGGGAACACTCGGGCTTAATTTACAACTCCTGACGCCGGAATTCGGCCCACGTGTGATGCTGACGGCGGTTATGTGTTCGGTCGATTGCGAAACGGACAGCCCAATGAATGACGCCCTTTGCACAGGTCCGGAATGCGGCCGCTGTCTGAGCACCTGCCCGGGCGATGTCGTCGGACAATGGGATCGCGACTGGGCAGGGTGCGATCGTTATCGGTCTCCCCATGGATTCGCACACCTGACGGACCACCTGGAAAATATTTTCGACGAAGAAGATCCGGGTAGGAAACTTGAATTGCTGAGATCGGAGGATTCATTCAACCTGTGGCAGAGCATTCTGCGGGGAGCCGGCGTTATCACGGGCTGCCGACGGTGCCAGGATGTTTGCCCGGTAGGGGAAGACTACGAAAAACTGATCGGTGACGTTCTGGATGATATGCCGGAAGACACTGCCGAGAAGGCAGCCAGGTTGAGGGAAATGATTTCTGCCGAAAAATCCGGAAATGAAACGGACACCTTCCAGGCCCAAAAACGGTGGATTGGAAGTTATTCACCGTCAGCCAAATGAGCGAAGGCGCGGAATTTCTCCCCCTCGGAATTCCTGAATCGCCGGAGGCGCTCGACGAAATCCAACGTGTTCAGAAACCGATCGCCTTTGAAAATGCGCGACGTTCCAAATTCTGGAAAAAAAAGCTGGGCCATATTGATCCGAAAAAACTGGACGATCCGGAGGAGTGGGCGAAAATCCCAATTCTGGACAAAGATCAGTTACGCGAATTGTCGACGGAAGAATTTTACCGGGATTTTTGCTCGGCGCCGCAGGAAGATATCTGCGAATACTGGCGGTCCGGGGGCAGCACAGGACGACCA
>CAJWUK010000127.1 GCA_913047365.1 uncultured Alphaproteobacteria bacterium | reverse complement strand
TTCTGGAATAACTACATGGGCCGCTTCATCAGCGCCGTTAATTTAATGACAAATGGCGAGGTAAAGATAAAGGGGTACAGCGTTGGGGTTCTTGCTGGTCCATTCGATGGCTGGAAGGCAGTGCAAAAAGGAACGGCCGACATTTGTTATTGTTACCCTGGGTTCGCAATCAATGCCGATCCCTCTAACGGAATATTCGCCGGTATGGTGGGTGGCATGCCCATGGAAGAGTTCATGCACTGGTTCGTCGCGGGAGACGGCACAAAACTGCTGACCGAAATGCGAAGCAAAACTCAGAAACTGCACCCCGTTGTGACTGGCTTTGGACCTACCGAAATTTTTCTACATTCCCACCGCAAGATACAGACCATAGCAGACCTTAAGGGGATGAAAATTAGAACGGCAGGTGCTTGGGCTGACATTTTGAAACAGGTTGGTGCGTCACCGACGGTGCTGCCTCCGGCTGATATATTCACCGCTCTGGAACGGCGTGTAATTGATGGTACGGAGTTCACGTCACCATCGACTAACATCAAACTAGGCTTCCATAAGATCGCAAAGTACATCATCGTTCCGGGTATCCACTCACCTTCACACATGAACGAAGCGGTGTTTAATCAGGCAACCTGGAAATCTCTGCCAAAGAAAATTCAGGAACAAATCACGGCAGCTGGCTTGTACGCCGGTTTCGGCACAGCCATGAAGGCTGGTGTCGACGACCTGAAAGCCATGGAAACCATGAGCAAAGGCAAAAACGAATGGGTTTCTTTGACAGCGGAAGCGCAACAGAAAATCAAGGACCTGGGTCGCGAGTGGTCCTTCGATCAAGCTAAGAAGCAGTCGGCTAAAGGAAATCCGTGGATGGCGAAGGTCGCGGGATCCTATTGGGGTTTTTACGATCGCTGGAAAAAATACGGCACTTACCGGCACAATTAACCGCCACGCCTTTTGGATTGGCCGAGGCGGAAGCGCAGTCTGCTGCGATCTACGCCTCGGCCAATTAAACTAATGCTTCAGGTCATTTCGATAATCGATAAGATTTCCAACGCACTAGCCATGGTAGCGGGTGCGCTGTTGCTTATTCTCATTGGTGACATGATGTACGAGGTGGTTTCGCGTCGATTATTTTCCGCACCAACTCTTTGGGCTTATGACATCGCCTACATGGTCAATGGTCTCGGTTTCATTTTCGCAGCCGGTTATACCCTTCGAAAAAACGCTCACATTCGCATCGATTTTTTATCAACCCGCCTTCCGCGCCGTTATCAGGATTGGCTAAACGCGACCGCATATTTGTTACTGATCTTTCCGGCGATATTTTTCTTTATAATCGGGGCGTATACCGAGTGGCTAGAAGCCTACAAAACCGATGAACTTGATCCAGCGAGCCCTTGGAAGCCACTTTTGTGGCCGCTCTTTGCAGGCCTTCTAATCGGTTTTGTCTCCCTATTTCTGCAGGCACTGGCCGAGTGCACCAGGCATATACGCAGCGCATTAGGTCTTGGCCTGTCACCTCTCGAACAATCAGGTGACAGCCTGGTGGAAATAGAAAATGGGTGATTTGTCACTCGCAATATTCATGTTTCCCATGCTGTTTGCGCTGGTTTTTGCCGGTATCCCGGTAGCGTTCAGCCTTATAGCAACGGCATTTTTATTCGGCGTTCTTGAATTCGGCTTGGTCCTGCCAACGCAGTTTCATAGCCGCCTGTTCGACGTGACATCAAACTTCGTCCTCGCCGCCATTCCGTTGTTCGTTTTCATGGGTGCCATGCTGGAACGTGCCGGCATCGCAGCAAAACTGTTCGAAGCGATCAAGATCTGGTTCGGTGCGCTTCGCGGTGGCCTGGCAATCACTACCATCATCATGTGCGGCATTTTTGCCGCATCGTCTGGCGTGGTTGGCGCGGTGGAAATCGTCGTGGGATTGATGGCTGTGCCGGCAATGATGGGTGCGGGCTATAAGAAGGATCTGGCCGCGGGCACAGTATGCGCGGGTGGGTCGCTGGGCACCACCATTCCGCCATCGGTCGTGATCATCGTCTATGCTTCAATCACGGAACAATCGGTGGGCGATCTCTTTGCCGGAATACTGATCCCCGCCGGCGTGCTGGTCGGGCTATTCCTCGTATATATCGTTGTGCGGTGCCTGCTGCAGCCGGACGCAGGCCCAGGTCTGAGGGATGCGGATGAACGCGCCCCTTTGTCGGCAAAGCTTTGGCTGGTATTGACGGCATTGCTACCCGCGTCACTGCTGATCCTCGCGGTATTGGGTAGCATCTTCGCCGGGATCGCTGCGCCTACCGAGGCCGCGGCTGTTGGCGCCCTGGGATCCTTGATCCTCGCAATCGCCTATCGCCAATTCTCGTTCCAGGTGTTGAAAGAAGCAGTTACCCAGACCATCAAGATAACATCAATGGTCATGCTGATCGTCCTTGGCGGCATACTGTTCGCGAGCGTGTTCATCATTCAGGGGGGCGACGATCTGGTCTCGCAGATTGTGGAAGGCAGCGGACTTGGGCCAGCCGGGATCGTAGTGGTGTTCCTGTTTGTGGTGTTCATTCTCGGCTTCGTACTGGATTGGATTTCTGTGCTGATCATCGTCCTGCCAATCGCCGATCCGATCATTCGCGCCGCCGAGATCGATCCTTTGTGGTTCGGTGTGATGGTCTGCATCATCCTACAGACCTCCTACCTTACCCCGCCAATGGCACCGTCGATCTTCTATCTTCGCTCCATCGCCCCGCGGGAAATCACCTATATAGACATGTACAAGGGTGTCGCGCCGTTCGTCATTGCACAGTTACTGACGCTGGCAATGGTTGCGCTTTTTCCGGTCACGGCCACATGGTTGCCAGAAATCCTTTTCGGCGGGTTTTAGAAAATTTCTCCCGTGAGGGCCTCGACCCTGCGTCTGATCCAGATATGCGCCGGATCATTGGTACTGCGTTCATGCCAGGCCATGTAAAGGGACACGGGTTCGCTTTCGAACGGCAGCGGCGCCATCGACAATTCTCTCAGCGGTCCGATATGCATCGTGCTTATTTCGGTCGACAGCAAAGTGGTTCCCTTTACAAACGGCGAGATCGCATTGAAGTTGGAAACCGTCACGATGGGTTGCGGAAATGCCGTCTTGTCCATTCCTCTTAACGCCTCGTTGCTGTCGCTCCCGCCCACAAACCGCACAGAGATATGATCGGCATCCACATATTCCTTCAAGTTCCTGGGCGCGTCGCGCATGGAAGCGTCGTAAAAACACATCATGTCGCCGGAAAACAGACGCCGTTGCATGACATGGGGCGCATCCGGCGGAAACGGGGTTAGAATCAGCTGGCATTGTGCATCCCGCAGCATTGAGATGCTGGGAACGCCGGACGGCATGAATTCCAGGCTGAGCCGAATTCCCTCTTCGCGGGCTTCCCGCCACAACCGGGGAAATACAAGTTCGCGTTGAAGATCGTTTGCGGCAATGACAAAGCGCATGTCTTCTGTGCGGGGATCGAACGGACGCTGATGCCTCAGACCGGATAGGCCATCGAGGACATCCTGGATCGGTTCCTTGAGGGAAAGCGCCGTTTCGGTGGGTGTGAGGCCCTGCCCGGACCTTACAAACAGCGGGTCTCCCAACGCACGTCGCAGTCGGGCAAGCGAATAACTTACAGCTGACTGCGTCACGTTCAGACGGATCGCTGCCTTGGAAACAGAAGATTCTTCCAGGATGACTAGGAACGTCCTGAGGATGTTTCCGTCGAGATCATGAATATCAATTTTTTTCATATATTATATCAAAAGTCATAAATAGCTTCGATGTAGATAACCCAATAGCCTTCCCCCCACAACAAAGACGCAGATTAAGGCGTACTAAATGGACAGAGTGAAAGACAAGGTCGCGGTTATCACAGGCGCAGCGCAGGGTATCGGCGAGACCTATGCCAAAGCGTTAGCGGGCGAGGGAGCCAAGGTGGTGATCTCCGACATTGACAACCCGAACCGCGCTGTAGAGGAAATTCAATCTTCGGGCGGAACCGCGATGGGCGTTATCGCCGACGTCACCGACGATACGTCACTGGCAGCGTTGGTCGCTACCACAGAATCCGAATTCGGTAACATTGACATCCTCGTCAATAACGCCGCCCTTTTTACCGCGCTGCGGATTACCCCGATCATGGAGATGTCGAACGACGAATGGGACCGGACCATGAAGGTCAACGTTCGCGGCACCCTGCAGACAACCAAAGCCGTGGTCCCCAGCATGGTTAAAAACGGCGGAGGCAAGATCATCAATATCAGCTCGGGCACCTTCTATTACGGCGGGCCGGGCATGGCGCACTATGTGTGTTCAAAGGGCGCTATCATTGCTTTTACGCGATCGGCCTCTCGAGAATTTGCGGACAAGAACATCCTGGTGAATTGCATCGCCCCCGGCCTGACAATCAGCGAGGGCGTCGATAATCACCCAGATCTGCATGTCGCCCGGGAGCCGACCGTGCAAAGTCGGGCCATCAAGCGGGAAATGGTCCCCGAGGATATCAACGGAACGCTTCTGTTTCTGGCGAGCGACGACAGCGACTTCATCACCGGGCAGACTTACAATGTCGATGGCGGCAAGTTCAATCAGTGAACCTTGCCCCAAGGGAGCAATGACGATGCTTGAGCTTTATCATCATGGTTCCTCGGTTTGCGCGGCAAAGGTACGTCTGTACTTGGGCGAGAAGGGGCTGGATTGGACCGGACATTACATCGATATCCTGAGGGGCGATCAGTTCACCCCGGAATACATGAAGCTGAACCCGAAGGCAGTGGTCCCAACTCTGGTCCACGACGGAAAGGTTATCTGTGATTCATCTAACATCTGCGAGTATCTCGATGATGCTTTCCCGGACCGGCAGGTACGCCCAGACAACCCCGTGATCCGCGCCGAAGTACGTTACTGGACCAAAGCAGTTGACGAAGATCTTCACCCCGCCTGCGGTGCGATGACGTTTATGACTTCGCACCGGCACACCATCCGGGCACTTGGCGAGGAGGGATTGAAGAAATTCCTGAATTCCACGCCGCCGTTCTCCGTGACGGCAGACTGGCACGAACAAAAGAAAATTTTTGTCCGCGACGGGTACGACGCGCCGGATGCGCACAAGAAGGTGAAACTTTACGACCGCTACTTGCAAAAGATGGAAACCGCGCTGCAGGATCGTGACTGGCTCGCCAGCGAAGACTACACCTTCGCCGATATAGCGATGACCCCCTATGTCATGCGGCTCGATATGATGTCGATGCAGGGAATGTGGGAAGGGGGACGCCTGCCCAAAGTCAAATCTTGGCTGGAACGGATCAAGTCACGGAAAAATTTTCAGGGCGCGATATGGGACTGGATGCCAGACGAATTGTCCAGCCAGCTAGCAAAAAACGGCGCAAAAAGCTGGCCGGAAGTCGCTGAGATACTGGAGATAAAACAATAAAGCCCACTAACCAATTATAGGATCCAAGCGGAACCGCTTGATCACTCCATACAACCTAGGAGGCCAACATGGCAGTTGAACTACCGGAGAAATTCGAGAACATCGTGGTAAATGCCGCGGAAAAATGGTTGGAAACCCGGGGAATGACTCGGGATGAATTACGGTCATTTATCGAAAAACGGGTTATCCGTGACAACGAATTGTCGCCGAAAATCGGCGAAGATGCCCCCGACTTCGAGGCCGAACTTCTTAACGAACACGGTGGCCGAACGGGTGAGATGGTCAAACTATCGTCCTATTTCGGCAAACCCGTAGGGCTCATATTTGGGTCATATACCTGACCGCCTTTCAGAGACGGGGCCGTGCGCCTCGACGAACTGGCGAAAGAATTCGGCGATGATGTGCAATTTCTCGGTATCTATATCCGGGAAGCGCATGCAGAAGGTGAAGACCAGGTTCCGAGAAACTTGGAAGAGGGCGTTGTCTTCAACCAGCCCGAAACAGAAGACGAACGGGCCGAGGTCGCCGCTGCGTGCATGCTTCGATACAATTTCTCGTTTCCGATGCTGCTAGACGGAATGGACAATGATGCGGAGGAAAAATATATTTCCTGGCCCGACAGGATGTATTTGGTAGACGGCAACGGTAAAGTCGCCTTCAAAAGTGGGCTGGGGCCGCTCTATTTTGATGTCGACGAGTTCGAAGACGCGATCCGTAAACACTTGGCGGAAATTCACTAAACAGCGGTCCTCATAACACTAGTGGAGACGGGGGTGGGACAGATAGACCTGCCGAACAGAATTGTTCAATTGATCGGACTGGCGATCGCGGTCGTTGCGATCTACACGTCAGCCTTTGGGGTGATCGACGAGATCTATCAGCGGTCGATCACGGTTGCCGCGTCGATCGTACTGACGGTGTTCGCTGTCCCCCTGACGCGCGTGCATTCGGAGGCCGGCGGGCCGTTGCGTGCTGGTTTCTGGTTGGTCGATATCGTCCTCATCGCGCTGATGGTGTTATCAATCGTCTGGTTCGCGACCGTATACGACGAGCTGGAGTCCGGGCTCTACGATTTCCTGCCAACCGACATTCTGATCGGCGCTGGCGGCTTGCTCGCCGTTATGGAAATGACCCGGCGCGTATATGGCTGGCCGCTCGCATCGCTGGCGGTTTTGTGCATTGTCTATGCATTGTACGGCGAGGATCTGCCGTGGATTTTCGCCCATGCGGGCTATGATCTCGAAACGGTCATGCGAACCGTCTGGTATTCGTTCGACGGGGTGTTTGGCTTTATTGTTATCACCGTCATATCGCTGATATTCATTTTTATTATCTTCGGCGCCGTACTTGAAACAACGGGTGCCGGCGCCGTGCTTCTCCGGATTGCCATCAGCGTCACCGGCGGCATGCGCGGCGGCCCTGCCAATGCAGCAATCGCCGCAAGCGGCGTTTTTGGCACGATATCCGGCAGTGTTTCCGCCAATGTAGTCGGTACCGGCGTCTTTACCATTCCCATGATCAAAGAACGCGGGTTTAAGAATTCCTTCGCCGGGGGCGTCGAGGCCGCGGCTTCATCGGGCGGACAGTTCATGCCGCCGGTGATGGGGGCGGTCGCCTTTGTGATGGCCGATGTGACGGGAATCCCCTATCTGGTAATTATCGGCGCCGCCCTGGTACCAGCCCTTTTCTATTACGCCAGTCTTTTCGTTGCCGTGAGGGTGGAAGCCGCCCGTCTCGGGATCGAACCGATCCCTAAGGAGGAACGCCAGAAGGTTTCCCGCCAGGACTGGAAACTGTCGTTGATGTTCATCATCCCGATTTTTGTGATCATCGGTGTGCTAATCACCGGCAGATCTCCTGCGATGGCGGGCCTATGGGCTACCGTTGTCGGCGCCGGGCTGGGCCTGATGAATTCGGAAGTGCGAAAACGGCCAAAGGTATACATAGAGGCACTTGCCCGCGGCGGTGAGCAATGTGGCCGGATCATGGTCGCCGTCGCCGCCATTGGCATCATCGTCGGCATCATGAACCTGACGGGTCTCGGCATCAGATTTTCGAACATGATCCTCGCCTTCGCCGGAGAAGGTCTGTTTTTCGCAATGTTGCTGGTTGCGTTGGCAAGCATCATTCTGGGGATGGGGCTGCCTACAATTCCCGCATATCTGATCATCGTGCTGATCATGGGCGAGGCGATGGAAAAACTGGGCGTTCCTAAAATTCTTGTGCATTTGTTCGTGCTTTATTACGGCGTGCTTTCAGCTATTACACCTCCAGTTGCTATTGCCGCCTATGCCGCCGCGCCAATCTCGAAGTCAAACCCGATGACTACCGCGCTACAGGCGTTAAAGCTGTCTTTCGTCGGATTTATCGTGCCCTTCGTCTTTGTCTACAACCCCTCTCTCTCGCTGGTGGTGGGCTTCGAAACAATTCCGTTTATCTGGGTGGTCGCCCGCCTATCTCTGGCGATCTGGCTCATGACCACCGCACTTGGAGGGGTCGACCGTGCCCCCCTGCCCTTATGGTCCCG
>CAJWUK010000126.1 GCA_913047365.1 uncultured Alphaproteobacteria bacterium | reverse complement strand
GGCAAGTTGAGAACCCGTTTCGATAGGATGTTGCGCTGAATTTCATTCGATCCGCCGTAGATCGTCGCCCGGCGGACCTGCAGGAATAGGGGCGCCACCTCTACCGGTCCGTCTTCGGTAACGATCTTTCCCATCAGCGCAGCATCGCCTCCTGCCGCATCCATCAACAGATCGGCCAGTTTTTGAAGGGATTCAGTGCCGACGATTTTCATCACCGACGCATCCAGCCCTAGCGACCGTTCCGCGTTGGCTATTTCCGCCGCATGGGCAAACATCGCGGCAAAGCTGACCGTATCTATTTCCACATCGGCCAGCCGTTCCCGGAAAAACTGATCGTCCATGGCGCCGGTTGCCTTGGCGACCTTTTTTATCCGTTCCAGCGCATCGAACAGTAACTGCGGATTGGCGGTGCCGAGGCGTTCATGGGCCAGCAGGGCATTGGCGACCCGCCAGCCGTCGTGCAGTTTGCCGACCAGATTTTCCATCGGCACGCGGACGTCATCGAAGAATACTTCCGCAAATTCGTCATCACCCGCAATGGTTTTAATCGGACGAATATCGATGCCCTGTGTTTTCAGATCGATTAGCACGAAGCTGATTCCGGCCTGTTTGCGTGGCGCGTCGGTATCGCTCCGAACCAAGGCGAAAATCCAGTCCGAATGATGCGCCCAGGTGGTCCAGATTTTGGACCCGTTGATGATAAAATATGTTCCGTCGATCTCCGCCCGGGTACGAAGACTAGCAAGATCCGATCCGGCACCCGGCTCGGAATACCCCTGGCACCATGTTTCCTCGCCGCTCAGGATCGGGGCGAGAAAGCGTTCCTTCTGGGCATCGGTGCCGAAAGCCATCAGGATCGGACCAACATGGTTCAAGCCTTGGCCGGAAATTTCCGGCGCGCCGGCGCGGGCGAGTTCTTCTTTGAGAATGATCTGTTGATTCAGCGTCGCTTCCATACCGCCATAAGTTTTCGGCCAGGCGGGGGCGATCCATCCCTTTTGGAACAGTTGCTTGTGCCACCACATGGCGCGCTCGAACGGGGGCCGCGTGGACCACCCACGGAGATCGTCCGGCAAGGTCTCGTCGATCCAGTCGGCGACGTCGCAACGGAACGACTTCTCTTCAGGACTGTCGGTTCGGAAACTTATGTGCATGCGAGGCGCCTGTTCAGGTGAGACGGTTGAACATCCTTCTTGCCGATCCAACGGCAGTTGGTCAATCTGGGGACTGAAACGGAAGTTGCCTTACGAGTCAAAGTCATCAAAAAACTTACCGATGTCCCCGATCTTCAACCGCTGTTCTCGCCGCGTTCGGTGGCGGTTATCGGTGCGTCCACGGATCCCCGAAAATTCGGCGGGTTCCCGATCCACTACACCACAACACGCGGCTATAAGGGCGGGTTGTTTCCCGTAAACCCGACCGTGAAAACGCTACAGGGTCTGCAATCTTATGCCGGAATCGGCGATATCCCTGGCAAGGTGGATTGCGCCATTGTTTCCGTCCCTGCATCCCGTGCCGAGGCGGCGATCGAGGATTGTGTCGCCGGCGGGGTTCGGATCGCTGTTATGTTTTCCGCCGGGTATGCCGAAACCGGCAAGGCTGGTGCCAGGGCGCAAAGGCGTCTGGTGGATATAGCCCGCGCGGGCGGTTTACGGCTTCTCGGGCCAAACTGCATGGGCGTGTTCAACCGGCCGCTGGAATTCTACGGCACCTTCACATCTTCCTTCGAACACTATGGTGGCGACGGTTTCCCGCGCGCGGGTCGTACCGGAATCGTCAGCCAGTCGGGAGCCATCGGCATTCATCTGATGGTATTGCTCCGGGATCGCGGGGTCGGCACCGGAAAATGGGTCACAACGGGCAATCAATCGGATATCGATGTGTCGGATTGCGTGGCGTGGCTCGCCGGCGATCCGGAAACAGACACTATCGTCTTGTATCTGGAGGGAGTACCCGACGGCGACCGGTTTGCCGCGGCGCTGGCCCGCGCCGACAAGGCCGGGAAACCTGTGATCGTCCTGAAGTCCGGGACCAGCGAGGCCGGAGCGCGGGCGACCCGGTCGCATACGGCTTCGCTGGCGGGACGCGATGCCGTCTTCGACGGCGCGGTCCGTCAATACGGCGCGATCCGGGCGACGTCGATGGAAGATCTGGCCTCTATCGCTTCTGCATTCGATGCCGGGATTCGTCCGGCGGCACGTACGCTGGGCGTGGTATCCATCTCTGGAGGGGCGGGGGCGCTGATGGCCGATGCGGCGGCCGATGCGGAGCTGAGAATGCCCGATCTCGCACTCCCGGACCGGCAGAAGCTGCTCGATATTGTGCCATTCTGTTCGCCATTGAACCCCATCGATACCGCCGGGCCGGGTATGACAGATATGGACATTCCACTGGGATTTCTTGACGTTGCCCTGCAGTCTGGGAAGTACGCGACCCTTGCGCTATTTCTTACTCATCTGGGGCTGATCGACCGGCATTGGGAGAAGCTGGCCCCGGGACTTATCGCCCGGGCGAAGGAATACCCGGATGTTTTGCTGGCGCTGTCGGCAACAGCCACCCGCGAACGCCAGGCGATCATGGCTGCGGCGGGAATTCCCGTCTTTGTCGAGCCCGTCGCTGCCATCCGCGCGCTGGGCGAGGTTGCCGGGTTTGCCGAACGTCACCAGCGGCGGTAGTAAATTTTCGAGAATAGCGAAGCCGATAAACAGAACAGAAAAGGGGAAGACAGATGCCAATTCGAGACGATTTGACCTGTGTCAAAGTGGAAATCGATGACGAGGGCATAGCCTGGGTCACGTTCAACCGGCCTGAAAAGCGGAATGCCATGAACCCCACCCTCCATTACGAAATGGAAGAGGTTTTGATGGCGCTGGAAACCGATCCCGCTGCAAAGGTGATCGTGATTACCGGAGCCGGCAATAGCTGGAGCGCGGGCATGGATCTGCGTGAATATTTCCGGGAAACCGACAACAATCCTGAAGCTCAGTTCACATCGTTCACCGCGAACAAGCACTGGAGCTGGGACATCCTGCATAATTCCCGCAAGCCATCGATCGCCATGGTCAACGGATATC
This sequence comes from uncultured Alphaproteobacteria bacterium, assembly GCA_913047365.1. Lineage (GTDB taxonomy): Bacteria > Pseudomonadota > Alphaproteobacteria > MPNO01 > UBA830 > CAJWUK01. The sequence goes on along the minus strand of CAJWUK010000126.1, from coordinate 4,934 downwards.
TGTTTGGCGGCGCGTTCGTGGCGCTGGCGAACTGCGATATCGTGGTTACGGCGGAGGATGCGGTTTACGGGCTGTCGGAAATCAACTGGGGCATTATTCCGGGCGGTATCGTTTCCAAGGTGATCGTCGACAAGATGCCATTCCGCAACGCTATGTTCTATTCTATGACCGGGCGCACCTTCGACGGCAGGAAAGCGGTGGAGATGAACCTGGCCGATATCGCCGTGCCCGCAGATAAGCTGCGAGAAGAAACCGTGGCGCTGGCCAGAGAGTTGATGGAAAAAAGCCCGGTCGCCCTAGCTTTCACCAAGCAGGCGATCCGCAATGTCGTCAACATGGATGTGCCGCAGGCCTATGAATACCTGATGACCAAGATTCAGGCCCTGCAGTTCATGGATAAGGAAAAGACTCGAAACCGCGGGATGGAGGAATTCCTGGACAAGAAAACTTATCGTCCGGGGCTGGAAGCAGTGTCGAAGGAAGAAGATAGCTAAAGCAGAGCCCGGTAGGGGGTGCGTCCATTTATCCCCGGCAGGCGGACATCCAGCAGGATCGCGTTAAAGTTTGTTTTTTCGCATCCGGGATGGCGTCGCTGCCAATTCCGGATTTTTCTACCTAAAAATCTTCATGCAGCCTTAGCTGATCGGCGAGCATATGGCGCAACTCTTCATCGTCTCCGAGAAAAAGGATGTTCCGGCTTCGCAACGCTGCGATCTCGGCTTTCTCCCTTTGATGAGGGGAAGGCTAGGCTCGTCTCAAATCACGCGGCTCCAACTTTTGGCGGTGGTGTGCTGGATATCGCCGTCAACCCTGATTTGTCTGGGGTAATTGGGCGTGAACGCGCTTCAGAAAGTCGATCGCATCCGCGTTGAAACGCTCGGCATGCTCGATATTTGGGCAGTGGCCGCAATTCTCGTAAACATGGTGTTCGTTGTGTGGGATGCGGTCTGCGAGCTGGCTGGAATACCCCGGTTCGCGCAGGGGGTCGTTTTCACCCGCGATGATCAGAACCGGTACCTGGACGTTTTCGTATACCGTGTTGTCCGGGATGCCGAAGCTCTGGGCGGATGCCTTGTCGTCTTGTTTTTCGGGCTCAGGCCGTTTCAGCCGCGGTGCGGACGCGCATTCAAAGGCGCCCGGCATTAGGGCCATTTCCTGCCGCCGGGCGACGTAATCGGCATCATCGCCCCATTTTGGATCTTCCAGCATGGCGTGGAGAAGGTCGCGCATGGTGTCTGCGGTGCCGTCATAAGCGAGCAGGGTTTTTCGTTCCTCCGTCAGCGGGGTAAAGCCACCGCCGGAGCACAGAATGGCGGATCGCACCGGTAGGACTGGTGGAGGATCGGCAATAATCCGCGCGAGGTTGGACCCTCCCATCGAATTGCCGATGAAGTCGGCTGAGTCGATGCCGACGACTTCGAAAAAGCGTGACATGTGGCGATAGACACGCGTCCGCTGGTCCGCAAAATCATAGACCTTGTCGGTCCGGCCGAAGCCCAGCCAGTCCGGTGCGACGACGTGAAAATGCTCTGCCAATGCCGGGATCGTGTATTCCCAGCTTATTTCGGCACAGCCCCCGAACTCACCGGAATGCAAAAGCGCCACGGTCGGCGCTTCGCCTTTTGGCTGGCCGGCTTCCAGGTAATGGGTGTTGATGCCATCGACGTTGACGTAACAGGATTGAATATCGGCCATTGGTTTACCTCACGAAATCGACGGCGAGATCGTTGATCTCGGCATGGTCCCGATCCGGCAATGCCTTGCGTTTTTCCATGATCGCCTCCGGATCCCAGGTTTTCGCCAACTCCTTGAGCCGGGGATATACCGCTTCGTTGTACAGTTTCATTGAGCGCAGGGTTTGCGCTTCCGACATGTGGCCGGCCTGGCCCATCATGAGCATGTGGCCGAAACCGCCAGAATATTCCCAGAACGCCTTGATCTGTTCGTATACCTGATCCGGCGTGCCCGCAAACACGTTGCCGCGCCGCATGTGTTCCTTCAGGTCGGTGCTGTAGGCTGCGCCAGAGCCAGATACATGTGCGCCGCGCAGGACGTTGGCGGAGACTGCCGGCGGATGATAGCCGGGCGGGTTCTTCCAGTGTTCCGGCACCTTATTGGCCTGCATGTACCACATAATTTGTTCGGCGCCTTCTTCGGCTGTCTTCTCGTCGTCGCCGACGAAAATCAGCCCGCAATAGGCCAGCCGGTCGAGAGGCGCGTGTTTGCCGTGCAATTTCAGATAGTTCTCGCGATAGGCGTCGAAGATCGGACGTACCTTCGAATAGCCGGCGAGGAAGATAGCCGCCACATGCTTGTGCTGCGCCACGGGCAGGGTGCTGCCGGCGCTGCCGGTGGTGATCCAGACCGGCGGGTGCGGCTGCTGATAGGGACGTGGCCAGATGTTTACCTGGCGATGGTGATGCCATTTTCCTTCGAAGTTGAACGGCCCATCATGGGTTGTCCAAGCCTTCAATATCAGGTCATGTGATTCCCAAAGCCGTTCCGATCCCTGATAAGGAAGGATATTCGCCGCCGCCGCCTCATACGGCACGCTGCGGACGAAGCCGACTTCCACCCGTCCTTTCGAAATGACGTCGACCATGGCCATTTCCTCGGCCACGCGCACCGGTTGGTTCCGGTTGGGCAGGGGATTGCCCAGGATCAGCAATCGGGCGTCCTTGGTTTGCCGTGCGAGGATGCCCAGCATGATGGGCGCCGCCGGCACCATGCAGGTCGCTGTCTGATGGTGCTCGTTGAGCATGATCTCGAGGCCCATCTCGTCCGCCGCGCACCAGATATCCAAATATTGGTTGTAGAGGCGACTGGCGTTTTCCGGATCACAAAACTGGTTAGGTAGGTCGACGCGAATGGATTTATAGGTGTCCTGCGGAGGCAGGTCGGGATAGCAATCCTCTGTAAAGAACCAGGTTTTAAGTTCCGTCATTGTGCGTCTGTTTCTTCTTTGACGTTATTAATTCTAACGCGCGAATTCCACGCCGAACGTGCCGAGATCGACATTGTCCTTTGCTTCCATCGCTTTCGATTTCTCCCAAAGCTCTGCCGGGTCGGCGTCCTTTGCCAGTTCCATCAGTCGGGGTTCGACCTCGTTCTTGTAGAGCTTCATGGATTTCAGCGCGTCTGCATCGGAAAGGAAGCCGGCCTGGCCCATGATCAACATGTGGCCGAAACCGCCGGAATATTCCCAGAAAGATTTCATCTGTTCGAACACCTGGTCCGGCGTGCCGGCGAACACGTTGCCCCGCGCCATCTGCTGGTCCAGTGTCGGGTTGGTAGGCACCCCGGAACCCGTGATGCCCTTCATGACCGTGGCGGACACCGGCGGTGGATGATAGCCGGGCGGGTTGCTCCATTCCGGCGGAACCTTGTTCGATTCCATGTACCATAGTAGCTTCCGCGCGCCTTCTTCGGCTTCGCGTTCGTTTTCCCCGATGAAGCAAAGGCCGAGATAGGCCAGTCGGTCGAGCGCAGGAACCTTGCCGTGCGCCTCCACATAGGCCTCGCGGTACCCGTCGTAAATACTACGAATTTTGGGATAGCCCGCCAGGAACACTGCGCCGACATAATTGTGCTGAGCTACAGGAACCGCAGTGCCCGGACTGCCCATGGTCACCCATACGGGCGGATGCGGCTGCTGATAAGGCCGCGGCCATATGTTTACCTGGCGGTGGTGGAACCATTTGCCTTCAAAATTGAACGGGCCGTCATGTGTGGTCCACGCCTTGACGATCAGGTCGTGGGCTTCCCACAGGCGTTCAGTTCCCTGATAAGGCAGGATGTTCGCTGCCGCCGCCTCGTACGGCACGCTGCGCACAAAGCCGCATTCCACACGGCCTTTCGAAATGACGTCTACCAAAGCCATTTCCTCTGCCACTCGCACCGGCTGGTTCCGGTTCGGGATCGGATTTCCAAGGATCAGCAGGCGTTCGTTCTTGGTCTGGCGCGCCAGAATGCCCAGCATGATCGGCGCTGCAGGTACCATGCAGGTGGCGGTCTGGTGATGCTCGTTGAGCATAATTCCAAGGCCGATTTCATCGCAGGCGCACCACAGATCGAGATAACGGTTGTAAAGCTCGTGCGCGACTTCGGGTTCGCAATTGGCATTCGGAAGGTCCACGCGGATCGAACGATAGGTGCTCTCGTCGGGTAGGTGGGGATAGCAGTCTTCGGTAAACCACCAGGATTTCATCTGTTGTCTCCTTTTCCTATTCGGCGAACGCCATCACGGCGTCGACAAACGCGTCGGGCTGTTCCATCTGCGGAGAATGACCGGCGTTTTCGATAACGGTCATCGTGGCGCCGTCGATCATGTCGCAGAACTTTTTTCCGTAATCCACGGTCACCAGACCGTCGCTAGCGCCCCAGATGACATGGGTCGGAATTTTGATCCTGTGGATGCGGTGGGGCAGCTTCGGATTGTGCATATAAGGCTCCCACGTATAAACGCCAAGTGCCGTGCGGTTGGCCGCGATGATCTGAAGCTGTTCGTCTGGAATGTCCTGCGGATTGGGGGCAAGGCTGGTATCGTGAAACATGACCTTGACCAGCTCTTCATGGGGCAGGGCAAAAACGTCGGCGATATCGCGGTCTTCACGGCCCCCAAACTTGGCGCCGACGGTATCGACGAGGATCAGCTTACCCAGGCGATTGGAATTCATGGTGGCAAGCTCGGTCGCGGTCCAGCCGCCCATGGAGAAGCCCATTAGGATGACATCCTGCAGATCCAGATCGTCTAGCAGATCGAGATACAGAAACGCCAGATCGTCCACGCGGGTGAAATTGTCCGGGATTTTGCTGCCGGCAAATCCCGGATGGGTCGGTGCGATAAGCTCGAACTTTTCGGCAAGTTTGTCGGCAAAGGGCATCTGAGCGATCGGCCCGCCCCCGCCATGAAGCATCAGGAGAGGTTGGCCGGA
>CAJWUK010000125.1 GCA_913047365.1 uncultured Alphaproteobacteria bacterium | reverse complement strand
AACGACGTGCGCTACAACGATGACGGCTCCGAAGTGGAGGATTTCGTTCTCAACCAGTCGCAATACCGGAATTCGGAAATACTGGTCACCGGAGATAATTTCGGCTGCGGTTCTTCGCGCGAACACGCTCCCTGGGCGCTAACCGATTTCGGCATACGCTGTGTTATTTCCACGTCTTTTGCAGATATTTTTTTCAACAATTCATTCAAGAACGGGTTGCTGCTAATAAAGGTGTCGCCGGAACAGCGCGATGCCCTGCTGGATGACGCCAACCGGGGCGAAAACGCTCGTATCGAAATCGATCTGGAAAACCAGAAAATCGTCCGCCCCGATGGTGAGGAAATCGCATTCGATGTTGATCCGTTCCGCAAACATTGCCTGCTAGAAGGTCTCGACGATATTGGGATAACACTGCAGTCGGATGACAAAATTTCATCGTTCGAAGACAGGCAAAAACAATCCATGCCGTGGATGCAGGGCGCGCGGGTCTAATTACACCAAGGCCTTAAATCTCCTGACGTCATCCCCGCGAAGGCCGGGCCCCGCTGGAGATAGGGTATAGAGATAAAGGTTCCGGCTTTCGCCGGAATGACAGCATTACGCAGGGAGAGCCGCGATATGGTCGCCAACAAAAAAGTATTGATGCTGCCCGGTGACGGGATTGGGCCGGAAGTGATGGGCGAGGTCCGCCGCCTGATCGACTGGATGGATAAGCGCCGTTCGGTCACGTTCGATGTAACTGAAGATCTTGTCGGTGGTGCAGCGTACGAAAAACACGGCGCGGCGATTTCCGATGACACAATGGACGTGGCGCTAAATTCGGATGCGGTGCTGTTCGGCGCCGTCGGCGGACCGCAATGGGACAATATCGGTTTCGATGTCCGTCCGGAGGCTGGCCTGCTGCGCCTGCGCAAGGATCTTGATCTGTTTGCCAACCTGCGTCCCGCCATCTGCTTCGATGCGTTGGCCGATGCGTCCAGCCTGAAACGGGAACTGGTCGGCGGGCTGGATGTTCTGATCGTCCGCGAACTGACTGGCGGCGTCTATTTCGGCGAACCGCGTGGTATTGAAGACTTGCCGGATGGCCAGCGCCGGGGCATCAACACCCAGGTCTATACGACGGAGGAAATCCGCAGGGTTTGCCGTGTTGCGTTCGATCTGGCGAAAAAGCGCGACAACAGAGTTTGTTCGGTCGAGAAAATGAACGTCATGGAATCGGGGCTGCTCTGGCGAGAAGAAGCCACCTGGGTCCATGAAAACGAATTTTCCGAGGTCGAACTGTCGCACATGCTGGCCGATAATTGCGGCATGCAGCTTGTGCGCAATCCAAAACAGTTCGACGTGATTGTCACCGATAACCTTTTCGGCGACATGTTGTCGGACGTGGCGTCGATGTTGTCCGGCTCACTGGGCATGCTGCCGTCGGCCTCCCTCGGCCCGGAAGACGAATCCGGCCGTCGCCGCGCGCTGTACGAACCGGTTCACGGCTCAGCCCCGGATATCGCCGGCCAGGGTAAGGCCAATCCCCTGGCGATGATCCAGTCCTACGCGATGATGCTGCGCTATTCCTTCGATATGGGCGAAGACGCCGATCTGGTAGAACAGGCGGTGCGCAATGTACTGGACGCTGGCCTGCGGACTGGCGACATCATGCAGGACGGCATGACTCTCATTTCCTGTGAACAGATGGGAGAAGCGATTACGGCGGAGCTCGACAAGCAGGCCGCCTGATCGCAATTTGGTTGCGGGTAAGGTGGTGCCACGTTACCGTAACCTGTAAATCGGTTTCGAGAGGAACTTGTCGTGAAAAAAGTTCTTAATCTTGCAGCCGTTGGGCTGTTTTCGGTTTCCACGTCGGTCTTTGCGGGCGAAGGTAATAGCTTCGGCGGCCTGGTAAACAGCGCAGAAACCGAGAAACCGACTATAACGTTGGCGCCCGGTAAGGCGAGGACGAAACAGGCTGCCAGTACCAAGGCGAAAACCACCAAACCGGGTATCTGACTCCTGCCGGTGCTCAGCAGGGCGCCGTGTAGAGAGGTTTCTGACGAGGCGTCATCCGGCCCGGGGCGCCTTTTTATTTTGAACGCCCGTATTCCGGGATCGGACGTAATTTGTTAAACAGCCCGCGTTAAAACAGCGGGCAAATCTGAGGAATACCAAATCATGGGTTACAAGGTTGCCGTCGTCGGTGCGACGGGGAATGTCGGCCGCGAAATGCTCCAAATTCTGGCGGAACGCGACTTTCCGACCGACGACGTCGTCGCTCTCGCGTCGTCGCGGTCCATCGGCCGCGAAGTGTCCTACGGCGAGGACGATATTCTGCAGGTCCAGGATCTCGCCGAATATGATTTTTCCAACACTGATATCGCGCTGTTCTCGCCCGGTTCGAAGGTATCCGCGGAACATGCCCCCCGGGCGGCAAAGGCGGGCTGTATTGTAATCGACAATACGTCGCAGTTCCGTATGGATCCGGATGTGCCGCTGGTAGTGCCGGAGGTAAACCCCGAAGATCTGGACTGGCATACAAAACGAAACATCATCGCCAACCCTAACTGTTCCACCATTCAGATGGTAGTGGCGCTGAAGCCGTTGCACGATCTTGCAAAGATCAAACGGGTGGTGGTGTCGACCTACCAGTCTACGTCCGGCGCCGGCAAGGCGGCGATGGACGAGCTGTTCAACCAGACCCGCGGAATCTTCGTGAACGACACTAAACAGAATGAGGAGTTCACCAAGCAAATCGCGTTCAACGTGATCCCTCACATTGACGTCTTCATGGATGACGGCACGACTAAGGAAGAGTGGAAGATGTCGGTGGAGACGAGGAAAATCTTAGACAAGGATATTGCGGTTCACGCCACCTGCGTCCGCGTGCCTGTCTTTGTCGGCCACGGCGAAGCCTTGAATATTGAATTTTTGAAGCCGGTCGATGAAAATGACGTGCGCGAAGCATTGCGTGATGCACCCGGCGTTGTCGTAGTCGATCACCGCGCTAACGAAGGCTATGTCACGCCGGTGGAATGTGCCGGTGAAGACGCGGTTTACGTGAGCCGGATCCGAAGGGATACGACAGTGAAGAACGGCATATCGCTATGGGTGGTGTCCGACAATCTGCGCAAGGGTGCGGCCCTGAACACGGTGCAGATTGCCGAAATGCTGGTGCGGAAGAAGCTAGTAAAAGCGGCCTAGAGCAGGTTTTCGTCGGTCGGCGCCGGTTCCGGGCGAAGGGAATCCAGATCGTAGGGGCGCGAAGACAGGGCTTGCTTCGCCTTCTCCGAATCGCCAATGCGATAGACATGAAGTTCAGGGGTCATAAAAATGAACGGCAGATCGACTGCGACGGATTCGCGCCAGTAAATACCGTTTGAAAAGCGTTGAAAGTACGTGTCGCTGCCATCGGCGTAACGAGCAATCAGATGGGCGGCGAAATCCCCGTTCAGCATCATTCTGATTTGCATATCCTTCGGTCCCGTCCCGAAGGAAAGCGTTTCCCGAACCCAGAAGTAGAATTTCGATGCGTTTTCATAGCCCGGCCCGGAACCGTAGGGGTGGGGCAGACCCGACCCTGGGTCGAAAAATGCATCTGAACAAAGGAATTCCTCGACTTGGTAATCCGAACGTTTTTCCAGCAATCCGTATGCCTGGGCGAAAACGGCCTGAATTTCGTTCAAAGCACCGATACGGCGGCCCTTTCGCTCTGCAATTAGCTGGCCCGTACCGGCTTTCGGCAAATCATCAAGCGCGCGTTCGTCTAGATCAAACGCGGCCGCCAATCCCGGTCGGTCAGTCCGATACCGATCATAGGTTTTGTCGCAAAACAGAAGCCGGACGTAGAGTGCCTGTATGCGCGCGGCCCGTTCCCGGTCAGTGTTCATTTGCTGGGACTGTCCGTCGCAAGCGTTCGAGGCCTTGATAGAAATCTTCTTCCGGCGCATCGGCAAGGTGTTCATAGGTCACGGCGCGAAGAGAAGGCAGGTCAGCCACAAGCTCTTGGATCAAATCAAAAATTTCGTCCGGCGGAAGAAACCCGTGGGAATCATGCCAGAAACCATCCGATCCCTGTCGCATTCCGGCAATGTGAAGCTCGATGATGCGTTCTCTGGGAAGCGCGTCTAAGCCATAGTCCGGCGTGCGGTTCAGATTTTTGTTGGCAATCTGCCAATGGGTGACATCCAGGATTATCGAGGTATCGGCCGCCACCGCGACGTCGCCGAGAAAATGCATCTCGCTTTCATATCCTGTGGCCTCAGTGTAAATCGGACTTAGTTCCAGCGCCAGCGGCAGGTCGTAGAAGTCTTTCAGCTTCAGAATATTTTCCACCGCAATGGCATGAAAGTCCCGAGTAAACAGCGGGTTGATCTGATAGCCGAGCGATCCTGACGAAGCCGATCCCAGCCACGAAAGGTGTTCTCCGATCCACGGAGAATTCGCGGCGCGGGCGCCTTCCCGAACCAGTTCGGCGATCGTGGAATCGATACCGTGCGCACTGCAGGTGGGGTTGCTGCTGGTATGGGCGATAACCGGTAATCCGGTTTCAGAGGGATCGGTCTGCCAAGGTATGGGAAAGTTAACCTCGGCATAGTCAACAAGTTCCCGCTCGAGGGCCTTTTGGAACCTGGCATTCTGCCCCGGCTCGTCCCATCGAGCTCCAAGCATTGGCGACATTCGATATTGTCCAGAAGTTTGTCGGCGTTCGATAGTTATAGTAGGGCAGTAGGTTCGTAGGGTCCAATGAAGGTCCGGTCTCCGGAACGCCATATTGCAGTCAGGATGACGGAGAATTTCCGCGCGCCGAATATCCGAATTCGAAATGAGTTGTGATTCGCACTTTGTAACTGTAGACGAAAAACGATTGAGGCGTCGGGCGCGTAAGTCTTGCAACCTACGCTGAGTGTCCCGCGAAGACACGCCCGACGCCTCAGGAGCCGAAAAGGCTCTTAGGCGCGAGAGATCGCGACCTTCGAAGCCCACCGGTTCTGGTGCCCTTGGCGATACACCATAACCGCTTGATTCTCTTCCGTTTCCGGAAGGGTCGCTACTTCCAGCCTGCAATCCGTCTCTTCATCGGCACCCAGAAAACGCGCGCTTCGGGGAGTGCGCGTCGCCCTGGCCGGCTTCCACGGCAAATCCGGTGACCCGTTCTGCCATTTCCGCGCCAACGATTTCGATCAGGGCGAGCCCTTTTCGAAGTCGCCGCCGAGTCCGTCCCTTTCAACGGACAGGCGTTCTACCGACAGACACCGGCCGATGGGATTCGTCCCGTGCCCGCCAAAACCCGGTAACAATCTGATTTCGCGTCGCCGCATCATCCAACCGCCAACCGGGGAGAGGCTTTTCCCGAACCGGCTTTCCCCCAAAGGGGGTCGGTGCGGGCGTCACACTCTCCTACGCTCTCGCGCGGAAGCATGATCTTCATCCCGAATAGATGAGGCAACGCGCAAACGTGCCGGGTCGGCTGTTTTCTGTGCATAACCCATTTGCAGGCGCACATTTTATCCACACCGTTATTCACAAAGATGATCGGAGCGGTGTTCAGATTGACTTGAATCCCCCTTCAGCGTAAACCGAAACCGCTGGGATTTCGTATCAAACCCAAGCTCTGTCATTTAAAATACCAGGACTAAATCCATGGCGAGCGAAAATCGCCCCCTGTCTCCCCACCTTCAGGTTTACCGCCCACAACTCACTTCTGTCCTATCGATCATGCATCGCGGAACCGGCATCGCGCTCAGTGCCGGGACCCTGTTGTTGGTGTGGTGGTTGGTGGCCGCGGCGAGTGGCGGGGATGCCTACGCAGATGTAAAGGCTTTCTGGGGCTCCTGGATCGGCCGTCTGCTGCTACTTGGCTGGTCTTTTGCGCTATTTTATCACCTCTGCAACGGTCTTCGGCACCTGTTCTGGGATGCGGGCAAGGGCTTCGATTTGGACGCCGCCTATCGCAACGGATGGTTGGTCGTCGGTGCCGCCATCGTGCTGACGGTCGTCGCCTGGGTGTGGGGTTATTCTTCAATGGGCGCGCTCTGATGTCGCTTCGTTCACCGCTTGGAAAAGTTCGGGGCCTCGGATCAGCCAAGGAAGGCGTCGCACACTGGTGGGCCCAGCGTATGACTGCTGTTGCGCTGGTACCTCTGGTCATCTGGTTCGTCGCGTCTGTCTGCGCCATGGTCGGTTCGGATATTGGCGCGGTCCGCGAATGGATTGGCACGCCGTTGGTCTCCATCCTACTGGTGCTGTTCGTCATCGCGACGTTTCATCATGCCCAGCTTGGCCTGCAGGTGGTGTTGGAAGATTACGTCCACACCGAATGGCTGAAAATCGCCAGCATCGCGCTGGTCAAATTTGCAGCGATCGCCCTTGCGGTGGCCGCTATATTTTCAATCGTAAAGATCGCTCTCCGCTAAACGCCTCTGACGCGGATGCGCACACGCAGGATTGCCATGAACACCAACGCATACGAAATTATCGATCACACTTACGACGTCGTCGTGCTGGGCGCAGGCGGCGCTGGGTTGCGCGCAACCTTCGGTATGGCGGTTCAGGGCCTGCGGACGGCGTGCATCACCAAGGTTTTTCCGACAAGAAGCCATACCGTCGCTGCGCAGGGCGGCATTTCCGCCGCGCTAGGCAATATGAGCGAGGACGACTGGCGCTGGCATTTCTATGACACGGTCAAAGGCGCCGACTGGCTAGGCGATCAGGACGCGATCGAATACATGTGCCGAGAAGCCATTCCGTCGGTGCTGGAACTGGAACATTACGGTGTGCCTTTTTCGCGCACCGAAAAGGGTGAAATATATCAGCGCCCCTTCGGTGGCATGACCACCGAATACGGTGAAGGGCCGCCCGCGCAGCGCACCGCCGCTGCGGCCGACCGCACCGGCCATGCCATCCTGCACACTCTTTATCAGCAATCGCTCAAACACGATGCTGAGTTCTTCATCGAGTACTTCGGCATAGACCTGATCATGGATGACGACAACGTCTGCCGTGGGGTGATGGCTTGGAATCTGGACGACGGCACCATCCACCGGTTCCGTGCCAATCTGGTCGTGTTGGCGACCGGTGGGTACGGCCGGGCCTATTTCTCCTGCACCGGCGCGCACACGCAGACGGGCGATGGCAATGCGATGGCGCTTCGTGCGGGACTCCCCTGCGAAGACATGGAGTTCATTCAGTTCCATCCCACCGGTATCTACGGCGCCGGCTGCCTGATCACCGAAGGCGTGCGCGGCGAAGGCGGCTACCTGACCAATTCGCAAGGCGAACGCTTCATGGAACGCTACGCGCCGTCGGTGAAGGATCTGGCATCCCGTGACGTGGTTGCCCGGGCGATGACCATGGAAATTCGTGACGGCAACGGTGTCGGTGCCGATGCCGATCACATTCATCTCCACATCGAACATCTCGATGCCAACGTGATCAACGAACGTCTTCCAGGCATTTCCGAAACGGCGCGTATCTTCGCAGGTGTCGACGTAACCAAGGAACCGATCCCGGTTTTGCCGACCGTGCATTATAATATGGGGGGCATCCCGACGACGTATCAGGGCGAAGTCGTCGCGCCTGCCAATGGCAACGCCGAGAAAATTCAGCCCGGCCTGATGGCCATCGGCGAGGCGGCGTGCGTTTCGGTCCACGGCGCCAACCGTCTGGGATCCAATTCGCTGCTTGATCTCGTCGTGTTCGGCCGGGCGGCCGGCGAACGCGCGGCGGAACTAGTCGAACCCGGTCAAAGCCAGCCCGAACTGCCGAAGCGCGCGGGCGAAAAGGCCCTCGACCGGTTCGATGGCCGCCGCTATACGAAGGGCACCACTGAAACCGCCGAGCTACGGTTAGAAATGCAGCGTACCATGCAGGCCCATTGCGCCGTGTTCCGGACCGACGAACTGATGCAGGAAGGTCGTGACAAGCTGACATCGCTGTGGGCGAAGAATGATGACATCAAGGTCAACGACACATCGCTGATCTGGAATTCGGACCTCGCCGAAACGCTGGAATACGACAACCTTTTGGCGCAGGCGGTGGTCAG
>CAJWUK010000124.1 GCA_913047365.1 uncultured Alphaproteobacteria bacterium | reverse complement strand
AAATGTTCGTATCACGTGCATTACTTGCGATGTCTATCGTCGCTGGATCTCTCACTTCGGTTGAAGCTCATAACGGAGCGGTCGCCGTAGCGGCACCGGCCAGTGGTATCGTCGTCGATGGAGATCTCAGCGATTGGCCGCCAAACACCGCGCCTATACCCGCCGAAGCATTGAGATCCGGTAATTCACGTCTTTCCACTACCCGGTATGGATCAATTTTTAACACTTCCCAAAGAGTAGAAAACATCGAATACGGTGAGTCGCCGGTTGACGCCGCGGACTTCTCGGCAACGATGTTAACCGCTTATGATGCAGAGAGTTATGCCCTTTATGTCGCAATACAAACCTCAGACCAATCCGTCTGGATCGATACTACCGCACAATCCACGTGGAATAACCAGGATGGTTGCGAGTTGTATCTTGCATTGCACGACACTACCGCAAGGGTCGTCCGTCAGTACTCAATTTACGGCGACGAACTGGCTCTCGGTAGCGGTACAGACGTGGAGTACGCGGTTTCCTTGAGCGATAGCGGTACAAGCTACGAATGGCGCATCGACTTGTCTAAAGTATTCGGCACGGAATTTGAAACTCAGTCCAATGTTACGCTCGGATTCGATATAAGCGTCTCCGACTACGACGCAGATGGCTCGTATAGTTGGTTGTCTTGGGGTCCGGGCATCCGCAAGTTCCAGCGTTCAGACCGGCTAGGGGATCTTTTGCTCAGCCGTAGTCACGCGATCGGCCTGGCCAGAGGCCGTCTTACGTGGTCCATCGATGGTCAACCCGCCGCGGGCCGCCGAATCCGCCTGCACGCCCACAGCAAGCCCTCTTTTTGGGTCGACGTTCATAGCGACGAGGCAGGGCAGTGGCAGCTCCCACTTCCCGTAGGCCGCTATTATGCAGACGAGTCGAGCGTTGTCGATTCCAACGAAACCACTATCGATGTGGTAGATGGACCAGGCACTAAACATCTCTTCGTCCTAAGAGAAGCTATTGGGCAGCCGCTCGGAATTAAAGCGGGCGAAGTCATCCGAGCGGGGGGCGGTGATTTGACGCCGGATTGGGTGTCATTCAGTCCCGAAGACGGGCTACCTTTTCCTCGGGTGGACGCGATGACAGAGGATCATAATGGTCGTCTTTGGCTCGGTAGCAGAGTTGGTGGACTTTGTTATTTCGATGGACAGAATTTTGTCCAATTCACCACTGCACACGGGCTACCAAACGATCAGGTCTATTCTCTTGCCACGGATTTCGCGGGCCGGGTATGGATCGGCACGCGTAAGGGCCTCATTTACTATGATGGCTCGGATTTTGTGGCTTTCACTACACGAGACGGTCTTGTCGATGACCACATCAGTGCTCTTACGGTCGCACGCGACAGCACGATTTGGATCGGCACGACTCAGGGCGTCAGCTTATACGACGGGCGGCGATTCATCGACCTGAAATCCGGAAATGGGCTAACTTCTGGTGAGGTTCTCACGCTAATGGAAGATAGTCAAGACCGGATCTGGATCGGTTCATTCCTTGGACTGGCCTACTACGATGGCTCAGATGTCCAGTCCGCGAGCGACGGTCTGAATCAAACCACTGTTGTTGGTCTCGTCGAGACCGAAGATGGTCAAGTGCTAGCAAGCACCTCAAAAGGGCTCTTTGCGGAAAAAAATGGACGCTTCGAAAAAATAAATTTTGCTGGGATGACTCCCACCGCTGCTACGGGTCCCATCATGATTGATCACGCAGGGCTCATATGGATTGTCCGTGCCGATGAGATCTACCGGAGCAACAGTACAGGAGATTTTGATGTAGTCCGGGGTGGATCCAACCGCTACGTCAGAGTGCTATTGAAGGGTAGGCACGGGTACCTTTGGGCAGGAACTGAGCAAGGATTGTGGCGCTGGCATTCGGAAATGATCGCACCATACCGGCAGGGCTGGCTAAAGACCAAGAGTGGCTCTAAGTCGTGGTATTCTGCCGGCTCGAGAGAAACCGTCTCAGATTTAGAGCCCCTGGCAGATATCCTGATCCCGCGTAGCGATGACGGGGTGTGGATCGCAGCGGACAATAAAGTGGCGAGCGTAGATAGTAAACTGCGTTTTACCGAAGAGGTCACTCTAGACACCACTCGGATTATCACGAATCTCCTCGAAGATAGTAACGGGACCCTTTGGATAGGTGTAAGTGCAAACACGGGAGGCGAGCGTTTGTTTTCCTACCGTGGCGGTCAACTCGATTCTTTGCAGCTCGGAGAAAGCGTGTCCAGAGTAACAGCTTTGCACGAAGATATACAAGGTACCTTATGGATTGGAACAGAAAGCGCATTATGGCGCGTGCGTGGCGAGAATCTCGATCGATTCACCGTAAGCGACGGGCTCAATTCAAACTTTATTCGATCTATCGGTAGTGATCCGCGAGGTTGGGTCTGGATTTCTACCAAGGGAGGAATATGCCTTTATAGACGAGGCGTTATCCACCAATGGAAGTTGGATGTTCTCGGGGAGTTTCAGCGGCTCGTTTCTATAGGCTACTGCACGATTATTCACGTGGACCAGAACGGGCGGACGTGGTTCGGCTTCGACGATGGGATGTTCGTTATAGAACCCAATGCATTCGACGGCGCAAATTTTTTGGAAACTGTGGTTGAAGCAAAACTGGACGCTTCGGTCATTAGAATGGATGTCAACGCGCCAAACGCGTTTACGCAGGACGAACGAGGTAGACTATTGGTTGGCGGCAGGCTCGGCATCACCGTGTTCGATACCACCCTGTCCCAGACCATCGGCTACCGCGATGGGATGATTCCGCCCGTTTTTGATATCGCGCCGATAGGCGACCAGCTTGCAGTTCTTTCCCCCAGAGGACTCTTAATATTTAGGCGCGATGGAGAAAAACCGAGTATTGAGATTGAGGAAGTTTTCGGTGAGCGCCGCTACGATCTGGACAGTTCAATGCTTGAGCTAAGGGCGTTTGAACAGCATGGCTGGAGCTTCCGTTTACCCTCTCTCATTTTCGAGTACCGCGGAACAAGTCTTAAAACGCGCCCGAGTGCATTGGCTTTTCAGTACCGATTGCTAGGATATAGCGATGATTGGACCGTGACTCGAGATACACGCGTTGCATTTCCACGCGATGGCGAAAAACACCTTATACCCGGCGAATACACGTTTGAAGTGCGCGCTATCGATCGAGATTTGGTGTATGGCGAACCCGATTCTATTAACATAAAAATTGTCTGGCCGACCTGGCTAATCGCGCAAAATATCGGGCTCTTTTTCGGCATTTGCGCCGTTGTCTGCTTTATTCTCTACTCGCGAAAATCAGCTCGAGAGCTCGGAGTCCGTGTTGAGGAGCGCACCAGAGAATTGTCCATATCGAATACCGCTCTGAACCAGCGCATGGCAGAGCAGGCTTGCCTCTATCAAATATCTAGCTTGCTCGACGCGCCCGATCTGTCCCCTCGCGAAATGGTCGATCGCGCGTTGCTAATTTTGCCCCATGGATTTACTGATCCTCACGAAGTACGGGTTAGAATACAACTGGGTGAGTATGTAAACTCGTCACCCCATTTCAGCGACACACCACTGCAGTTCAGTCATCGCGTTCAGCGGCGCCAGTTCAGCGTGACAGTAGAAGTCGCTTTTCCCGATAGACACGGGTCTGCAGAGGGTCATGCCTCAAAGGACCTCAAAAAGACGTCGGAGACTCCCAGAGAGAGTGATACTGTTGTTGCTGTTACGGAGGCGCTGGCTCTGGCAAATGAACGTTTTCAAGCCGAACGGCAACTCCGTGAGAGTGAAGACTATTTACGCTCCATCGTCAGCTATCTTGCCGACGGCCTAGTGGCCGTCGATGATCAATTGCGTATCGTGTCGTTCAATCCTGCCGCGGAGAGGATATTCGACTACACCGCGACTGAAGTCATCGGGCGGTCGGTGGATTTGCTCTTGCCGCCGAACGAGAACAAGTCCGAAAATCTATTGTTTCATATCGTTGCGGTCGATGGCGGGAAAGAATACGACGCAGAGCAGCAAACGGCCGAAGCGTTTGGCCAGCGAAAAGGAGGCGGAATCTTCCCCATGGACCTAGCAGTCGGCGTTTTCGATCACGCCGCTGGGCGGCAACTGATCGGCTTAGTCCGGGATATCACGTCGCGCACTGAGGACCAAAGGCGCCTTAACCAGGCTCAAAAAATGGAGGCTATCGGACAATTGGCGAGCGGCGTAGCCCATGAGATTAACACCCCAATGCAGTACGTCGCCAGCAATATTTCGTTCATCGGCCAGGGTTTGAGCGAACTAGAAACAGTCTTGGTGGCCCTCATGCAATTAGTAGACTCGGTAAAGGAAGAGCAGGACCTGCCCCCAGATCTTCGCAAGCTACTCAACCTTGCACGCGATACAGACCTCGAATTTGTGCACGAAAGACTGCCTGAAGCTGTTGAGGATGCGATGATCGGTACGGACCGAGTTTCCGAAATCGTTCAAGCTCTACGCGAAGCAGCACATCCGGGGACTGGTCAGAAAGTCGACAGCAACATAAGTACCATTTTGCACAATGCGGCTATCGTCTCGCGGAATTCCTGGAAATACCACGCCGAGCTTCTTGAAGACTATGACGAGTCCTGTCCCATGGTGGCTGTGTTTGTTGGCGAACTAAGCCAAGCCTTTATAAACTTGATCGTCAATGCAGCCGATGCCGTCCAAGAAGAGATTGAGCGCGCCGCACCGGAGAGCCAAGCCAAGGGCGAAATTCGGCTCACGAGTCAACTGGTCGACTCTTTTGTGGAAGTCCGAATCTCTGATACCGGCGGCGGTGTGTCGCCGGAAATTCGATCGAAGATCTTCGATTATTTTTTCACGACCAAAGCACCGGGGAAAGGAACCGGACAAGGCTTAGCGATCGCCTACGACGTGATTGTTAATAAGCACGGTGGCGAGCTCTCTTTTGACTCTGTGCCGCAACGCGGTTCCACGTTCACCGTACGCTTGCCGATACACCCGTTATAGAAAGAGCATCTTAATGAACGAAAAACAGCCCACCATACTCTTCGTTGATGACGAGCCGCTCATTCTTAAGGCCATAGAAAACAGCCTATTTCGAAAGCGTAAGCTCTGGTCGATGAAATTCGCGACGAGTGGTCAAACGGCGCTGGAGATCTTGGACAAGGCCGCTTGTGCGGTTATAATCTCCGATATGCGCATGCCTGGGATAGATGGCATACAATTGCTGCAGAAAGTCAAGGAGAGATATCCAAACATTATCCGCGTTATGCTGACGGGCACGGCCGACGTCCAGACCGCTATTGATGCCATAAATACCGGCGAAGTTTTCCGCTTTCTTTCCAAACCGACCACCACAAAAACGCTAAGCGATACTATTGAAGCCGCTTTAGAGCAAGTTCGGCTCATAGAAGCCGAATCGAGACTACTGCGCGAAACCTTAACAGGTACGGTGAACCTACTCTACGACCTAATGGCTTCCATCAATCCAGAGGGACATAAACGGGGGGTCTGGTTACGGGATGCCGTCCGCGAACTAGCACAGAGCATCGCTGTATTGAGAGGGCGCTGGGATATTGAAGTCGCCGCGCTACTTAGCCAAATCGGAGCGATTTCTCTGCCTCCAAATTTGACGGATCACCATTTGTCTGGTATTGACGAACAACATGAAGATAGCATTTCTCAGCACAAGATAATCGAGACAGGCAGCGACCTAGTGGGTCGGATTCCCTATCTTGGAACAGTAAGCAAAATAATTCACTACCAAGACAAACGATTCGACGGTAAAGGTTTTCCTAATGACTCGGTCGCGGGAGAGAAAATACCACTCGGCGCCCGTGTGTTGAAAATTCTACACGATTTCAGAAAGTACGATAAAGAATGCAAGAATCGCTATCGGGTCCAAGCACGCATGCGTGCCGTGCCAGGGATGTACGACCCCGCACTCTTAGAGGCTATCCTGCCCATTTGTCCATTACCGTATGGAGTTGACACTGAGACGCATCGACACCTACAGGTCCGCGCCGACGAACTTAGGTTAGGTCACAAACTGCTTTCGGATGTAAAAACCGCGGACAATGTGGTTGTCGTCGGCGCCGGTAATCGCCTATCGCCTGGTTTTCTTGCGCGGATAAGACACCTCGCCGAAAGTACGGGCATTCAGGAACCGATTTCTGTTCTCGCGGCTGATTAAAGCTAACAGAGTCTTATGAGTGAACTTTAGGCGCAGGAAAGCGATACAGTATGAAGTACTTACGGCCGAAATCGATAATAATGGCATTTGACATTTGGAACTGTCAGATTGTCAGCATGGACGTTCGGTACCAAGTGCAGTGTGATTAGTTGATCCTGTTAACAGCCCATTTAAAGACAGTCTGAATCGCGAAATTTGCGGCCACGATGTATTTCTACATGATCGCCGATCGCCCTGTGGCTGTCGCCACCGCCCTGCTGGCTGTGCTGCTGGTCTGGGCTCGCTTCGACGAATTCGCCGTCGGTTCGATGGCCGACGACGCCGTCTACGCCGAATTGGCGCGGTCGATCGCTGAGGGGCGCGGCCCCGTCCTGCATCTGGGTCTGGATGAACGCGCCGTTGCGCCGACGACCCAGCCCAGCGGCTACCCGCTACTGATCAGCCCCGTCGCCTGGCTCTTCCCCGATTCGCTGACCGCGCTCAAGCTCTGTTCGGCGGCGTTCTACATCGCCTATCTCGCCGTCTTCAACGCGCTGCTCACACCCTGTGTCGAGCGGCGCACGCGGCTGGCTGTCATCGCCTTGATCGCCCTCAATCCCTGGACCATCGCCTACGCCAATCGCGTCTTCAGCGAGTCGGCCTACATGCTGGTCTCGCTGGGCGGCGCGTGGTTTTACGACCGCTGGGTGCGCGGTCGGATCTTGAGTGCTGATCTGGCCGGGCTCGTGCTGTGCCTGGCCTTTGGCGCCGCGATTCGCTCGATTGGCTTCGCCCTGGTACTGGCGGTGGGGCTTCATCTCGTATATCGGCGTCTGTGGCGCCACTTGGGGTGGTGGATCCCGTGCCAGGCTGCGCTGCTGGGATTATTGATGGCTTTTTCGCGCCCCAGCGGTGGCAGCCTCGTGCCCGGCTCCTACCTCGATCAACTGGTCGGCGCCGACGCGGCGCTCTTCGACCGCCTGTCCTTTATGGCCTGGACCCTGTTCTACTATCTCGTGGAATTCGCCGCGCTGGCCCTGCCCGTCTTCGGCCAGGCCGCCGCAACACTCGCAATGCAGCAGGGCCTCGGCGGTCTTTACGCCGTCGTCGCGTGGAGTATAGGGGCCCTCGTTTTGCTGGGGGCGCTACTGGGCATTCTGCGCTGGCGCGCCGCCGCCGCGCTGCAATTGCTCTGGCTCTATCAATTGATTTTCCTCGCGGTCCTCTGCAACTGGACCTTCATCCCGCTCGATCGGCCCGGCGGCTGGACCGAATTGCGCTTGCTGATTCCGCTGCTGCCGCTCGTCTACCTCTTCGCGACCGGCGGCCTGCAACAGCTGGCCGCCAGACTCCCCAGGCTCACCTCCGCCCTGCCGCTGGTACTCGCCGCCACCCTCGCGATGTCCGCAGCGCACAACGCCTACCGGATCAAAGTGCCCTTCCGCGAGGCGCGCCAGGCCGCGGGTCGCGGCTTTATCGACTATTCCACCGGCGCTGCCTGGATCCGGGCCAACACCGATCGCGACGCGGTGGTCATGACCTCCAGCCCCCTCGAGCGCCACATCCACCACAACCGCCCCAGCATCGGCTATACGACGGAGTGGACGCGCGCCCAATATCTGTTCATTGGCCCCGCCGACCCCAATACCCCCGACGCGCTGACCCCGGACGACGCGCGCCTGCTGGAACAGGTGCAAAGCCAACCTGACCGCTTCAGGCCCACCGTCTCTGGCGCTAACTGGCATATCTTCCGGGTGCTGCACTAGTGTGTACTTTGATATAGCGGGATGCGGCGCGGCGATGAATGGCTCAGGCGTGCAGGACCTGCCGCCGTCTGCGGCATCCGGCCCCGAAAGTTGATATGATTGAGGATTAGATCTATTTTCACGCAGCAGACCCGCTCAGGCCCCATCCGGTCCCGGGTGGGGCCTTTAATCCGCCACGACC
>CAJWUK010000123.1 GCA_913047365.1 uncultured Alphaproteobacteria bacterium | reverse complement strand
ACCCTGATGAAGATCGCCACCGGAGAGATAGAACCCGACGACGGCGAACGCTTCGTCCAGCCGGGATCGACCGTGCGGTACCTGCCTCAGGAGCCGGCCCTGGACGGGTTCGAGACCACGCTTGATCACGTTCTGGCCGGTCTGGAAGAAGGCGATGATCCAAAGCCGGCGCGGCGGCTTCTCGACCGGCTTGGATTGACTGGATCGGAAGATCCCGCAAGCCTTTCCGGCGGGGAAGCGCGCCGATGCGCCCTGGCCCGCGTGCTGGCACCCCAGCCGGATATCCTGCTGCTGGACGAGCCGACCAACCACCTGGACCTGCCCACCATCGAATGGCTGGAAACAGAACTGACTTCTATCCGCTCGGCCCTGGTTCTGATCAGTCATGACCGGCGCTTCCTCGAAACCCTGTCCCAGACGACCCTCTGGATCGATCAGGGCGAAACGCACCGCCTGGATCGCGGATTTGCCGCATTCGAACCGTGGAGGGAGGAATTTCTGGAACGGCAGGAAATAGAACGCCACAAGCTGGACCGGAAGATCGCCGCGGAAACCGAGTGGCTGCACAGAGGCGTCACCGCGCGGCGCAAACGCAATATGGGCCGCCTCCGCGCCCTGAAGGAACTGCGCCGGAAACGCCGGTCAGATCGCGGACCGACGGGCGTCGTCAACATGATCGCCAGCGAGGCCGAGCAATCGGGCAAACGGGTGTGTGTGACCAAAGAAATTTCCAAGGCCTACGGCGACCGCGAGATAGTTCGCAGCTTTTCCACCGTGATCGCCCGGGGCGACCGGGTCGGCATTGTCGGCCCCAACGGCGCAGGCAAGACGACACTACTTAACATGCTGATCGGCAATCTGCCGCCGGATGACGGCCATATCCGGCTGGGCAAGAACCTGGAGGTCGAAACCCTGGACCAGCGCCGCGACAGCCTCAATCCCTCGGATACGGTTGCCCACGCACTGACCGGCGGCGGCGACAAGGTCACGATTAACGGCGAAACCCGCCATGTGATCGGCTACATGAAGGATTTCCTGTTTCCTCCGAACCAGGCGCGGACGCCGGTCAGCGTGTTGTCGGGCGGGGAACGGGGCCGCATCATGCTGGCGCGTTCATTTGCCAAACCGTCCAACCTACTGGTGCTGGACGAGCCGACCAACGATCTGGACCTGGAAACGCTGGACCTGCTGCAGGAATTGCTGGCCGAGTATGCAGGCACGGTGTTGCTGGTCAGCCATGACCGGGATTTCCTCGACCGCGTGGTGACATCGGTGATCGCCGCCGAGGGCGACGGGAAATGGGTGGAGTACGCGGGCGGCTACAGCGACATGCTCGCGCAGCGGGGCGGCGATCTGCCGCAATCCACCGCCGAAACGCCGCGGCCCAAGCAGACAAAGCCGGAAACCGCGAAACCGAAATCAAAATCGGGCACAGCCAAGCTGACCTTCAAGGACAAACACGCGCTGGAGACCCTGCCGGGCGAAATTCAAAAACTGGAGGCACGGATCGCGGAGTTGCATTCGATCCTAGCCGACCCGGATTTGTTTTCAAAAGATACCGATACCTTTCAGAAGACCGCGGAGGAACTGCAGAATGCAGAGGCCGCCATCGCCGATGCCGAGGAACGCTGGCTGGAACTGGAAATGAAGCGGGAAGAGCTCGAATCCGGTTGATCTGGTTCGCCCGAATCATCCGCGCGGCATAGAATGCGGCGATGGACACGCTGCAGGCGCCGATGGCCGAACCGGCCGACAAATACACCATTCTGAAAGACGTTTTCGGGTTCGACGACTTCCGCCCCGGGCAGAAAGACGTGATCGACACCTTGCTGGCGGGCAGTGATGTGCTGACCGTCATGCCCACGGGATCGGGAAAATCTCTGTGCTTCCAGATCCCGGCGCTACTGACGGGCGGGCTGACCATCGTAGTCTCGCCGCTGGTGGCGCTGATGCAGGATCAGGTGGCGGCCCTGAAACTCGCCGGGGTCGCTGCCGATACCATCAATTCATCCCGCCCCCGGGATGAAAACGTCGCATCCTGGCGCCGGGCTGCGGCTGGAGAAACGCGGCTTTTGTACATGGCGCCGGAACGTCTGATGACCGAGCGCATGCTGGCGGCACTTGCCAGGTTGAATCTCTGCCTGATCGCCGTGGACGAGGCGCACTGCATTTCCCAGTGGGGGCCTGCGTTCCGGCCCGAATATGCGGATCTTGGCCAGTTGAAGGCCGTTTTTCCGGGCGTTCCGGTGGTGGCGCTGACCGCCACGGCGGATGCCATTACCCGGGACGATATCGCCGCGCGGCTGTTCGATGGTGGGGCTGAAACCGTGGTGCTGGGCTTCGACCGGCCGAATATTCGCCTGTCGGTGGAAATGAAGCAGGACTGGAAACGGCAGATGAACGATTTCTTGTCCCGCCACCAAGGCGAAAGCGGCATCGTTTACTGCCTGTCACGCAAGAAGACGGAAAAAACAGCCGCCTATTTACGCGATCACGGCGTCAACGCCCTGCCCTATCACGCCGGCATGGCCCAGCACCTACGCGACGCCAACCAGAACGCCTTTATGACCGAACCTGGCATCGTGATCGTCGCGACCATCGCCTTTGGGATGGGAATCGATAAATCGGACGTGCGCTTTGTCCTCCACGTCGACCTGCCGGGCAGTGTGGAAGCCTATTACCAGGAAATCGGCCGCGCAGGACGCGACGGCGCACCCGCGGACGCCCACATGCTCTACGGGCTGCAGGACATCCGCATGCGCCGGGTCTTTATCGAGGAGGAAGATTCTTCGCCGGAACGCAAACGCCGGGAACACAAGCGGCTGGATGCGCTGGTGGGATATTGCGAAGCGCCCGAATGCCGGCGCCGGTCGCTGCTGGAATATTTCGGCGAACGGATCGAGCCCTGCGGCAATTGCGATGTCTGCCTCAACCCCGTCGAAATGGCGGACGGTACTGAACTGGGGCAAAAGGCCCTGTCGGCGGTCGATCAGTCCGGCCGGATTTACGGTGCCGCCCACGTCATCGACATCCTGCGCGGCATGCAGACGGAAAAAATAACCAAGGCCGGCCACGACCGGCTGGACGTCTTCGGCGCGGGGCCGGACCTGCGCAAACAGGAATGGCAGTCGATTATCCGCCAGCTCGTTTCCGCCGGGTTTCTGCGGCTGGACGTACAAGGCTATGGCGGCCTCGACCTGACGCCCAAGGGCCAGGACCTGCTGAACGGCACCAAGGCGTTCCGCTACCGCCAGGACACGATGAAAAAATCCCGGGCCGCGAAACGGCGCACCCGTGATCTTGCCGCCGATGCGGATCTGCCGGAGGCGGATACCGATCTTTTGGGCAAGCTGCGCCAGCTTCGGCTCGAAATCGCCAAACAGCGCGGCGTGCCAGCCTATGTGATCTTCCCGGATCGGGCGCTGGTCGACATGGCGCGGCGCAAACCGGCCAATCAGGACGAATTCGCGGATGTTCACGGCGTAGGCGCGTCCAAATTGCGCGATTTTGCCGACACATTTCTGGCGGCGATCAACGACGGTGCCTGACGTCACCGCCTGTACCCACCCCCGACCGGCGTGGTAACTAACGACGGCACACCAAACAAGAAAAAGGGGCGGCGATGAAAGTCAGCGTCGGAGATTTCGAACTGAACTGCGAAGTAGAGGGCGTCGAAGACGCGCCCTGGGTCACGTTCAGCCATGCGCTGGGCAACAATCTGACCCTCTGGGACGGACAGGTCGAGATGCTGAAGGACCGGTTCCGTATCCTGCGCTACGACCATCGCGGCCATGGCGGCTCGGACGCGCCGCCCGGCCCCTATTCCTTCGACGATCTGATGCAAGACGCTTGCGCGCTGCTGGATCATTTCGGAATTAACAAAACCCATTGGGTAGGACTGTCCATCGGCGGCATGCTGGGATACGGCATGGCGCAGAACCACGGGAACCGGCTACTGTCGCTGACCGCCTGCGATTCCCGGCCCGATGCACCGCCGGATTACGCCGCCTATTTCCAGTACCGGATCGATACGGCCCGCGAAAAGGGCATGGAAGGCGTGGTGGAACCCACCGTCGAACGCTGGTTCACCCCGGAAACGGTCGCGGCCAACCCGCCATCTCTGGACAAGGTGCGCAACATGCTCCGGGCCACCAGTCCGGTGGGCCATGAAGGCTGCTGCGAAGCGTTGAAACGCCTCGCCTTCGGATCGGGCCTCGGCAAGATTACGGTGCCAACCCTGATCATCGGCGGTGCCCAGGACAAGGGCGCACCGCCGGAAATCCTGGCGGAAGCCGCCGCCGCGATCCCTGATTGCCGGCATGTGGTTGTCGACAACGCGGGACACATAGCCAACATTGAAAACCCGGAAGCGACGAACGCCGCGCTCGACGCATTCCTGACCGAATTTTCCGACGCCGCCTGAATATGGCCATGCCGAAGGGCCCACGCGGACAGGACATCATCGCTGCCATAAAACAGGCCGGCGTCCGACACGTGTGCGCCCTGCCCGACATCACCACCAGCGCCGGTCTGTTGTGGCCGCTGTCGGAAGACAGCGAACTGCGCCTGATCCGTCTCAGCAAGGAGGATGAGGGGGTTTCCATCTGCGCGGCGCTGGATTACTGCGAAAAGCGGTCGGTGCTTCTGATGCAGCAGACAGGTCTGATGGATTCTCTGAACAATATCCGCGCCGTCGGCTGCGACTACGAACAGCCGGTCTGCATGATTGTCGGACTGCTGGGCAAGGAGCCGGACCGTGCACCCACAGCGTCCGACAGTTTCGGCGTTCGGATTATCGAGCCGGTACTGGATGCGATGGAAATCGATCACATTCTGATCGAAGGCCCCGAAGACGTCGCCTCCCTTCCGCCCGCGATAGATCGCGCCTACGAGAACTCGAGCCCTATGGTCGCCCTGATCGGGCGGAGGGTTGAACCATGATGCAGCGCATGGCGTCCTTCGAGAAAATTCGCGATGCGCGGGACGGCGCAATCGTCGTCGCCACCTATACGTCCGCCTTCGAATGGCGCCGGGTCGATCCGGACCCGCTGAATTTCGTCAGCGTCGGCGCCATGGGGCAGGCATCGTCCCACGGCCTGGGCCTCGCCATCGGGCTGCCGGAACAAAAGGTCATCGTACTGGACGGCGATGGCAGCCTCCTGATGAACATGTCCACCCTGACCACCATCGCTAACGAAGCGCCGGACAATCTGGTGCATTTTGTGATCGAGAACGGATCCTACGAGGCCAATGGCGGTCATCCGATCCCGTCTCAGGGGCGGATGGATTTCGCGGGCATGGCGCGGGCGGCCGGATATGCCCACGCGGCGACGTATGAAGGGTTGAACCAGTTCGCCGCGGATCTGCCGGAACTCCTGTCCCGCCCGGGCCCGGTGTTCGCCGCGTTGAAGGTGGAAGCCGGCGACGCGCCGCCGCTGGATTACGATTACGACTGGTTGCACAGCGCAGACCGCCGGCGCGAATTCCGCAAAGCGGTGAAGCCGCTCTTGAAGGATTAATCCGGGATTTGCTGCGCCGCCTTCCGGGCGGCGTCGGTTCCTTCTGCTTCCAATCCTTTGACCGTCCCCTGCCGGTCCGCGTCGTTCCGGTTCTGACTCATCTTTGATTTTCCTTCCAGCCGGGTTATCCCGATCTCCAGTCCGACGATTGCGCGGACCATTTTGTCGATATAGTCCGCCGGCGCGTCGGACACCTTCCACGGCTTCTCTCGCTCGCCTTCCATAAAATCGGTCAGCGCGTTCAGATGGGCGAGCAACCAGTCCGGGTCCTCGATCGCGGTCATCCGCCCATAGACATGCAGCGCATCGTAGTTCCAGGTTGGAACCACCTTTCCATGTTCGGCCCTGGACGTATACCAGGACGGAGTGATGTAGTGGTTCGCTCCCTGGAAGATAACGAGCACCTCGGTATCCGGGTCGCGGTCGGACCAGATGGTATTGGGACGGGCGACATGGCCCTGCAAAACGCCGTGGGCACCGCCATCTGTCAAAATAAACGGGATATGCGTACCGCAAGGCTCGCCCTTTTCGAGCGTGATGAGCGTTGCAAACGGATGGGACCGGATCAGTGCCTGCATGACATCGACGCTGTCCTCCCGAAAGACGGGTGGCCGGTACATGACAGCCGTCAGGACCAGTAGATAAAGTTGCCGTCCGGCATGCGACCGATATAGCTGCTGACGCCCATGCGCCGCTGGCCTTCGTCCACGGCCGTCCATTCGTGCGGATTGTGGGAATTGAACATCACCACGTCACCTTTGGCCGGCGCGTAGATGTGGGTTTCCGCCCCGTCTACATAGGACCGGTTGAATCCTTCGATTTCAACTTTATCGCCGGGTTTGGTTTCCACCCGATAGGGCCGGTTGTGAATCGTGGTTTTCCCACCGTCGCCATCGACATGGGTTGCGAAAAAATTCCAGGTAATTTGGTTCACGACCTGACTGATGATGTAGTCGCGGGCGCTGTACATAGTGACATCCGCATGCAGCGTACCTCCGCCGGTGGTATCGCGGATGATGCCTGCATAGTAACGCCCGTAACCGGGTTCTTCCGCCAGCGTCAGCGTACATTCCGGATACAGCTCGCGGATCAGTTTCCACATCCGTTCGAACGGGTTCCAGGGCATCTTTGAGATTACCGCTTCGTGTTCGTGCCATGCCTGATCGACTTCCGCAAAATAATCGTCCTTGCTGGCCTGGCGCTTTTCGAACTGGGTAAGGCCGACATAGCGCGGCGGCTGTTTCAGACCCGGTACTTTATAGGTTTTGTGCAGGCCGACGGCGTCCATCGCGGCCACCAGCTCCTCGCATTCGGAATCTGTGGCAAAACCGGTTATCCGCAGGCACGGCAGGTCGAACCGGCAAAGGGCTTCGAAATTTTCGCGGTTAAGGGGAAGTTCTTCGTGAGTCCGCCAGGCTCGTTCTTTGGTTACCGCGTCGGTCTGCATCAGATTCTCCATAAGGAACAGACTATATCATCAGGCTTAAAGCGCTTCGAGGTCTGGCATAACCTCTTCGGCGAACAGGGTCATCGACCGTATGGCGTCCTCATGGGACATGCTGCCGATGTTGAAGGCGATAATCATGTAGTTTACGCCAAGCGCCTCAATCTGTTCCGCGAGCAGTTCCTTCACGGTCGACGGCGAGCCGGCAATATGGGCGCCGCCTTCCATGGCTTTTTCGACAGAGTCCACCGCGTTGCGGGCGAAGGTGGGGCCTTCCACCTGGTTTTCCCGCCACAGTTTCGTCAGGCTGGCATGCCACACCTTGTAGGCTGGGCCGGCGAGTTTCATTGCCTCTTCATCGGTCTCGGCCACCGTTACCTGGCGGCTGATCCCGACGGCAACGCCACCGTTGAAGGGTGTGTCGGCGCCAATGGGTTTTCCAGCCTTCGCAAATCCCTCCCGGAAGTCGGCGATATTAGCTTTCGCCATTTCGACTCCCCCCAGCGTGCAGTAATGGAAACCGCTCTCCCCCGCATAAGTACTGCCGCCACGCGTCGAGGACGGGTACCAGATTGGCGGGTGAGGGTTTTGCAGCGGGCGCAGTTCCATCGGCACCTCGTTATAGTTGAAATGCTTGCCGGTGTAGGACAGAGAATCCTGGGTCATGCCTTCGATCAGCACTTCCAGAGCCTCGCCATAGACCTCTCGGGCGGTGTCCGGGTCGTAGTTGTGATAGTTAAGCTCAAAAGGCGACACGCCACGACCGACGCCGATTTCCATCCGCCCGTTGGACAGATGATCGAACATGCCGACTTCTTCGATTAGGCGCAGCGGGGAATAGAGCGGTAACAGATAGGTCAACGGGCCCAAGCGGATGTTTTCGGTCGCCTGGGCAACGGCGCCCAAAAACACCCCGGGCACCGGCACCATGTTCAGTGGGGTCGCATGGTGTTC
Source organism: uncultured Alphaproteobacteria bacterium (assembly GCA_913047365.1). Classification (GTDB taxonomy): domain Bacteria; phylum Pseudomonadota; class Alphaproteobacteria; order MPNO01; family UBA830; genus CAJWUK01. The sequence continues at coordinate 327 of CAJWUK010000123.1, read as the reverse complement.
GGCCACGTGATAGCAGTAAAAACCCAGATTGTCGGCGGCGGCGACAAATTCCACGCGATGGGTGAGTTGCTCGGCCAACGCGCGGCCGGAATTATCGACATGGTCGAAAAGCCCGAATTTCATCGTCCATTCCCCCACGGTTTATTATTCCTTTGAATTTATGTACCGACGGGGCTGAAACGGCAATAAGCCGCTGCTGGCAGATTATCCTTCGCGGAACGACCGGTTAAAGCTGTCAGTGGCGGTTTTCATGAAATAGCTCAGCGTCGGCTGCGCGCTGTTGACGGTCATCAGCCCTGACCAAATGCCGGGATGGAGATTTCTACC
>CAJWUK010000122.1 GCA_913047365.1 uncultured Alphaproteobacteria bacterium | reverse complement strand
GGCTTGGTCATGGCCGGATGTGCCACACCGCCTCCGCCGGGAGACAAAGAAGCGGTTGCTGCCTTCAAAGAAGCGAACGATCCTTATGAACCCTTCAACCGGGCGATGCTTGATTTCAATCTGGCGTTGGACAAGGCGCTTCTTAGACCCGTAACATCCGTTTACCGGGAAGCCGTGCCCAACCCAATTCAGACCGGCATACACAACTTCCTTCAAAATCTTCGTGGCCCCGTGATCTTTGCCAACGATTTGATGCAGGGTGAGATTGATCGCGCAGGCACCACTCTTCTGCGTCTCGCGATGAATTCGACGATTGGTATTTTGGGCGTAAATGATTTTGCGACCCAGCTAGGTATTGAAAAACACAACGAAGATTTCGGGCAAACACTCGCCACCTGGGACGTGGAAGCAGGCCCGTACTTGGTCTTACCGATTTTCGGCCCGTCGAATCCGCGCGACGGTATTGGGCTGCTCGGCGACCGGCTTCTAGACCCCCTCACATGGTTCGCACCCTTCGAATTCCAGGTTGGCCGTGCGATCGGCAGCGCTGTCGACAAACGCTCACAGACCTTTGACCAATTCAACGATCTCGAGAGGAATTCCCTAGATTTTTATTCGGCTGTTCGCAGTCTTTACCGACAGAAACGCCGGGATGAAATCCGTAACGGCGCGCCGTCGGCAAACAAACCGGTACCAGGTGGGCTGACGGGTGTTCCGTCGGACGATGCCGGTAACCAGCAAGGCAACGCGTCATCCGTTGAAAAGTAGATGCTTCGCAATCCGTTCTCAGTACTTGGCGCTTTCGCCCTCGTCCTAGTCCTGTTTTCCGCACCGACGTCCGCGGCCACCAACGCAAAGGCGTTCGTCAAAGAGATGGGCGACAAGGCGTTCTCATCACTAAGCGAAGAAGGCATTTCGGACGAAGAGCGGATAACGCGTTTCAAAAACCTTCTGAGCGAGGCGTTTGACCTTCCGCGTATTGCCCGGTTTACACTGGGCCGCTACTGGCGCACGGCTTCCGAGGCTCAAAAAACCGAATTTGTCACCCTGTTCGAGAAATTTGTGATTCAGTCTTACGCGAACCGCTTCCAGGATCTCAGCGGACAGAAGTTTGTCATCGTGCAATCGCGCGAAGTTTCGTCTTCTCAGTCGCTGGTGCTTTCTAAAATCCAGATACCTGGCAAACCCTCCGTCAAAGTGAACTGGCGGGTGCGCATGAAGGATGCAAAACATAAGGTAATAGACGTTATCGTCGAAGGCATCAGCATGAGTGTGACGCAGCGGGACGAATTCGTCTCGGTCATCCGTCAGACCGGCGGGAAGGTAGGGGGCCTGATCAACGCCCTAAGAAAGAAGACCTCTTCAAACTAATTCCGATACAAGCTGTTAATTACGAACCAGCGGTTTGTATTTGATCCGCCGTGGGCTCATTGCGTCGTCGCCAAGCCGCCGCTTACGATCTTCCTCGTAATCTTCATAATTGCCTTCAAACCAGACAACCTGACTATCACCTTCAAAGGCTAGGATGTGCGTCGAGACACGATCCAGGAACCAGCGGTCATGGCTAATCACCATCACACATCCGGCGAAATCCAAAAGTGCATCTTCGAGAGCGCGCAAGGTATCGACATCCAGATCATTTGTCGGCTCGTCGAGCAACAATACATTTGCTTTCGATTTCAGCATTTTCGCCAAGTGGACGCGGTTGCGCTCTCCACCCGATAACTGTCCGACCTTTTTCTGCTGATCCGGGCCGCGGAAATTGAATGCCCCGCAATAAGCACGGCTCTGCATGGTCTTGTCGCCAAGATACACAATATCTTCGCCGTTGGAGATTTCTTCCCATACCGTCGCGTCGGGGTTCAAGCTGTCACGGCTCTGGTCCACATACCCAAGCTCGACCGTCTCTCCCAGCCGTAATTCGCCGCTATCCGGCTGCTCCTGACCAGTAATCATCCGAAACAGTGTCGTCTTTCCCGCGCCGTTAGCGCCGATAATTCCGATAATCGCTCCAGGAGGAATCTTAAAATTAAGATTCTCGACCAAAAGGCGATCTTCAAACCCCTTATTGAGCCCCTTTGCCTCAATCACCAGATCGCCGAGCCGTGGACCTGGCGGGATGATAATCTGTGCGGAATCCGGTGTGCGCTCTTTTGCTTCGGCCAGCAGCTGATCATAGGCCGAGATACGCGCCTGATTTTTTGCCTGACGCGCACGGGGTGACGCGCTGATCCATTCCCGTTCCCGCGCAACTGTCCGCTGCCGGGCTTTTTCTTCACGCTCTTCCTGTGCCAGCCGCTTTTGCTTTTGTTCCAACCACCCCGAATAATTTCCCTCATAGGGAATGCCGCGCCCGCGATCCAGCTCCAGAATCCAGCCAGCCACATTGTCGAGAAAGTAGCGGTCATGTGTGACCGCGACCACAGTCCCAGCGTAATCTTCCAGATGGCGCTCCAGCCACGCCACGGATTCCGCATCCAGATGGTTAGTCGGTTCATCCAGTAGTAACAGATCAGGCTGCCGCAGCAATAAACGGCAGAGCGCGACCCGGCGCCGTTCACCGCCAGAGAGCTTTGTGACATCGGCATCTTTGGGCGGACATCTCAGGGCATCCATGGCGATTTCCAGTTTACGTTCCAGATCCCACCCATCGACGACATCGATCTTTTCCTGGAGCTCCCCCTGTTCGACAATCAAGTCGTTCATCTCGTCATCGTCCATGGGCTGGGCAAATTTGGCGCTGATCTCCTCGAACTTCTGGAGTAGGGCATGGGTCTCCGCCATGCCTTCTAGGACGTTGCCGTAAACGTCTTTGTCGGGATCCAGTTCCGGTTCCTGTTTCAGGATACCGACTTCTGCTGCCTCCGCGGCCCAGGCATCGCCGTTGAAATCCTTGTCTTCTCCGGCCATGACCCGCATCAGGGTGGATTTACCGGCGCCGTTAATCCCCAGTACGCCGATCTTCGCGCCGGGCAAAAACGCAAGAGTGATGTCTTTAAGCACCTCCCGACCGCCTGGATAGTTCTTGGTAAGGTTTCGCATCGTGTAGACATACTGGTAGGACGCCATGGATCCGTGGTCTCCTGATTAGGGCGCTCGGGAAAATTGCGGGCTCTTGTTACCGCCAGATGCGTTGTATTTCCAGTGCTGGATTGCGGGTCGCGATACATGACCTAAAATAGTGACATGGCCTCTCCCGACCCGGTAACTATACAAATCGTTCTAAACCGCGTTTCCAGTCTTATGGAGGAAATGGATTACCGGTTTTATCGGTCCGGTTATTCAACAATTGTTCGGGAATCACGGGATTTTTCCTGTGTCGTTACCGATCGGATCGGGCGATTGGCAGTGGCACCGCCGATGTTCTTTCACGGACCCGTCTATTTTCACCTGATCCAGAAAATACTCTCCCTATACGGTGAAGAAGGCCTGTCCGACGGCGACACTTTAATTTGTAATCACCCATATGAAGGTAATCTTCCTCACCTGCCCGATATGGCGCTTGTTACGCCGGTATTTCACGGTGGCAAACTCATCGCGTTCACGGCGTCAATCGCCCACAAAGCCGACATGGGGGGCGCAGTTCCAGGCAGCACCTGGGGGCAGGCAACTGAAGTGTTTCACGAAGGATTACTGCTTCCGCCCGTTAAAATCGTCAAGACTGGCGTACCGAATGCCGATCTGGAACGCCTCATTGCGGGCAATTCACGCGCGCCCGACCTCGTTCTCGGCGATATGCATGGGCAGATCGGGGTAACCAGCATCGGGCGGGACGGCATCAAATCACTCTGCGAGCGCTTAGGCACCGACACGTTCGTTTCCACCCTGGATGCAATCATTGAAGCGTCCGATAGGCGTTTCCGAACGGCGCTTCGGAAATTGCCGGACGGCGAGTTCTGCTCCGAAGGTCTTCTTGACAACGACGGTGTGGATCATGACCGGCCTGTGCGGTTACACGTGTGTATCCGCGTCAAGGATGGATCGGTTCACTGCGATTTCTCTCAGTCTGATCCACAAACCCGCGGGCCGGCAAATCTGAGAATAGCGATGGTCGAAGCCTGCGTATTCTATTGCTTGATCGGCTTTTTAGACCCGGCCATACCTTATTCAGATGCGGCGCGGGATATCGTTTCGTTTGAGTTCACCGACCGGTCGGTATTGAATTCGGAACCGCCTGCACCCTGCTCCTCCTACATGAAGACATGTCACAAATTGGTCGACGTCATATTGCAGGCACTGGACCGTTTTGTGCCGGGCCGGGCGATCGCCAATTCCGGCGGCAGCGGCGGCAGCATCGTTGTTGCCTGGCAAGACGCCGGGCCGGGCCGAGGCAATCAGTATGAAATTTTCGGATCGGCCTATGGTGCGGGTAAGGGGCACGATGGCGCGACCGGCGTGACGACCCATCTCGCCAATCTTTACGCCACGCCCATCGAAATTATCGAATCCGAATTTCCCTGCCGGATCACGGCCTATGAAACCGTGAAGGACAGTGGTGGCGCGGGCGAGTTTCGGGGCGGGCTGGCATTCCGTCGGAACTACGAGCTGTTGGATACCGCCAGCGTCGTTTATCGGGCTGACCGGGCGAAGATCGCTCCCAGTGGCCTTGCAGGCGGGCAAAGCGGCGCGAATAGCAAATTTGTACTACACCCTGGGACTGAAAATGAGAAACAGCTTCCTGCATCATTCCGCGAAACCCTCGGACCGGGGACGATGTTCAGTCTGCAGACAGCTGGTGGGGGCGGCTATGGCAATCCGGCAAATCGGTCCCCTGCGGCACTTGCACAGGATGTAGCAGAGGGATATGTCACTTTGAAGGCTGTTAAAACCGTCTATAAGGCCAACACACAGGGAACGTCATGAAAATCGAACTCTTTTATTCTCCCATCACTTGCGCCATGGCGCCCTACATCAACCTCACTGAAGCGGGTGCAGATTTTGAGGTTCATGCGCTGAATTTCCGCACGAACGATCACCTGTCGCCGGAATATCGGAAGATCAATCCGAAGCACAAGGTTCCGATGCTGCTCGTTGACGGCGAGCGCCTGACCGAAACTGCGGCGATCCATCTTTGGATGACCGAGGCGTTCCCCGATGCGAACCTTATGCCAACGGATACATTGGGTAAAGCGCAGGCGATCTCGCTCCTGTCCTGGGTATCGGGCGGCATTCACCCGTATCTCAGCCGCATCAACAATCCGGCCCGGGTGTGTGATATCGAAGGTACGGCTAAAAATGTCGTTGAACATGCGTCGGAGTATCTATACGAAACCTTCGGTCTCGCGGACGAAATGTTGGAAGGAATTGACTATCTGATGGGCGACTATTCTGCTTCGGATGCCTATTTCTTTTGGGCGATCCGCAGATTTACCCAGTTCAAGCTGGATCTCGATCGGTTTCCCAATGTCTCGGCTTATTATGGGCGAATGCAGACACGCGACAGCGTGCAGAAACTACTGACCTTCGAACGGGAAACCATAGAAGAGTTCAAACGCGCGGCTTAGAGCACTTCGCCTTTAAGACCTCTAAGTAATTATGCCTAAGGCTGGCTTTACCCTTTCAACTCCAGTGAGCCTGCGGGATGCGCCAGAACCTCTTCGTGGACCACGGCCAGTATGCGTCTAAAAAATAATAACTATCCATCCTCGTCATGGTCGCTCAACCGTACCATCAGAATGATCGCATTGCCGATAGCCGAGTAATTTTTGCGACCGTCGGTTTGGGTCATTCACATAGTGGGATACCCACTCGCCAGAGAAACCCCTAGACCAATACCGACATCCAGGCCACTCCAGTCCGACAGCAGTTCATCGAACGCGATCCTGAAATCAAGCTTAAGACGAACGACCTTGCTGTCGGGCTGATCACATGGGAGAGGGTCATCGAAGAAAGTTAGCAAACCATCCCCGGCGCGCCTCCCGCAATGGAACCGCACTCGAATATCTCCGGAGATGAAATAGTAGTGGGTCCCTTGTTCAGTACCGGGTTCCCACGTATCTTAATCGGTTAGAAATCGAACTATCAAAAATATCGGAAAACCGCCAAATTCTGGGATAAGGAGGCGTCAAATTATGTCTGACTACATGCTGAGTATTAAAGACAAGGTAGTCATCGTTACGGGTGGCGGTAAGGGAATCGGGCGAGTCTATTGCCGTGAATTAGCAAAGGCGGGCTGCAAGGTTGTTGCCGCAGATGTTGACGACGATGGCAACGCAGAAACAGTGGCGGAAATCCGAGATGCCGGTGGCGATGCTATTACGGCAACAACCGATGTATCCGATGAAGCGGCGACACAGGAAATGGCGGCGAAAACGATCGACGCTTTCGGGCGTATTGATGGCCTGGTGAATAACGCGTCGTTGATGAGCGTGCTGGAGCGTCGGGACTGGCACCTGATCCCGGTCAACGAATGGGATCGAGTACAGGAAGTAAATATGCGGGGCGTGTTTCTGTGTTCGAAGGCGGTATACCCGCAGATGAAAGAACAGGGTGGCGGTTCAATCGTCAATATTTCTTCCGGCCGGTTTTGGAGCGGCACGCCGAACCGCCTTCACTATTCGACTTCCAAGGCCGGGGTAATTGGGCTGACCCGGTCGCTCGCCCGCGAAATCGGCCCCGACAACATCAACGTTAACGCCATTACGCCGGGTTTCACGTTATCGGACACGCAGGTTTCCTCGTCCGGGGATTACGCGAAGAACAATGCGCCGCCTTCCGATCGGTGCATCCAGCGCCATCAGTATCCGGAAGATCTTTGCGGCGCGGTTATGTTCCTGCTGTCTCCCGGCGCCGCTTTCATCTCGGGGCAAACCCTGAACGTGGATGGCGGGCAGCATATGCACTGAACGGTTTGTTGGGTCTGCGGGAAGTCTGTCGCATGTTCGCCAAGTGCCTCAGATGAACGTCCGGCACTCCTCACCTCGGTATTCTAATATCGGGGTCGATACCGGGGGTACGTTCACCGATCTTGTCCTAATAGACGAATTGGGCGCGATCCGAACAGAAAAATCCTTTTCCACACCAGATGCGCCAGAGACAGGAATTTTCGATGTGCTGAACCGGTCAGCAGCCGTGTTGAACACAACTGTTCCGGAAATTCTCTCTCGGACAAATATTTTTGCTCATGGAACAACGGTTTCGACAAATGCCCTGATCACACGTCGGGGAGCCAGGGTAGGCATATTGTTTACCGCGGGCTTTGAAGACACCCTCGCGATCGGCCGGGGACCTGTCGGCCGGGTTGGCGGGCTACCCCAGTCAATGGCCATGGATTTTATCCATACTGAACCGCCGCCGCCGCTGGTGCCGCAACACATGATCCGTGGCGTTGCGGAAAGGATCGACGCAGCAGGAGAAGTGGTCGTTCCCATAGATATAGCAGCAACCAGGGTAGCGGTATCCGACTTGGTCGAAGCAGGAGCTGAAAGCCTTGCTGTCTGCCTTCTCTGGGCATTCCGGAACCCGCAACATGAGGATCGGGTTGCGGAAATCTGCGCCGATTTCGCGCCGGAAATACCAATATCTCTATCCCACCGCATAGCCCCACGGATAGGTGAATTCGAGCGGGCCGTCACCACGGTCGTTAATGCATATGTCGGCCCGGTAACACAGAAATATATTGGGGAGCTGCAGGATGGATTATCGAACGACGGTCTCGCAAATCCGATCCAGATAATGACATCCACGGGGGGCGCTGCCCGCGCCGAGGACATGGATCGGCAGGCAGTATCGGTCATTAACTCAGGACCCACGGCGGGGCTTGTGGCTGCGAGATTTCTGGGTAATCAGCTTGGTGACGAAAAGATCATCACCGCCGATATGGGCGGGACCAGCTTCGACGTCGGTTTGATCGACGGCAACACCCTGGAGGAAGACCCACATCCTTATCTCAACCAGGGCCTCCCCATCAGCTTACCGGCGGTAAAACTGGTCACCATCGGTGCCGGTGGGGGCAGTATCGCCTGGACCGATGGTTACAGATTGCATGTTGGCCCTCAAAGTGCTGGCGCCAATCCCGGCCCGGCCGCTTATGACAAAGGCGGTGTGGAACCGACGGTCACGGATGCGCTTCTCGTCTGCGGGATTATCGATCCCGATAATTTTTTCGGCGGAAGTTATGCGCTAAATCCCGATCTTTCCCACAAAGCTATTCTGGACCGTATCGCCTACCCCATGGGAATGTCGGTAGACGACGCAGCCGCCGGCATTCTAGAAATTGTTAATGCCCGCATGGCAAATCTGATCCGAAAAGTAACGATCGAAAGCGGCCATGATC
>CAJWUK010000121.1 GCA_913047365.1 uncultured Alphaproteobacteria bacterium | reverse complement strand
CCGTAGGGGATGGTGATGCCGCCGCCCGACGGCACCCAGCCGGGGAACGATCCCGCATGAAAATTGGACGAGAACACCACCATGGGCCGTGTCCGCCATAGCTTGGAAACATACCGCCACTTTTTCAGATATCCGGCCGGGTTGTGAATCCAGAACACCCGCGTTTTCGCGCGCCGCACGAGGGGTAACAGCTGGTCGCCTCGATTGGCGATGTACATATCGGCGGTATCCGGCAACCCGCCAATCAACGGTTCCCAGGACACACCGTTCCTGTCCATCGGCGCGCTGCAAAGATTATGGACCGTCACATTGTGACCGCGGGCGGCCAGTGCTTCCGCCAGGGAAATGAAGGCTGTTTCAGCGCCTCCCAGAGGCCCAGTCGCGAGGGCATCGCCGTCGAAAGCGATACCATCGTCGGCCATCACGATTTCCGCCAACTAGGATTCCTCCAGCGTGGCCTTCAGATAAGACAGGATGGGATAGAGAGCCGCGAACATCGCAATCAGAAGACCGTAGCGCCCTTCCCGGTATCCTTTGCGCGAAACATAGCACTTCCAGAAACGTGTAAACATTCGCCTAAGATTTCGTCCGTAACTGCCGCCGCCGCCAAGTTCCCGGATATCCATGGCCCGCGCCGAGGTGTAGGAATCGAGCCGGCGTATCATATCCGAAATATTCCGGTCCACGTAATGGTCGAGCCTGTGTTGCAGAACCGGTCCCTGGGTTCCGGTAAGCTCGATGGCCGGATGAACCCGCTGGCGGTTCCATTGTTTCGCGCCCTTGCGAAACAGACCCGAGTATTGGGGTTTTCCGTAGGAACCGCCCCAGCCGTTCCGAACCAAGCGCGTTCCGATGTAGTTATTCACGAGGATCCCATGCCAGTCGCTGTCACTGGTCTCCACGGTTTTGCGTATTTCGTCCGCCAATGCCGATGGGACACGCTCGTCAGCATCGATTTCGAATATCCAGTCTCCCATAGCGACTTCTATCGCTGCGTTCCGCCGGTCTCCCTCGATCGCCCAGTCGCCGTCGATCAGCCGATCGGTAAAACGCGCCGCAATATCACGTGACCCATCCGTGCATTTGTCTAGCAACACGACGATTTCGTCGGCGAAGGTCAGGCGTTCGAGGCAATCTGCAAGTTGTTTTTCCTCGTTCCGCACGGAGATAACGGCGGACAGAAGGCATTTTTCGGCGATCATAGGCGAGTTATAGCCTCAAGACTGGATAATTCCACGTGAAAGCTCTAATTAGCAGTAAGGAAATATCGTGATGCCGAATATGAAGCTAATCGTGCCGCTAGACGATAGGGCTGTCATAGCCATATCGGGAGAAGATGCGCGCGATTTCCTGCAGGGGCTGATTACCAACGATATTGAAAAGGTCTCGCCGACACAGTCGATATACGCCGCGTTGCTGACACCCCAGGGAAAGTTCCTGCACGATTTCTTTATCACGGAATACAAGGAACGCCTGCTAATAGATTGCGAGTCAGAGCGCATCTCTGATCTGATAAAACGCCTCACCATGTATCGTTTGCGGGCAAAGGTGGACATCACAGACGAAAGCGAACGCTGGGAAGTGGGCGTGATGCTGCCAATGTCGGACGTCGCCGGGCTGGGCAGCGAAGAAACCCAACCCGGAGAGGCAGAAACCGGAACGGCCAAAACCCGTTTCGACGGTGTCTCCTACATCGATCCTCGCAATGCTGCCCTGGGTGAACGCATCATCCGCAAGGTCGACGAAGACGACAATTTTTCAACTGATGAAACGCTACTGGAAAAGAATCGGGCTGCCTATCACGCCCGCCGGCTGGTATTGGGCATTCCGGACAGCACGGCCGACCTAATACCCGAGAAATCCATGCCGATGGAAGCGGGGTTCGATCTTTTGAACGGGATCGATTTCGAGAAAGGTTGCTATGTCGGTCAGGAAGTTACCGCCCGCATGAAACACCGGGACCTGGTGAAGAAGCGATTGTTTCCGGTGACCTTCGACGGTGAGGTCGCGGCAGGAACGGACATCAACTGCGATGGCGTTACCGCCGGAGAACTACACTCGGTGCAGGGAAACCGTGGGCTCGCACTTCTTCGCCTCGATCTCGTGGAAAAAGGCGGACTAACAGCCAACGGCGTTTCCGTGCGGGTTGAATCTTAGGATCAGAAAAGTCGACTAGATCAGGTACGGTTCCGCATCTCTCCAATTTTATTTTCCCGTGCTCGACCCGGGGGGCTAGACAAATGGAGATGGTTGGCCACCTACCCCTTTAAGGCCGCCTGCGCAGCCGCCAGCCTCGCAATCGGTACGCGGTAGGGAGAACACGAAACATAATCCAAGCCGATTTCGGCACAAAAATGGACCGATGCGGGATCGCCGCCGTGTTCGCCGCAAATGCCCAACTTGATGCCCGGACGCGTCGTCCGGCCCCGTTCCACCGCGAGCCTCACCAGTTCGCCGACGCCGTCCACATCGATGGAAACGAAGGGGTCAACCTCGAAAATTCCCCGGCGGGCATATTCCTTAAGTAGCCCAGCAGTATCGTCGCGCGAAAGGCCGAAGGTAGTCTGCGTCAGGTCATTGGTGCCGAAGGAGAAGAATTCTGCGCCATCGGCGATCTCGCCAGCCCGTAGCGCTGCACGCGGCAGTTCAATCATGGTACCGACCAGATAAGGCACCTCGGCGCCCGCTTCTTCGAACACCTCAGCCGCGACCGCATCAATGCGCTCGCGCAGCAGGTCGAATTCTTTGCGGTCGGAGACCAGCGGAATCATGACCTCTGGTTCCACCGGCGCGTCCGCGGTTTTTGACACCTCGACCGCCGCTTCGAAGATTGCGCGGGCCTGCATTTCTGAAATTTCCGGATAGGAGACCCCGATGCGGCAACCCCGATGGCCCAGCATGGGGTTCACTTCCGCCAGTTCCGCCGCGCGAATGCGCAGATCTTCCAAAGACACACCGGACGCATCGGCAACCTGTTGCATTTCGTCGTCACTGTGGGGCAGGAATTCATGTAGGGGCGGATCCAGAAGCCGGATCGTCACCGGTTTGCCCGCCATAATCTGGAACAGTTCGGTGAAATCCCGGCGCTGCATGGGATGGATTTTTTCCAGCGCAGCCCGTCGGCCTGCGGTATCGCTCGCAAGAATCATTTCGCGCACCGCGATGATGCGGTCGGCATCGAAGAACATATGTTCGGTGCGACAAAGGCCTATACCCTCTGCACCGAAATCCACCGCAGTTTTCGCGTCCAGCGGGGTTTCTGCATTGGTGCGCACATGCAGCTTTCGGATGTTGTCGACCCAGCCCATCAGCGTTCCGAAATCGCCGGACAGTTCCGGCTGAAGTGTCGGAACCTCACCCGCCATCACTTCGCCGGAGCCGCCATCGATTGTCAGCCTGTCACCGGCTCCGATTTCGCGGCCTATGACGATCATTTTCCGGTTGGCGTAATCGATGCGCACATCACCCGCCCCGGACACGCAGGGCCGTCCCATACCACGCGCGACCACCGCCGCGTGGCTGGTCATGCCACCGCGGCTAGTCAGAATTCCCTGGGCGGCGTGCATGCCATGAATGTCTTCCGGGCTGGTTTCGATCCGAACCAGGATGACGGCTTCCCCCTTCGCGGCCTCCGCCTCTGCTTCATCCGCAGAGAACACCACCTTGCCGGAGGCTGCACCGGGGGACGCCGGCAAACCCCGGGTCAGCAGGTCGCGCGGTGAATTAGGATCCAGCGTCGGGTGCAGAAGCTGACCGAGGGATTCCGGGTCAACGCGGGAAACTGCTTCTTCCTTGGTGATCAGCCCTTCCGAAACCATATCGCAGGCGATCTTCAGCGCCGCCTTCGCCGTCCGCTTGCCGGACCGGGTCTGCAGCATCCACAGCTTGTCCTGCTGGACCGTGAATTCGATATCCTGCATGTCGCGGTAGTGTTTTTCGAGGTTTAGACGCACCTCGTCGAGCTGGCCGAACACCGTCGGCATCACTTCTTCCATTGCCGGCAAGTCGGAACCCTGTGCTTCCTTGCCCGCGATGGTCAGGAGCTGCGGCGTGCGGATGCCGGCGACGACGTCTTCGCCCTGGGCATTGACCAGATATTCGCCATAAAAGGCGTTTTCTCCGGTGGAGGGATCGCGGGTGAAGGCGACACCGGTGGCGCAGTCATCGCCCATATTTCCGAACACCATGGCCTGCACATTTACAGCCGTGCCCCAGCTTTCCGGGATGCCGTGCAGTCGGCGATAGATATTAGCGCGGTCGTTGTGCCAGCTTCCGAAGACGGCCGTGATCGCCCCCCAGAGCTGATCGCGGGGATCCTGCGGAAAGAGTTTGCCGGTTTCGTCTTCCACCCGTTCCATGAAACCAGACGCGACGATCTTCCAGTCGTCAGCATCCAGATCGGTATCCAGCGCCGCGCCCTTCATCATCTTCTGGGTATCGATGATTTCCTCGAAATTGTCGTGATCGACGCCAAGGACCACATCACCGAACATCTGAATGAACCGGCGATAGGAATCCCAAGCGAAGCGCGCATCGCCGCCTTTGGCGGCAAGTCCTTCGACCGTCGCATCGTTGAGGCCGAGATTAAGAACGGTATCCATCATCCCCGGCATCGATGCGCGTGCGCCGGACCGCACCGACACCAGCAGCGGGTTGTCGGGATCGCCGAACTTTGCGCCAACCGTTTCCTCGATAAAGGCGAGCGCCGCATCTACCTGGCCCGACAGATCGTCCGGATAATTCCGGTCATTGTCGTAATAAGCGGTGCAGACTTCGGTCGTGATCGTGAAACCCGGCGGCACCGGCAAGCCCAGAGACGACATCTCGGCAAGGTTCGCCCCCTTGCCTCCGAGTAGATTTCTCATCTCCGCAGCACCTTCAGAATCGCCACCGCCGAAGCGATATACCCACTGTGTCCTATTCATACGCTTAGCCCTCGATACGGGAGAAATCGGCGATCTGGCCAAGTGTGGAGCGGAATTGCGACAACAGCCGCAGCCTATTGACGCGAAGGTCGGGATCGTCCGCATTGACGGTAATGTTGTCGAAGAAACTGTCGACAGGCGCACGAAGCGCCGACATGGCTTCCATCGCTTCGAAATATTTTTCGCCGTCTATGGCATCTCGTGCATTCGAGCCGGATTCGGAAAGCCCCTCGGCCAGCAAGCGCTCCTCGTCCTGCGCAAGCTTTTCACGGGATACGTCGCCATCAAAGGATATGCCGTCTTTCTTTTCCTCAATCGCCACGATGTTGGAGGCGCGTTTGTAGGCGGCAAGCAGGTTCTCGCCATCGTCTGTGCCAAGAAAGTCGGAGAGGGCATCGACGCGGGCAAGAAGCCGCACCAGATCGTCTTCCCCACCCATGGAAAAGACAGCTTCTACATGATCGTGACGGACTCCACGTCCGCGCAGATGGACCTTCAGCCGGTCGGCAAAGAAATCGAGCAGGTCCTGCTCCAGAACCTTCGGCTTGTGGCCGCCATCAAGTAAGGCTTCGAAATCGGCGACGGTTTCGTTGTAGCCCCAGTATGCCTTTCGGAACGCCTCGCGCAGCGGCAGACGCAGTTTGTTTTCCAGCACCAGCCGGATAATCCCCAGCGCCGCCCGGCGAAGCGCATAAGGGTCGCGCGAACCCGTCGGTTTTTCGTCGATGGCAAAGAAACCGACCAGCATGTCCAGCTTGTCGGCCAGTGCCACGGCAACCGATGTCGGTGCCACCGGGCAGTCATCCCCCGGCCCGGCCGGGGAATAGTGATCGGCAATGGCGTCCGCGACGCCTGAATCCTCGCCGTCATTCAGGGCGTAATACCGGCCCATGGTCCCCTGCAGTTCGGGAAATTCGTAGACCATTTCGGTGACCAGGTCGGCCTTGGCAAGGTGCGCGGCGCGTATGGCCTTATCTACGTCGCAGGCGGGGATGAACGGGGCAAGTTCGCCGGCCAGAGCGGTGATGCGGTCCACCTTCCGCGCCATGGCGCCGAGCTTGGCATGGAAAATAGTGTGTTCCAGTTCGCCTAGGCGGCTCTCCAGCGTCGTCTTACGGTCCTGGTCCCAGAAGAACTTGGCGTCAGACAGCCGCGCCCGCAGCACCCGTTCATTCCCGGCAACAATGGCCTTTCCATCGTCTTTCGCCACGGTGTTGGCCACCACCACGAAACGCGGCGCTAGGGCGCCATTATCGTTCAGCAGGGAAAAGTATTTCTGGTGCGCCCGCATCGACGTGATTAGCACCTCGTCTGGCACATCCATGAATTCATCATCGATCCGACCGGTCAGCACCACCGGCCATTCCACCAGCCCAGCGACCTCATCCAGCAAACCCGGATCGTTGCGCAGGTTCAGCCCTTCTGCTTTGGCCGCGTTCTGGGCGCCTGCAAGAATGATGGTCTTGCGCTCCTCGCGGTCGAGGATCACATGCGCATCGCGAAGCTTTTTCTCGTACTCAGCAAAATCCGACACAGAGACAGGTTTCGGTGCCAAGAAACGGTGACCAGATGTTTCGTTGCCGCAGGGCACGTCATTTCGGATTGCGACAGAAAGCGTCTGCCGATTGAAGACGCACAAAATGCGTTCCATCGACCGGACCCAGCGCATCGCGCCGTCACCCCAGCGCATGGATTTCGCCCAAGGCAGCTTGCGGATAATTTCCGCCAAAATTCCCGGCAGAACATCGCCCGTGTTCTCGCCCTTTTTCTCGACGACAGCGAACAGGAATGTCCCCTTCCCGATTTCCCGTTCTTCGCACTCATCGCGGCTCAGGCCATGGGCTTTCAGGAAGCCTTCAATGGCCTTATCGGGCGCATCGACCTTAGGCCCCCGCCTTTCTTCGCGCAGGTCAGGCTGTTTTTCAGGTAGGTCATCGACCACCAGCGTCAGCCGCCGCGGTGAGACCAGGGTCCGGATATCGCCGTGGTCCAACCCCGCGTCTTTCAGTCCTTCGGCGGTCAGGCGTTTCAGATCATCCGCGGCCCGCGCCTGCATACGCGCCGGGATTTCCTCGGAAAAAAGCTCGAGCAGGAGTTCAGACATTTTATTCTGCCACCCCTGCCTTCGGCTCGATCCCGAGCCACACCTCACAGCTTCCCTTGGCTAGCGCGCGAACGCGGCCGATGTAAGACGCGCGCTCGGTAACGCTGATCGCGTTGCGGGCATCCAGAAGATTGAATACGTGGCTCGCCTTGATGCACTGGTCATAGGCCGGTAGCGCCAGCCCCTGCGCCAGCAGGGCGTGACACTCCTGTTCCGCGAAGGCAAACTGCTGCAATAGCAGGTCGGTGTTTGCGTGCTCAAAATTGTATGCGGAGAATTCCCTTTCTGCGCGCAGAAACACATCGCCATAGGAAACACCCGCGCCGTTGAAATCGAGATCGTAAACGTTTTCCACACCCTGAATGTACATGGCCAGCCGTTCGAGGCCATAAGTCAGCTCTACCGCGACTGGATCGCATTCGATGCCGCCGACCTGTTGGAAGTAGGTGAACTGGGTGACCTCCATCCCGTCACACCAAACTTCCCAGCCGAGGCCCGCCGCGCCCAGCGTCGGGCTTTCCCAGTCGTCCTCGACAAAGCGGATATCGTGATAGTCGGGATCGATGCCGAGCTCGCGCAGGCTGTCGAGATACAGTTCCTGGCTGTTTGCGGGCGACGGCTTCAGTATCGCCTGGTACTGGTAATAATGCTGCAACCGATTGGGATTTTCTCCGTACCGCCCATCCGTCGGCCGTCGCGACGGCTGGACATAGGCGGCCTTCCACGGATCAGGTCCCAACACACGCAAGGTGGTGGCAGGGTGGAATGTGCCGGCGCCGACTTCCATGTCATAGGGCTGCAGAATCACGCAGCCCTGCCGTGCCCAGTAAGCATGCAGCTTCAGGATTAGCGACTGGAAGGACGTGTCGGCAGTTTCGGTCTGCGACATGGCGGAATTCACGGTACCCGGGGCAATGTTGCGGTGCAAAATACGTTCGGGATTGCGGAGGGTCAACGAATCCCTTAGGCAGCGTTAACCGCCGTCAGAAAGCGCATTCTGCATCAGGAAAGGAAGCGTCTCACGACCTAAGATTAAATCGCCGATCATATTTCACTTGAAGAGCCGGGCATCGCGATCAACACCATGATGAAATCGCCCTGCCTGCCCTACGAATGTGATTTTTTCTCCATGGATTCCAAAAAAATGGATGCGTTGATTGTAAATATGGTGCCCCCTCGCGTCGACGAGCTGATGGTCAGCGGCGAAGGGTTATATTCTATTTCACATAGGAGAGTTTAAGTAATGGCTACT
>CAJWUK010000120.1 GCA_913047365.1 uncultured Alphaproteobacteria bacterium | reverse complement strand
CGAATTTTCAGCATCAGTTTTCCGCGCAAATGCCGGCTTTCGCTAATATTCTGCGCCTCCACGGCGTCCTTAAGATCGAATATCTGCAGCTCCGGTACCGTTACCACACCTGCGGCGAACAGGTCTGCGACCCTTTCCATGTAGGGCCGGTCGCGCCCAACAGCCGGGCGTAGGGATTCCACGTCGTCCCTTGAGGGCTCGGGCGCTTGCATGCCGGAAGCGATAAACGCCGCCCGTCCGCCCGGCTTAAGCACATCGAACGATTTCAACCCTACCTCGCCGCCGACGGTCTCGAACACGGCATCGCAATCCGAAACAACCTCCGTAAAATCGACGGCGTTGTAGTCGATGATTTCATCGGCGCCCAATCCGCGAACGTAATCGTGGTTGCGGGCGCTCGCGGTGGTGACCACATGGGCGCCGATATGTTTGGCAAGCTGAATGGCGAAACCGGCCACGCCGCCGGCACCGCCCTGGATCAGGATCTTTTCGCCGGATTGCAGGTTCAGCGTCTCTTCCACGGAAATGACGGCGGTCAGCCCGATCAGCGACAGGGCGTCGATATCCATGTGGGAGACGTTTTTAGGTTTCTTCGCCAAAACCGAAGCCTTGGTGGCGACTTTCTCACAATAGGTGCCTTCCTGGCCGACCGGCAGAACCCCGAACACCTCGTCGCCAACGGTAAAATCCGCGCCTGCGCCGACTTCCGTCACAACGCCCGAAAAGTCGCGGCCGCAGATATAGGGAAAGTACGAAACCGGCGCGTATGAACCCACGCGGACCTTCCAGTCCGCGCCGTTAACACTGGCAGTATGAATGTCGGCGACGATTTGGCCATCCCCCGCCACAGGATCCGGCAGCTCGCCGTATTGAAGGACGTCCGGTCCACCATGTTCGTTGAAATAGACTGCTTTCATGATTTTTTTCGCCTCGAAAGGATTGATTTGCGCGAAGTGTAGCGGGAGTGCATACCCGAGGCCACGGCGGGCTGTGCATTGTATCACGTAACGGATTGGCTCAGAATTAATCCAACCCGAAAGAGGAATGGCTGATGACCATCGATATGCACGCTCATTGGAGCCCGCACGAACTACTGGACATGTACAGGGCGCGAACCGAACCGCCTATGATTTACGCAAGGGAAGACGGCACGGAGGTTATCAAGACCCGAAAAGGCGAACAGACGATCGATGGCATGTTTGACGATCTGCTGTTGCGCCTTGCGGAAATGGATGAACATGGTGTCGACGTTGGCGTCCTTTCCCTGTGGGGGCCGCATCAATGGATCGAACGGCTGCCGGCCGAAGAGGCCGAACCGTTGGTCTGTGCTTTTAACGATAGCGTCTCCCGGGTTTGCCAGGATTACCCAGGCCGGTTTATCGCCTATGCCTCATTGCCTCTGGCGGATCTCGATGCGGCGGTGGCGGAGTTCGACCGGGTGATGGCATTACCCGGCATTATCGGTGCCATCGTTCCGGGTAACGCCTTCATGAGTTACGAAGATGCAGATGCGTTTCGGCCGGTTCTCGAAGCAGCCAACCGACACAAGGCGGCGTTATTCATTCACTGGGGTCCGCGGCCGGGAGACCAGTGGCCGCGCACCAGCCCGCAGACCGATAACTTTGTCCGCCGGATGGGAACGCTCGATATGCAGGCCAGCCTGTCGGCCTGTACAGTGACGCTGACGATGACGGACATCTTGGATGACTATCCAGACGCGCGGATTCAGATTCATAATCTCGGCGGCAATATCGCGTTCGAGGCGGAACGTCTCGACCATCGCAGCCTCCTGGACACGCCGGATGAGCCGCTGCCGTCCACGCGCTTGACGAAGCCCAATCTCTGGTTCGACTGCAATTCCTTTGGTGCGAAATCGATTGAAATGGCTGTGGAATTATATGGGGCGGACCGTATCGTCTATGCGACCGACGGCACAGCCTTTGGCTGCGACTGGACTAACAAGGCGCTGGACGCCGCCGATCTGACCGAAGATGAGCGCCAGATGATCCGTCACGGTAATGCGGTGGCCATGCTCGGGCATCTCGCACCGCTTACTGAAACCGCGCAGGCGGCGGAATAGGGGGTGCTGCCGTGTCTGACGGTACCGGTATCGTCACCGACATGACGGCGCACGAAGCGATCCTGAAACAGGTGCAGGACGTGCTGAGAGATTCCGACATGACCGAAACCCAGAAGCAGCAAATTCTGGTGGCACTGTCTTGCCCGTGCTGCGGCGGCAGTGGCATGTCCCTGTCGATCCCGCTGGATAGTTCCAAGCCGGTTTTCTGATTAAAAGGGCCGATCGCCCTCGATACCCACCCGGCGGAGCAGGCGGCGCTCGTTCGCCGGGAAATCTGTGCGGGCGTGCTGTGTGCAGCGGTTGTCCCACATCACGAGGTCGTCCAGTTGCCAGACATGCTCGTACACGTGATTGCGATTTTCGGCGTGCTCAAACAACGTCTGCAAAAGTGCATCGCTTTCGTCCTCCGGCAAGCCTTCTATTTCCTCGGTCATCAGACGATTGACATACAGAGCCTTGCGCCCGGTCTCCGGGTGCGTCCGGATTACTGGGTGGATAGCATGGGGCGCTGAAGCGCGGTCGAAGCGGCCGGCCTTCACCTGGGTTTCATAGTCGAAGACGTTGACGCCTTTCAGCCCTTCCAGACGACTCCGAAGGTCTTCCGGCAGACGGTCATAGGCCTTGTACATGCTGGCAAAAAGCGTGTTCCCGCCCGTCGATGGAAGCTCTTCCGCATACAGCATGGCGCCCTTCAGCGGTTTCTCCAGAAAGACGGAGTCGGAATGAAACATCAGCTCGCCGTCCGGCAGCGCGCCGATAGGTTCGCCGTTTTCGCGAATATTGCTGATCACCATCAGGCGGCGGTCACCACCATCCTTTCGCTCTGCTGACCTGGCACCCACTGTTTCCCCGAAATAGGTTGCAAAGCGGGCCTGGTCGTCCTCGCTGATCGGACCGCACCGGAAGACCAGAACCAGATGCTTCAGCCAGGCTTCTTGAATGCCGGCAATTGTTTCCCCGTCGAAGGGATGACTGAAATCCAGCCCCCGGATTTCCGCCCCAATAACGTTCGTCAATGGTGTGATCGAGATTTCTGTCATGCGTCCATCGCGGCTGCACGAAGGGCGTCCGGCGTGAATGGCATGCGGCGCAGGCGCAGGCCTGTGGCGCTGTATATAGCATTGGCGATCGCCGCTCCGGACGGGCCTGATACGGCTTCCCCCGCGCCGAGAAACGGGACCCCAGGGCGTTCTATCAGAACGGTCTCGAGCTCCGGCACGTTCTCGAAACCGAGGATCGGATATGTTTCCCAGTCCCGGCTGGTGATCCCGTCCCGGTCCCAGGTCACCTGTTCGGCCATGGCCCAGCTCGCCGCCTGCAGAAATCCGCCATCGTACTGTGCGGCAAGCCCGTCGCGGTCTACTATTTCCCCAGCATCCCCGGCCAACACGGCGCGGTGGAGCACGATTTCGGCAGCATTCGTGACTTCCAGCTCCACCGCCACCGCGGCATAGGCCTTCAGGTTCTTATACTGGGCAAAGCCGACCCCCCGGCCCCGGCCTTCCGGCGGGGTGCTGACATCCAAGCGTGAAGTCGCGGCTTCGATAACTTCCCGGGCACGGGGGTCGGTCAGGTGGTTCAGACGGAAGGTTACCGGATCGACACCGGCCACTTCCGCCAGTTCATCCATGAAACATTCAATCGCAAAGATATTAGCGAAGGCACCCAAGGTGCGAAGGGCAGACGTGCGAAGCGGCAAATCCCGCACCAAATTCTTCACAAGCCTCTTTTGCGGGAAATCGTATAGCGGGTCGAGATTTCGGTGGATACCGACATGTCGGCCCATTGTCGGTCCGGCGACGAATTTTGGTGGTGGATCGTCGCGGTACCTGCCAGACAGTAAGCGTGCTGCACCCGCCCGGTTCGGTCCCGATCGTGGGCGCATCATGAATGTGTCGCCATAGCTTTCGTGGTTCCAGTCAAGCACCTTTCCGTCGGCATCCAGGCTGCCGCGTAACTTCATCGACATCGCTGTCGCATAAGGGGCCCAGGAGTGTTCTTCTTCCCGCGTCCACTTCAGCAGGATCGGATGGCCGGGTAGGGCGCAGGCAATTAGCGCGGCATCGAAGGCCGCGTCGTCCGCGCCGTTGTGGCCATAGCATCCTGCGCCCGGCATATGCTCGATCCGGACGGTGTCTTCGTCCATGTCCAGTGCTTCGGCGATGGCGCTACGCAGAAAATAGACGCCCTGGCTGTGGGATTTGACCTCAAGCCCGGATTCCGTCCGCAGCGCGAACCCGGCGGACGGTCCCATCGATCCATGGGCGTGATACGGCTTGTCGTAACGGGCTTCTAGGGTGGCGGTTGCGCTCTTCGGCGGGTCGGCCAGCGGTGTCACCGGTTTGTCCTGCGGCACACCGTCGCTTTCGACGGGACGACTTTCTCGCGTATTCGAGGCCAGGCTTTCGTAAATATCAGCCTCGACCAGGCCCGGGCCGGTATTCCAGGCGCAGGCCCCAAATAGCCGTTCTGCTGCCCGGATGACGGCGAATTCATCCCTTCCCGCCACTGCCAGAAAGCTGCCATCTTGAACGATATCCATTCCGCTTTCGCGAAGGCGCTCTGTGGCGTCTGCATCTACCGAAACCAGGCGGGCTTCATAGTGGGGTGGGCGAACCACGCGGGCGTGCAGCATTCCCGGAACTTTCACATCATGTAGGAACCGGTATTCACCCGTAACAATCTCAGAAAGGTCCAGCGGCGCTATTTTCCCGCCCACGATACGATGCGCTTCCGGCGATTTGGTGTCCGTATCCGGGTTCACATCGACTTCGAACAGCTTGTCACCCTGAATTTCTTCATACCGGACGCTGCGGTTGGTGTTGCGGGACTGGATCAACCCGTCTTCCACGTCCAGCGAGTCGATATCGACATCCAGTTGTTCCGCTGCCTGAGCTAGCATGTGTCGGCGGGCGGTTGCCGCGGCAAGACGAACGGCGACCCCGGATTCCATCATTGAATTGCTGCCCGAAGTGATGCCTTCGTCCGGCGCTTCGCCGGTGACGGTCCGAATCACGTCTATCCGGTCTACCGGAACATCCAGCTCCTCGGCCGCGATCATGGCAAGTGCCGTGGAAATCCGCTGGCCGATGTCGACCTTGCCGGTTTTTACAGCGATGCGTCCATCGGCCTTAATCGCGATCCATTCATCCAAAGTCGGATGTCCGTTCAGGCCGGGGTTAGACATGGGCCAAGGTTTCCGATGCCCTTTCGATGGCCCGGATGACCCGGGCATGGGATCCGCATCGGCACAGATGATCTTCCAGGCCGGAGGCGATTTCCTGCCGGTCAGGTTTTGGCGTCTTTTTCAAAAGCGCCGTCGCCGCGACGACCAACCCCGCCGTGCAATACCCGCATTGGGCGGCGCCTTCTGCAATGAAGGCGACCTGTACCGCTGCTCCTTCCGTATCTTCGGAAAGAGCCTCCACGGTGGTGATCTGCTTGCCTGCGAATTCACCGGCAGGCCGGTTGCAGCAAAGCGTCGCTTCGCCGTCCACCAGCACCGCGCAGGCGCCGCACTGTTCCAGGCCGCAACCCAGTTTTGCGCCGATCAGGTCCAGATCGTTCCGCAAAACGAAAACCAGCGGGGTGGCCTCGTCGCCCGCTATTTCTCGCACTTCTCCGTTGACGGTCAGGGTATAGCAGTCCATCGGGATGGCTTATCCGAAATGGGGAAACAGCTTCAGAGCGTAATCCCGTTCGATGCCCTGCAACACTTCCGGGTCCAGGCCCATTTCCTGCAAGGCTTTGACGGATCCTGTCATCGTCTGTTCAGGCGCGAAGGGGTAGTCGCTGCCGAACAGTACATGATCGGGCGAAACCAGTTCGAACAGGCTTTTGAAGGCCAGCCAGTTCGTTGATAGCGCCGTGTCGTAATACAGCCGTTCCAGTTCCGGAACGACGCCGTTCGGCACGTGATCCTTAAATCCCGGACGCCCCTGCAGTCGGGCGATGCGTTCGGCAAGGAACGGAATGGTGCCGCCCGCATGGCTGAAAATGAAATTGATGTCCTGGCACCGCGCGAAGGTACCGTTGAACAAAAGGCTAACAACGGCGCGGGTCGTATCGAACGGAAAGTCGAGGGTCGCCGCGGGGATTTCCGGCTGACACTGGTTGCACGGTGCATTGGTGGGGTGGAAATAGACCGTCGCCTTACGCCGGTTCAGCTCGTCGAAGACCGGCGCAAATTCGGGATCGCCGGGATAGCGGTCACCATAGGATGTCAGAAGCCCGATCCCGTCGGCGTTCAGCTCATCCAGCGCGAACGCTATTTCCTTGAGGCTGGCATCTACATCTGGCAACGGCAGGCTAGCAAACACACCAAAACGACCGGCATGATCGCGGCTGATATCGGCAGCATATTCGTTACAGTGCCGGCAAAGATCGATCGTTTCCTGCGAGTCCCCGAACCACAGGCCCGGTGCGGAGATGGAGGTGACGGCGGTCTGGATGCCGTTGCGGTCCATCGCTTCAATTGACATCTCCGGCGTCCATTCGGGCGTTTTTCCGGCCAGTATCAGTGGGCCGATCCGGTCGTCGCCGACGATATCGACATAGTTTGGAGGCAGAATGTGGTGATGAACGTCGATGCGGTGGCAGTCAGACATAGGCGATACTTTCATTAAGGTTTTTTGTATCCGTCAATGAAGTCGGCAAGGTCAATGTCACTGGTGCCCGGGATGGAGATTTCGGCCGGGTAGTTGTCCTTGCGCGTCGCGTCCACGCCCATTTTGGTGACCAAGTGAGAGCCGCCTTCCGGATCGTAGGACGCCGGATCCAGCGGCGATCCCTTAGCGTAGGGGACCATAAAGATATCCCGGTCGGCGCGGACACGGGTGGCGATGGCATGCATTACCTCGGTATCGCTGGTGATATCCACATCATGATCGACAACCACCACATATTTCAGAAACGGGTCGGTCACGAAGGCGGCCATCGCGGCAGCTTTTGCCTCGCCCTCGATTTTACGATTGATAGCGATGTAACAGACGAACCGGAACCGGCCGGACCTCGGCATATGCACGCCGGTGACGGTGCCGCAGGCGATCTTTACCGTTTCCTCGATCGCGGTTGAGCGGATGACGCCCGACAGAAGCAAGTTATCCGGATGACCGACGAACGCATTCTGATACATGGGGTTCTTGCGGTGGGTAATCGCGGTGATTTCCAGCACCGGGTTCATCCGTTCTGGGCCGTAGGTGCCGGGAAACTCCCCAAACGGAGCTTCTGGCCGGCGTTCCTTGGGCCGGATCATGCATTCGATCACAATTTCCGCATCTGCCGGCACGTCGAGAGGTATAGTTTTGCAAGGCACCAGCGGTACCGGACGTTGCAGAATGCCGCCCGCGATATGCAGTTCGTTGGAATCGATGGGCGTATAGCTGAGGGAACCAAGAAAAAAAGCCGGATGGTGGCCGATGACGATTGCGATCGGACATGGTTCACCCCGTTCTTCGTATTTCTTCCAGATGACGTTCCCATCCGCGGTTTCGGATAGTTGCACGCCCAGTTCGTTCCGGCTGTGCACCTGGTGGCGGTAAATGCCGATATTGTCGATGCCGGTATCCGGATCGCGCATCAACCCAAGACCGGCGGTTATGAATTTTCCCGCATCAAGTTCGTGGTAGGTGCAGATCGGAAATTCCTCGACATCGATATCGTCGCCGGTCTTCACGATCTCCTGCACGGGTGCGTTGTCGACTTTCACCGGTTCTATGGGATTGGCTTCTAGTGCCGCGTAATTGCGCAGGAACGCCTTTTCATCGCCTTCTTCCATGCCGATGGCGTATTTCAGCCTGCCGAAGCTGCCGTGCATATTGGCGACCAGAGGGACATCCGATCCCTTGACGTTCTCGAAGATTACGGCCTCGAAATGGCCGTCCTTTTCCAGTTTGTCGAGAATGCCGGTGACACCGAATTTAGGATCTACCTCCTTGGTGATGCGGATGATTTCTTCCGGATGTTCCATTTCCAGAAATTCAATATATCCGCGGAGATCTGGCGTATAAGGTTGGTTTGACAGGCCGTCCATTCTTATTTCCTTTTTATTCGCGCGGTGGGTCGATGGGCCCACCGGCTTCGATCCAGGCTTTGATCCCGCCTTCCAGATGGGCAACGGGCGTCAGGCCCATATCCTGGGCCGTTTTTGCGGCAAGTGCCGATCGCCAGGCCCCCGCACAGTAAAAAACAAATTTTTTATCTTCGGCGAAGAA
>CAJWUK010000119.1 GCA_913047365.1 uncultured Alphaproteobacteria bacterium | reverse complement strand
ATGAGTCCATCGACGACCAGATCGTCGCTGCTCAGGCGCCACTGTAGGTGACAGCCTAAGGGATTATCATTTCGCCGCTTCTTTCAGGAAAGCTATCAGGTTGGCCAGATCCGTCGGTTTCTTGAGCCCAGGAAAGACCATTTTGGTGCCTTTGATAAAGGCGCGCGGTTTTTTGAGGTATTCGCCAAGGGATTTTTCGTCCCACACCAGGCCGCCTACGCCCGCTTTCACCATCGCCTTGGAATAGCGGTATTTTTCAGCGGTTCCAGCCTTGCGGCCGAGTACGCCATTTAGGCTCGGGCCGATCCGGTGTTTCCCGGCGGCAAGCGTGTGGCACGCCCTGCATTTATTATATACTTTTTTACCTTTGGCAGCATCTGCTGCATTCGCGTAACTAATTGATGAATAGATCATAATTGTTACAAGACCGATAAACGGCAGGATTTTTTTCATATCTCACCCCCGGGTTAAAGGACCTACAAGTTTGATTTAACATTGTATCCGCCCCGGTCAACACATGACAAAGCGGGGGATCAATCTTCGGGTCTCTCGCAGATCGCTTCCGTGTTTTCGATGAACGCCTAATTACGTTCCATTCTAGGAAGACCCTTCCAGCCGGCGGCCCTTGCCGATCGCATCGGTTCCGAATTTTTCCCTTAACGCGTCGACGACGCTTTCTAACTGTTTGCGTTTTTTGGCGTCCGGGTCGGCGAGATCAATCGGGTCGCAATGATCCGCCGGGAGAAAATCCGACAACCCAACTCCCAACAGGCGATATTCGGTGCCGTTCGTTTCCTTTTCCAGCAATGGGGCGGCGCCGGCGTAAATCACTTCTGCAAGCTGTGTGGGGTGGGGCAAGGTGCGCGAGCGGGTGAGCGTACGGAATCGAGACGTCTTTAGTTTCAGAGTAATGGTTCGACCGCCTATGCCCTCTTTCTTGACCCCGGCGGACACTTTTTCTGCCTGCCACCACAGAATGCGTTTCAGTTTATCAGGATCCGACAGATCCTCTCTGAAGGTGGTTTCGCTAGAGAGGCTTTTGCGACCTCCGCCGGGGGTGACCTTGCGGGAATCTTCCCCGCGGGACAGCCGCGCAAGACGGCCCCCAATTTCCCCATACCGGCGGACAAGTTCGGTTCCATCATATTCCTGCAATTGGGCGATGGTTGTTATGCCGTCCGTTTCCAGCCTGCGCTGAAACACTTTCCCCACACCCCATATTCGCGATACCTCCTGCTTTGCCAGAAACGGAATGGTTTCTTCGACCCCGATAACAGTGAAGCCATGGGGTTTGTTCAGTCCGGATGCCAGTTTGGCCAGAAACTTGTTGTGGCTGAGACCGACTGTTACCGTTATGCCGTGGGCGGTATGAATATTCGCGGCGAGCCGCGCCAGCGTGCGGGCCGCGCTGCCGCCGTGGAGACGCTCCGTACCCGTAAGGTCGAGAAACGCCTCGTCGATCGAGATCGGTTCGAGTTGCGGTGTCACCTCGCGCATAATTTCCCGGATTTTTTGCCCGATCCGTCTGTATTTCTTCATGTCCGGCTGGATCACGACCGCATCGGGGCAGGCCTTCAGCGCCTTGAACATCGGCATGGCGGAATGAACGCCATATTTCCGCGCCAAGTAGCACGCGGCCATAACAACGCCACGCTTGCGGCCGCCCACTAGGACAGGTTTTTCTATCAGGTCAGGATTGTCCCGCTTCTCCACACTTGCATAAAAGGAATCGCAGTCGATATGGGCAATGAAAAGGCTGTGAAGCTCCGGGTGGGAAACGAGCCTTGCGCAACCGCATTGTGGACAGGCGGATGCGTCGTCGGCTAAGTCAGTTGACAGGCAATCCCGGCAGAGAGAGGACATGCGACGACTCTCGTCTCAGCTGGGAACAGGGTCAATCCCAGAATATTTTTTCTGAAACACCTTCAGGATTTCCTTCGCCAATTTCCGTGGGTAGCTCCATCCTGAAGCCGACGCCGCCTACCTGAAGAACGGAAAGATCCTATCTCGAAAAATCCATAAAATATTGTTTTTATGATATTTTATTGAGCGCTCGCCATTTTTCCGGCGTTGCAATAAAGTCCGGCTCCGGATTTTTGATAGATACACACGCAAATGATTAATAAGATCGTCGACACCCTCCAGGATGCTGTTTCCACGATTGAGGACGGCGCGATTGTTCTGATCAGCGGGTTCGGGGAATCCGGTAATCCCACCGAACTTACCCATGCCCTGATCGATCACGGAGCAAGGGAACTGACGTTGGTCAACAACAATGCCGGCAACGGTCATGTCGGATTGGCTGCCCTGCTGGAATCCGGGAATGTTCGCAAGATGGTCTGCTCATTCCCGCGCTCAACGGATTCAGGCGTCTTCGACAATCTGTACAGGGAAGGAAAGATCGAACTCGAAGTGGTTCCCCAAGGCACTCTCGCCGAACGAATTCGGGCGGCGGGTGCGGGGATCGGTGGTTTCTATACCAAAACGTCGATCGGAACGCCGCTGGCAGACGGGAAAGAGCGTCGAACCTATAATTGTGAAGAATATGTGCTGGAAGAGCCGTTGCATGCCGATTTTGCGCTGGTTAAAGCTGACCTGGCGGACCGGTGGGGCAATCTGACCTATCGTTTGGCCGCGCGAAACTTCGGGCCCATCATGTGCTCCGCGGCCAGGACGACCATAGTGCAGGCGAGACAGATCGTTCCATTGGGTGACATTCCCCCGGAAACCGTTGTCACACCCGGCATATATGTGGATTACATCGTCGAAGTAACGAATCCTGCAAGTGAACGCGAGATGATAGAGAACGGCGTTCACTACGTTTCGGGGGCTGCGGAATGACCAAAAAACTCACCCGTCGTCAGGTGGCTTGGCGAATCGCCCAAGACATCGAAGAGGGCAATTACGTCAATCTGGGTATTGGCCAGCCCGAACTGGTGGCGAATTTCATTCCTGCAGACCGGGAGATCGTTTTTCACAGCGAGAACGGCATTCTTGGAATGGGACCGGAACCCGGCCCCAATGAGGTGGATTACGACCTGATCAATGCGGGGAAAAAGCCGGTGACTATGCTACCGGGAGGATCGTTTTTCCATCACGCGGATTCCTTCGGCATGATCCGGGGCAACCATCTAGATATTTGCGTGCTGGGTGCTTTCCAGGTTTCCGAAAAAGGCGATCTGGCCAACTGGTCGACGGGTGGACCGGACGCCGTGCCCGCGGTCGGCGGCGCCATGGATCTGGCGGTCGGGGCGCGGCTGGTATTTGTGATGACCGACCACAATACGAAAAAAGGCGACGCTAAAATCGTTAGAAAATGCACCTATCCCCTGACCGGTCCGGGGGTTGTGAACACCATCTATTCGGATATTGCTGTCATCGATGTTAGGCCCGACGGTTTGGTCGTCCGGGAAAAGGTCCCCGGTATTTCATTCGACGAACTGCAGGCGCGGACCGAAGCGCAGATTGGCGGCCGGGCGTCCTGTCGTGAACTGTCCGCACCGGAAATAGAATAGATTCAACCCCCATCAGGTTTAAGGTCATCGACCGTTACGACAGAATTGAACTACATCAGGTCGCTTGTATCCGTCCTCGAATTGTCGCTATATCGATCGCATGAATTCGAAACCACAGCAGGGCCAGCAGCGCAGTTGCCGGCCGGAAGAACTGTCCAATTTGTTTCCGACGGTTATTCTGCGGCGCCATATGAAGGACGCCAAATCCAGGAATAAACGTATTCGGAAGATCGTTCTGGAACGTGAAAAGTCGGACCCCGGCGTACAACAGAGTAATGTCGGCGGATGGCATTCGACCGCCGATCTCTGGGATTGGCCCAATCCCGAAATTCGGGATTTGTGCAAGTGGGTTCTGCGATCTGGAGAAGATCTCACGGCGAGCATGTTTCCGCTTCAGCCGGGAGATGAGGTAAAGGCGGAACCCTATGGTGGGGCCTGGGCGAATGTTCTACGCGAAGGCGGGTACAACAAAGTGCACAATCATCCCGGCGCCGTCTGGTCGGCGGTCTATTACGTTGCATCAGGCGATCCTTATCCTGATCAACCCGGAAACGGGAATTTCGAATTCATGGATCCCCGGCCGGGAAATCTGCACGGCAGAAAAGAAATCATCCGACCTGAGCCAGGCCTGTTAATGATCTTTCCCGCTTGGTTAAATCATTATGTGAATGCATATCACGGAGATGGTGAAAGGATTTCAATCGCTTGGAACATGACAGTGGAAATCGTCCGGTGACAATTCTGGTCAGGCCCCGGAATTCTGCTTTCGCCGAATAAACGGGCCTTTCCGGCCGTCTCGCTGCAGGTCGCGTCCGCCACGGTGCGCGGAGTGGTCAAGCTGGTTGGAGCGTCGGGTTACATATTCGGAACCGGGGGGGTCCCCGACCAGAACGTTGATCGGGGCCGGGGTTAACAGCCAGTGACCTGACCCAGAATAAACAATTCTATGACCCAAGGGCGACAACTTCTTTGCTCATCAATATGATACAGGTCAACGACTCACCTGCCGGAGAAGCAAATGGCCCGCGTTGAACCTATCCGCCGCGAAGACGTCCCAGACTTGGAAGATATATTTTCCCGCGCTGAACAGGCACTTGGTTTTGTACCCAACAGTTTTTTTGCCATGGGCCGATCGCCCGGTATCCTCCGGGCGTTTACCCGCCTTGCCCGCGAAGTGATCGGAGTACCCGGCAAAGCTCCGCTGCCCCTGAAGCGGATGGCCGGCTATATGGCGAGCCGGTCGGCCGGCTGCATGTATTGTTCCTCCCATACGGCGGAAACCGCCAGCGTCGTCGATGGCGTACCACCCGAAAAAGTTGCAGCGATCTGGGAGTACGAAACCAGCGATCTGTTCGACGATGCCGAACGGGCCGTCCTGCGGATGGCCCAAGGGGCGGGGGCATCGCCCAACGCCGTCTCGGACGAAGACATGCAAGAACTGCACAGGTATTTCGATGACGATCAGATTGTGGAACTGGTGGCCGCAGTTTGTCTTTTTGGGTGGCTGAACCGGTGGAACGACACCATGGCGACCGACTTGGAGCCCCGCCCGCTGGAATTTGGCCTTTCTAACTTGTCCGACAGCGGCTGGGTACCCGGAAAGCACGTCGCGGGAGATTGATCCGTGCATCATTCTCCGGCATCCGGCCCTCAGGGGCCGGATGCCTATCACTCTCTAGACGGACGTTCGGTCATCGTTACCGGTGGCGGACAGGGGATCGGGCGTTGCCTGGCGCTGGCGTTGGCTGAACGGGGCGCAAATGTGGTCGTCACCGCGGCCCGCGATGGGTCCTCGCTGGATGAAACGGTCGCGCATTCGAAAGATCTTCTAGGAACCGTCGCGCCCTTGAAGGCGGATATCAGCAGTCATGATGATTGCGTGCGGACGGTGGAATTCGCTCTGTCTGAATTTGGCGATCTGCAATGTCTGATCAACAACGCCGCGCGCGGTATTTCCTACGTGCGAGAAACTACGGGCGGGCAAGCTGTGCCGTTCTGGGAAACAGATGCAGATCGCTGGGCCGAGACTATGACCACCAATGTCATTGGCACGTTTTATATGAGCAATGCCGTTGGACCTCACATGATACAGAGCGGCTTCGGCCGTATCGTCAACGTCTCGACCAGCGACCGATCGATGATCCGTGAAATGAATTCGCCCTATGGAGCTTCGAAGGCTGCCCTCGAAGCTATGAGTGTGGCCTGGTCGAAGGAAGCGGCGCACCACGGTGTCACCGTGAACGTTTTGTTGCCCGGCGGGGCGACCCAAACCCGTATGGTTACCGGTGTGTCGCAACGGACACCCTTGCCGCCGGAGATCATGAATCCTGCAATCTTGTGGCTTTGTGCTGACGAATCATCTGGCTACACGGGAGGGCGTTACAAGGCGGATGACTGGGACACGGAGGCCGATCCCGATACCGCCGCCTTGGGCGCACGCCAGCCGAAGCAAGAACTGCCGTCGATCATGTAACCTCAGGCAGCGGTCTGTTTTTCCTTCGTCTCCCGGTGCCAAATATACAGCCCGCTGCCGATCACGATGGCGGTGCCCAGGAAGGACCAGGAATCAGGGATCTGGTTGAACACGATCACGCTGATGATTGTCACCCAGACGATCTGGGTATACAGAAACGGCGACAGGGTGGAGACCGCGGCGACCTCGAATGCGCGGATCAGCAGATAATGTCCGAAACCAAACAACGCGCCGGTCGCGACCATAATGACCCAGGCCGTCGCATCCGGCGCTTTCCACACGAACGGCACGATACAAGACATTACAATCACGCCGACCGTCGACGTCCAGAACAGGCTGGTTTTAGTATCCTCCGTACGCCCCGCGATCCGGGTCATGATCTGATAGGCAGCGTAGCATATTGCCGTCAACAGGGGCAGCATCGCGGCCCAGTGCATCACCCCCAGACCGGGGCGGATGATCACTAGCACGCCCAGAAACCCGACGAAGATGGCGACCCAGCGCCGGGGCCCCACCTTTTCGCCCAGAAACGGGATCGACAGCGCAGTTACCAATAGTGGCGCAGCGAAATTGATGGCGACTGCTTCTGGTAGGGACAGATATATCAGGGCGGTAAAGAATGTGACTGTGCCCAGCATCAACGTGATCGACCGCGCGATATGCAGAAATGGCCGCGACGTTTTCATCTGGCTGATGATGCCGGTGCGGGAAAAAATAAGGATGAAAACCAGAGCGTGGAAAACATA
Organism: uncultured Alphaproteobacteria bacterium; assembly: GCA_913047365.1. Classification (GTDB taxonomy): domain Bacteria; phylum Pseudomonadota; class Alphaproteobacteria; order MPNO01; family UBA830; genus CAJWUK01. The sequence continues at coordinate 1,576 of CAJWUK010000119.1, read as the reverse complement.
GCGCGCCCAGACGACCTGCAGGATGTCGTAATCCTTGGCCAGTATTTTGACGCAGGCCTCGCCCATGCCGAAAAACGCGACACCGGTGCAAAGAAGCCCGATGCCGAGCCGAGCGTTCTGGGTGCGGGGGGCTACGTCCATTCCGCAGCTTTTCCTTCGATCAACCCCACACTTCCTCGGCGATCTCCACAATGTTGCGCAGCTTGGCGACCTGGTCCTCCACGCTAATCAGGTTACCGACGGCGTTCGACGAAAACCCACACTGGGGCGACAGGCAAAGCTGGTCGATATCGACGTATTTGGAAGCTTCGTCGATCCGGGCCAGAATTTCGTCCCGGGGTTCCATCTCGCCGCGTTTGGTGGTCATCAGTCCAAGCACGATCTTAGGCCCTCCTTTCGGCATGAAGCGAAGGGGCTCGAACCCGCCGGACCGGTCGTCGTCATATTCCAGGAAAAACCCATCCACCTTGGTCAGGCTGAAGACCTTTTCGGCAATTGCTTCGTAACCGCCGGAGGCAAACCACTGGCTTTGGGCGTTGCCACGGCACATGTGGATGCAGACGGACATGTCGTCGGGCCGGCCTTCGATCGATTTGTTTATGATGTCTGCATAGGTGGCAGGCAATTCGTCCGGGTCTTCACCCAGATTGCGCGTTGCCTCGCGCATGTTTTCATCGCACAGATAGGCGAGATTAGTGTCGTCGAACTGCACGTAGCGACACCCGGCGTCGGCCAACCCCTGAACTTCTTCCCAGTATACGCGGGCCAAATCGTCGAAGAAGCCGTCCATATCGGGATAGGCATCTTTGTCGATGGCATCCCGTCCGCCGCGAAAATGGGTCATGGTAGGTGACGGCACGGTAATCTTCGGTGTGCGATCTGTCAGACCCTGCACCACCTTGAAGTTGTCAACTTCGATCCCGCTCGCCGGACGCGACAGTTTTCCCGTGATGAAGGCAACGAACGGCGCCATTTCAGGGTCGACGGATTCTCCTTCCGACCCTTCCGGCATCATGCGGCGAAAATCGACCCCGCCCACCTTGTCCAGGAAATCGAAGTGAAAGTTTTCCCGCCGATATTCGCCGTCGGTGATGGATTGCAAGCCGATATCTTCCTGCATCTTGACCGCGCCGGCGATAGCCTGGTTTTCCTTCTCACGCAGCTCGTCGGCGGATATCTCGCTAGCCTTGTAGCGTTTGCGGTCCTTCAACAAGGAATCCGGGCGCTGCAGGCTGCCCACATGGTCGGCCCGGAACGGGCCCTTGGCGTCGCTCATGCGTCTTCTCGTGTGGATTTACCGAAGGATTGACATTTCTGTCGGGGTCAGTCGGGTGACGACCATGGCTTCTCGGTCCAGCATAGACGACAGGCGCGGGCTGACATCGTCTTTCCAGTAATCGCTGCCATAGACCTCGTCATACAGGCGTTCGCGTTCGGCCTCGTTCTCGAAACGACGGATCCAGACATAGACGCTATCGTCGTCTTCGCCACGGAAACTGGCTGCAATGACCATGCCTTTGCCCACCTGGAAAGGTATGATTTCTTCCTGCATTACCTTCAGCCAGTTTTCCATTTG
>CAJWUK010000118.1 GCA_913047365.1 uncultured Alphaproteobacteria bacterium | reverse complement strand
GGCTTCATCCAAAACCGGGACGACAATGCGTAGATATTCGGGCCTATCAGGTCCTCAACCACATCCAGAATTTGGGGATGACGCGAAAATTCATAGGATCGCCGAAAGCAGAGGTGCCCTTTGACCACGATTTCTGAGGCCCGCATGCCTTCATCGCGTTCGAAGGCGTTGAGGTCTTCGCACATCGCTGCCGCGTCCGCCGGATTGACGCCGTCGAATGGCGCCAGGTAACCGTTATCGTGATAGAAAGAAATCTGATCGTCGGACAGAACCTTGGGCATGGCTTTTTCCCGCAAACGATGTGAAGGAAAGATTACTCGCCCGCGCGCAGTTTGAAACGCTGAATCTTTCCGGTCGCGGTTTTGGGTAAATCTTCGACGAAATAGAACCAGCGTGGATACTTGTACCGGGCAAGGCCGTCTTTGCAATGTTCCAGCAGTTCGTCGGCCAGCCCATCGCTGGCATCGCTGTGATCCTTCAGGATAATATGCGCTTCGGGTTTGACCAGCCCGTCGCTGTCTTCGCGGCCGACGACGCCAGCTTCGAGGACTTTGGGGTGGTCGATCAGTCGGGATTCGATCTCGATGGGCGAACACCATATTCCTCCGACTTTGATCATGTCGTCGGAGCGGCCGTTATAGACGTAATAACCTTCTTCATCCTGAGTATAGGTATCACCGGTATTCAGCCAGTCGTCGCCTAGCATGGTCTGTTCGGTCCGTTCCGGCTGATTCCAATAATATCCCGCGATGGACTGGCCCTGCACCCACAAAGCGCCGACCTCCCCCTGGGCAACGTCGTTGCCGTCCTCATCGACGATCCGGGCGTTATAACCAGGCAGCACCTTGCCGCTTGTGCCCGGCTTCGCGTCTTCGGGCCGGTTGGAAATAAAAATATGTGTGCCCTCGGTAGAGCCGATGCCGTCGACCGGCGGGTGCCCCACCTTTTCCTTCCAGCGATGGAAGATCGGCGCCGGCAGCGATTCACCCGCGGAGACTGAAATGCGAATGCTGGACAGATCAGGGCTCTCCGTTTCCAGCGCCCGGCACTGCGCGGCGTAAAGCGTCGGCACCCCGTAATAGATGGTGGGCCTGAATTTTTCGATGATCCGGAAGGTCATTTCCGGGGTCGGACGTTCGTCCGACAGCACCGTGCATGCCCCGTAGTTCAAGGGGAAATTCATCGAGTTGCCCAGACCATAGGCGAAAAATAGCTTCGCCGCCGAAAACATGATGTCGTCTTCAGTAATCCCAAGGACGGGTTCGGTATAAAGCACGCTGTTAACCAGCAGATCACGCTGGCGATGTACGGTTCCTTTCGGCCGGCCGGTGGACCCGGAAGAATATAGCCAGAAGCAATCAGCCATCGGATCCGACGGATAGGGGTCAAGCTGGACGCTTGCGCCCGCGATCATCTCTTTTACGCCGCCGGCGCCTTCGGTCTGCGTAACGAAACCCGGCTCGCGGGAAGCTTCGGCGAGGGCAGGTTCCACCTCTAAGGCGAACTCCGGCGAATAGATCAGACCCGTACAGTCGGAATCCTCTATAATGTATTGATAGTCTTTGGCGCGCAGCAGCGTGTTGATCGGAACCGGAACGATACCGGCCTTGATCGCGCCGTAATACAGATAAACGAATTCGGGGCAATCCTTGACTATCATGAGCAGGCGTTCAGTCGGCTTCAGACCGGCGGCGAGAATCCCGTTGCCTGCGCGGTTCACCCGTTCCGCTAGCTGTGCATAGGTCACCTCTTCATCATCGGTGACATAGGCCATCCGGCCGCTACGCCCCTCATTCAGATGCCGGTCGATCATATGGACCGACACGTTGAAGGAATCCGCAAAGGTGAAAAGCGGCGCATTACCGGATCTGTCGATATGAACCGTGTTGGGTTCCATCGTTTACTCCCCTTGATCATCTCCGGTCTTTTGACCGGTATTAATTCTGTTTTACCGTCCATACCGGACGGATGGAAGAAGGCCGGATGATGGACCCGCCCTTGTTCCGGTCAGCTATTGAATTTTACGTATTCGTAGTCGAAGGGATTGCCGTGAATACCGCGGGTCGGCGGCGCGATCCACCCGGCGATCTTGCCCTGTTCGTAACATGGCTTCATCACCGTCGTCACGAAATCGCGGTCGCTGCTGGTCGGGAGCCAGTCGGCCAGATTATTGGTCCACTCGGCCTCAGAAATCACCCTTCCGTCCGGCGATACTCTGACCTCAGCGAAATTGCCGATGGCGCGGTGGAAGCCGCGATGCGGCAATTTAAACCGGAAATCGTAACCGTGCTTTTCGATGACCTTGTTCCACCGGTTCAGACCGCGCTGGCAGTCGTCGATGTAATCCTGGCGAAGCTTTTCGTTGATCGCCGTCAGTGCGGAGTGATCTTCTTCGACGATCTTGTCGCCTTGCAGCATGTGCACGGGATAAGTCGCATCGACCAGTATGTGATCGTCGTCGATTTTCTCTTCGTGGAAACGGCCCTTAAGACTCTGTGTGTAATAATTCGCAGCATTGGTGGATAGTTCCTGACCGAACAGGTCCAGAGATACCGAATAATGGAAATTGATCCATTTCTGCAGTGTCGGCAGGTCGATCGCACCGCCCTGGCGCACGCGTTCGGAATCGTCTGAGCCTATCTCGTCCATCACCTCGCAGGCCCGCTGGACGATACGCATGACCCCTGATTCACCGACGAACATGTGGTGAGCTTCCTCGGTCAGCATGAACTGACAGGTCCGCGCCAGTGGATCGAATGCGCTTTCCGCCAGCGAGGCCAACTGATATTTGCCGTCCCGGTCGGTAAAGAACGCAAACATGAACATCGACAGCCATTCGGGCGTGGGTTCGTTGAACGCTCCCAGGATACGCGGCTTGTCCTCATCGCCGGAATGACGTTCCAGCATCATTTCCGCTTCCTCGCGGCCGTCGCGGCCGAAATGGGCATGAAGCAGATAGACCATTGCCCACAGGTGGCGGCCTTCTTCCACATTGATCTGGAACAGATTACGCAGGTCATATAGCGACGGTGCGGTCAGACCCAGCAGCCTTTGCTGTTCAACCGACGCGGGTTCCGTATCGCCCTGGGTGACGATCAGTCGGCGCAGGGTCGACCGGTATTCACCGGGGACTTCCTGCCACACAGGATCGCCCTTGTGATCCCCGAAAGAAATCTTTCGGTCAGGCACCGGTTCGTTTAGGAAAATGCCCCAGCGGTATTCCGGCATTTTCACATAGTCGAAATGCGCCCAGCCATCGGCGCTAACATCCACCGCGGTGCGCAGATACACGTCATAACCTTGCGTGCCTTCAGGCCCCAGTTCGTCCCACCAGCTTAAGTAATTCGGAAGCCACGATTCGAGCGCTCGCTGCAATCGCCTGTTCTCGCTGAGATCGACATTGTTGGGGATACGTTCACTGTAATTGATGGCAGTCATTTACTTGTCCTTTGGACTCTCAAATTCGACTATTGGCAAGGCGGAAAAAATCAGACTCGCTGTTTGTTGTAGGTGGCCTTCTGGCCGGAGCCGTAAACCTTCAGCGCCCCGTCATCTCCGGCAGCATTGGGCCGTTGGAAAATCCAGTTCTGCCAGGCCGACAAGCGTCCGAAAATCTTGGTTTCCAGCGTTTCCGGACCGGCAAAGCGCAGACTTGCCTCCATACCGGTCAGCGCGTCGGGAGAGAAGCTCGCCCGTTCTTCAATAGCGATCCGGATCTCGTCCTCCCAGTCGATATCGTCAGGGATGAAGGTAACGAGGCCAAGATCATCGGCATCGCCTGCCTCAAGCGGCTTTCCAAGCTCGGCTTCGGCGTCTTCGACCAACGACGGATCGTTCAGGAAACGATGCTGGAGGCGGGTCAGCCCGTTCGGCATCGTCAGCGGGCCAAAATTCATCCCGGTCATTACGACCGTCGCCTCCGGCTGATTAGATCCTTCGAAGGTTCCGTCCAACATGAAAGAGCGGTCGGCTGCAAAAACGAGTTCCAGCAGGGTACCGGTGAAGCAGCTTCCCGGTTCCACCAAGGTGATGATCGACCGCGACGATACATCGACACGCTTGAAGGTCCGCTTCATGAACAGAACGATTTCACGAACTAACCAGTGATCGGCGTTGTCGAGGAGCAGTTTATCAGCCGCTTCAACCTGTCGGGCGTCGCCCTCGGTCTTGAAGACCCAGGTACCCATCTGCTTTTCATTTACCCGCAGTTCCATGATCGCGTCTTCCAGATCGCGTGTCATGGCCATCGGCCAGAATGCCGCACCCTGGGCCTCTATTCCGGCCAAATCCACGGGCAGATCGCCGGACGGGGATTTGATGATGATGGTCGCCGTCCCCAGATCGCGGTCTATATCGACGGTTAGCGTGTCATAGACGATACGGGTGTCTTCGATTGTCCGGCTCAGCGGCGTCAGGGCTATGCCCTTGGCGTCGGCAGGCCGGTCGGTGTGTGCAGCAAACTCGGCAGCGCGTTCGGACACCGAATCGTCGAATTTCGACCGCGGAACAATCTCGTCGACGAGATCCCAATCAGTCGCCCGCTTGCCGCGAATACCTTCAGAAGTCGTGCAGAAGAAATCTGCCCGGTCATGGCGAACGCTTCGCTTGTCCACCAAGCGCGTCAGCCCACCGGTGCCTGGCAGAACCGCAAGCAGTGGCAGCTCCGGCAAAGAAACGGTGGATGATCCGTCATCTATCAGCATGATGTGTTCGCAGGCAAGCGCTAGTTCGTAGCCGCCGCCCGCACAGGCACCGTTGACGGCGGCGATGAAACGGATGCCAGAATTGTCGTTCGCGTCTTCGATTCCGTTCCGGGTTTCGTTGGTGAATTTACAGAAGTTCACTTTGTGCGCGTGCGTCGATTGCGACAGCATGCGGATATTGGCGCCGGCGCAGAAGACCCGGTCCTTGTCCGACGTCATCACGACCGATCCGACTTCGGGGTGTTCGAAACGGATGCGCTGCAACGCGTCGTAAAGTTCGATATCAACGCCGAGATCGTAGGAGTTTAGCTTCAGTTCGTATCCAGGGAAGAGCGTCGCGTTTTCATCGACATCGAGGGCCAGGCGCGCGACGCGCCCATCGACACTAAGCTTCCAGTGACGGTAGTGGTCGGGGCTTGTCCGGAAATCGATCCGCAGTTCGCCATCCGCTGTTTTTTTCATTGCTTCTGTCGACATACTGCCTCCAAAACATTTTTTGCGGGTAATCCATAGTGGTTTTTCCCGGAATTCTGTGTTTTTTGCGCTTCGAAAGATACTGACTACATGGATAGTATGTTAAATCATCGCGAAGTTCAAGTCCTGTTCGAAATTTTTATGCGGCACGGTCGGGTTGCGACCAATGGATGGTCTGATAAATTCCGCGGACAGCTAACTCATACTTCTAACCAAAAAATTAACCGGCGGCTGGCGGATACGGGATGAAATACGGCTTGCAGGACAGCGGCACATTCTTCGCCTGGATGGAAAAGAACGCGCGGGACACCCCCGACAAGCTCGCCATTCGGTCACTCGATCAGGCAAAGGACATCACCCACGGCGAGTTGTTCGCTATGGCAAACCGGATTGGGCGGTTTTATGAAGATCGCGGCATCGGCGCGAACGACCGGGTCGCCCTGCTGTCCAACAATTCGATCGAACACCTCATTATCTATCTCTCCTCTCTCGCATACGGATGCACGATCTGCACTATCCATGTGGAGATGAACGAGAGCTATTTCGAACAGATCCTGAAGGCGGTGGACGGAAAAATAGTGATCGCCCAGCCTAGCCTCTCGGTCCTGGAATCATTGAGCGAGCGGATGGAGGGCGACTGGTTCTCGCTGGGCGAATGGGATCGTAATAGCGGTACTGGCATCTTCAAGGAGTTCAACAAATACGAAGATTCGACGGGCAACTGGCCAGTGGCGGGCAGAACCGACGACATCTCCATCTTCTATACCTCCGGCACGTCGTCCAAACCCAAAGGCGTCGTCTGTTCCTATGCCGAACTTTACGACAACACCCTGCCCATCCTGGACGCTTTCGGAATCACATCCGAAGACCGCGTGCTGGATTACCGATCCATGAACTGGATGTCGGCACAAGTATTGTCAGCAATCGGAACTATTGCCAAAGGCTTCACGCTACTACTTGCCCAAAAATTTTCTGTCAGCCGTTTCTTCGACTGGATCAACGACAATGGGGCAACCGTCGCAGCAGGAAACCCGACCGTCATCAATATGCTGGTGAACCGGGAAGCGGGCCGCGGGCAGGGCGCGGCACCGTCTCTCCGCTATATAACCAGCAGTTCGGCGCCGCTGCTGGTGTCGGAATGGCAGCGTTTTGAGGAAACTTTCGGCATTTTCGTCTGCCAGGGATACGGCGCCAGTGAAGTTGGCTGGATCGCGGGCAGTCATGAAAGTTCGCGGAAACTGGGTTCTGTCGGAAAGCCGGTAAACTACCAGAAAGTCACCATTGTGGATGCGGAGGGTAATTCCCTGCCTAACGACGAAATCGGCGAAATTCAGTTGAACGGCAATCCAGCGGGACGTTACCGCTATCTCGGTGATGACGGTTCTATCCGTATCAACGCCGAAGGGTCTGCGCTGACCGGAGACCTGGGTTTCATAGACGGGGACGGATTTCTGTTTGTTACCGGCCGGGAAAAAGATCTGATTATCCGGGGCGGTGTAAACATATCGCCGCTGGAAATCGACAACGTCATTCTGCAGATGCCGGACGTCGCCGACGTCGCTACCGTCGGCGTGCCTGACCCGGTCTATGGCGAACAGGTCATCGTCTATATCCAGCCGAAAGTCGAGCATTGGCTGACAGTAGAGGCCGTACTCGAACATTGCGGCAGGCACTTGGCGCATTTCAAAATGCCGCATGAGGTTATTTTCCGGGACAAACTACCGAAAACCCAGCGCGGCAAGATGGACCGCAACGCCCTTGCGGCGGAATGGAAAGCTGAAAACGCGGTCGCCTAATTTCGACTTAGTTTAGACCGTGCCAGCGGCTTAAACTTTAGGTCCCAGCTCCCATAAAGGCCACCGCTTCGATTTCGACCAGCGCGCCCGGCGCCGCGAGCGCGGTGATCGCGACCAGCGTTGAGCACGGCATTCGGCCGGAGAAGTATTCGCTGCGCGCCTTGCCGAAATCGGGTCTGTTTTCCATATCGGTGAGATAGATGTTCAGCTTTGCCACGTCTTCCATCCGCCCACCGGCGCCTTCGATCAGGGTTTTGATCTTTTCGAAGCAGTCTACCGATTGCTGATAACAGTCACCTCTGGTGTCCGACGCGATCATCCCCGAGAGGATAAGCTGGTTCCCCACCTTCAAGCAGTTGCTGTAGATGTTTCCTTCGGGTTCAGGCACACCGGAAACGGAAACCTTCGTCAATTTATCCATCGTTCTATCCCTCTCTTTTCTTAATCCTATTCCGCCGCCAGCGCGTGCTCTTCAATGGCGCGGGCCTGCCGCGCCGCTTCATCGGCCATCAATTTTCTCACCCTCGCGACCCCTACATCGTGACCGTACAGGTATTCCTGCCGGTCGGCATCCGCTGCCATGCGCTCGGCCACCAGCCGGTCCTGTTCCAGCACATGCCAGTGCCGTCCTTCAAGCCGATTCTTATATAGGAACCGCCACGTATCGCGCTCCCATCCCGATACCTTTCGATGACGCCAGAAAAAACAGGCGCAGGAGGTTTCATCGATGGGCGTTACGTGAAATACGATCCCGAAGCTCCCGCCGGGCCCGCCGCTAGGGGGATACGGTATCTCCAGACACACCGCCTGAAAATCTAAGTCGTACCATTCCGACCAGTCGAAATTGACGTCCTTCTGGCCCTTTTTCTCGAACACAAACCCGGTGTCGGTGCTTCGGTTGGTGAATTCGGCCTCCTTGGGCCCTTCCGACATGGAATGGGATATCTGGTGTAGGAACACCCCATGCATGGGGTCCATGTTGTTGTCGACGATGTACCGGTAAGGGCAGCGCCACTCCGCGTAAGCAAGGAAGGAATCGTATTCGTCGCCGGTAAGACGCTCTGGCAAGGTCAGCGGCGCGATCGGTGTACCGATTCCGTCACCCAGCCAGGCATAGATGACCTCCCGATGCACTTCGACCGGGTAGGTGTTCACCGCGCACCGACCAACCAGATCGCTTTGAGGTTCTCCCGGAACATTGGCGACAGTGCCATCGCCCCTAATTTCCACGCCATGATAGGCGCAGGTCAGCCGGTCACCATCGTGTCGGGCAAGCGACAGCGGCGCGCCGCGATGGGGACACCGATCGTCCTGAAGGTGGTAGTCGCCACCGCTGTCACGCCACAAAACCAGATCCCGGTTCCACCGGCGAATAGCAAG
>CAJWUK010000117.1 GCA_913047365.1 uncultured Alphaproteobacteria bacterium | reverse complement strand
ATTATCGGAATTCGGCGAAAATAGCTTCCAGCCCTCAATTTTCGCTTTTTTCCCGCCGCCGTCCGCGATAAACCTAGTTGGATGGCGTTCAACCAATTGAATCCATTCCATAATTCTTTTTCCAACGTCGCGCCCCGGCGGTGCGCCGCGCGGTGATTGGTACGCCTATTCTGGAACCGTTGACGCGGTTTATTCGAAATCAGCAGCTAATACTGATCGTTCTGGCGATTGTTACAGGCACGGCCGCCGCCTTCGGCGCCGTGGTTTTCCGGGAACTGGTGGTGTTGATCCAGACCGGGACTTTCGGTGCCTCGCTGGAAAAAATGTCGGATGTCATTCACGACCTTCCAGTCTGGCATATCCTTCTGGTGCCGACTATTGGCGGCCTGCTGATCGGATTGTTCGTGCATTTCTTTATGCCTGGCCGCCGGCCACGAGGCGTTGCCGACGTGATGGAGGCGGCGGCGCTTAGGTCCGGGTCGATCACAGTTAAGGAAGGACTCAGTGCCGCAGCCGTCAGCGCGGCGTCCATCGGTGTCGGCGCCTCGGTCGGGCGCGAAGGACCGGTGGTGCATCTGGGAGCCACACTCTCTTCTTTGGTTGCCACGCGGTTGCGGCTGAGCCGGTCACAGGCAGTTACGTTGCTCGGCTGCGGAGTGGCGTCGGCAGTATCCGCGTCTTTTAACGCGCCAATCGCCGGTGTGTTCTTCGCGTTGGAAGTCGTGATCGGCCACTACGCCCTAAGTGCTTTTGCCCCGATTGTTATCGCCGGCGTTATCGGAACGATCATTACGCGGCTTTATTTCGGGAATTTCCCGGCCTTCATAATTCCTGATCATTCTCTTGTTTCGTTCTGGGAGTTCCCCGCATTTGCCATGCTGGGGGTGGTGTGCGCGCTGACAGCGATCATTTTCCTGAGATCCATTTCCTTCGCCAGCAATGTGGCGGGATCGGTTCCGATTCCCAATTACCTGAAAACCGCAGGTGCCGGCCTCTGCGTAGGAATTATCGCACTGGCGTTTCCGGAGGTGCTGGGGGTCGGGTACGAAGCAACCGATAAGGCGCTGAACGGCCAATATGACCTGGCGATTCTGATCGCACTAATCGCTGCGAAAACAGCGGCAACCGCAATCTGTATCGGCGCCGGATTCGGTGGTGGGGTGTTCACTCCTTCGATGTTTATCGGCGCCATGGTGGGCGGTGCATTCGGCCTGATCGCCACCGAGATCTTACCGGAACTATCGTCCGGTCATTCCGCCTATACGCTGGTTGGTCTTGGTGCTGTTGCTGCGCCGGTGCTCGGGGCGCCTATATCGACGATTCTGATCGTATTCGAACTAACTGCCGACTATGCCCTGACGATCGCGGTGATGGTCGCCGTGGTGATTTCCACAGTAATTACCCAGCAAATAAAAGGACATTCCTTTTTTACCTGGCAACTGGATCGGCGCGGCATCAATATTCAGGGGGGACGCGAGTCCGGTTTGATGGCAACTACCCGCGTCGCCGACGTGATGAGCCTTCGATACACGCCCATCCCGCTTGGGCTGAATATCAATGGCGTCAGGGAAAAGCTTCTGACAGCTCCGCACGGAGAACTGTTCGTCGTTGATGACGAAGGATCGCTTTTCGGCACGATTACTTTGGCAGATCTCTCAGATGGCGCCTTCGATCATTCTATCGACGACGTCGTCAATGCCCGCGATGTCGCGCGTCTTCATCCTCCGGTTCTGTCGTCCGATGATAGCCTTGAACGGGCGTTGGAAATGATGGAAAGCACCGGGGAGGAACATGTCGGAGTCGTGGAAGACCGGGAATCGATGAAGTTGGTCGGGTTTGTTCACGAAATTGATGTGATGGTTGTGTACAACCGGGCGCTTCTCGAAGCTCGTCGCGAGGAACGAGGGGAAGTTTAAGAGTTCTCTTCGTCACCCAGATCCAGCATCGAAATTTTGTCACATCCACGTTCAAGCGCTCCGATAATCAGATAGTACGCGTGATACCGAAGTTCCTGTTTGGCGATCCCATCGGGGGTTTCCTCATCCCACACGGCAAGCCCCGCAAGCGATCTCAATATTAACTGGATATCGGACATGGCGATCTGTTCGTCCCTCAGGCTTTCTAGAACTGCAGTCGTCCAGGTCGAGATACGCTGTCACCGGTCTTCGGGCATGTCGGCGAAAAGTGCTTCAGACAGTGTTTTGCAGGCAGTGAAATAGCTGGATAACCAGGCAAGATCTTCCGTGTCCGGCATTAATGCTGTCGCCACGTTACGTGAGTCCACCAAGTGGATACCTAGTGGAGCGGCGCCTAAACCTCATGTCTATCGTAAACAAACTTAAAAAGTAGGGTTAAGACGAAGCCATTTGTATCGATCTGTCGAATTTACGGTCAGTTCCTTTGGCTCGTTCCCTCGCAAAACCAGCAAAGGAACCTTTACACCCGGATCACCCAATGCCCATACCTTCCGGTAAAAATCCGCGAGGCCGGAAATCGGTTTGCCGGCTACCCTGAGGACTATATCACCGGGCCGAACGCCTGCGGCCCAGGCCGGCCCGCTCTCCGGAACGCGGGATACGAAAAGTCGGCCACGGAAGAACTCCGAATAAAGTCCCAGCCAGGGACGGTTTTTTGTGTCTGACCGTCCTTTTGTGATCAGGTCGGCAAGGATCGGTTTCAGCGCGTCGATCGGAATGAACATGTTTCCAGACAGCATCGATCCGTTTTCTTCCAGCGCATTCGGGACGATCAGCGATCCGATGCCCACCAGTTTTCCATTTTGATCGATAAGGGCGGCGCCACCGAACTGTGGAAATGGCGGCGACGTGAAGATCGCGTCGTTAAGTAGATATTCCCAGTATCCGGCAAACTCCCGTCGGTCGACGACAAAGGCACCGGTGGTATTTGTAGCGCCACCAAAGGCGGCGGCCAAAACCGGCGCCTTTTGTTTCAGTTCTCCCGATTTTCCGAGTTCAAGTGGTCTAACGTCAGGCGGTTTGGCAATTTTTATCAACCCGAAGCCGGTGTCGTGGTCGTAAGCGAGGATCGTTGCTGGATAGATTTTTCTATCGGCTGTTTCGATCTCGACGGATACCGCTTCCAGAATGACGTATCCAACCGTGACAATCAGCCCATCGTTGTCGATCAGGACCCCGCTACCCTGACGTTCGGTCCCCAGAGTATCGGCTGTTCGGGCGTCACCCGGTACGATAGACGAAACTTTGACGATTGCTTTGAAATGTTCGGCGATATCCTGTGCGGGACTAGGTGTCGCGACGCAAAGCAGGGGAGTGACAAACAAAGCAAGCCTTAGGAGAACTCTCATGCTGTTGGCCTCCACTCGATATCTTTGATTTTAAGGACGCTGGCCGACTGCGCAAAGGGCAATTGGCGCTCTCTACGAATCGTGAACGGGTGTCACGGGGCTGGTATACTCTGGCAATGAACCAATCTGCCATACCTGAAACCTCGGCAGCGACGACGCCTACTGCACCCTATTTAAGGGGTCTGAACGATCAGCAGCGAGAGGCAGTAGAGACTGTTGACGGCCCCTTGCTGGTACTTGCCGGGGCCGGTACCGGAAAGACCCGTGTACTGACCGCCCGTATTGCCCATATTCTCGTCACCCGCCGAGCGTGGCCCAACCAGATACTTGCCGTCACCTTTACCAACAAGGCGGCGCGGGAAATGCGGGACCGGGTATCCCGTATGATCGGCGGTGCGGCCGAAGGATTGTGGATTGGGACCTTTCATGCCATCGCAACCCGTATGCTGCGCCGTCACGCCGAAGTGGTCGGCCTGAAATCCAACTTCACGATTCTGGACCAGGACGATCAGATCAGGTTGGTCAAACAGATCATTGAGGCCGAGGAGCTTGATGACAAGCGCTGGCCGGCACGTGCGGTGCATGCGGCAATTGAACGCTTCAAGGACCGAGGGCTGACCCCGGACCGGATCGGAGTTGCCGAAGCGGGCGACATCGCCGATGGCCGCATTGGCGAGATCTACAAACTGTATCAGCAACGACTGATCATTCTGAATGCCGCAGATTTTGGCGACTTATTGTTGCATTGCCTGACGGTGTTTACTGCAAAACCAGACGTTCTCGCCGAATATCAACGACAGTTTCACTATGTCCTGGTTGATGAATACCAGGACTCCAATGTCTCCCAATATCTTTGGCTCCGCCTTTTGGCACAGGGCAGAAACAATATCTGCTGCGTCGGCGATGATGATCAATCCATCTATAGCTGGCGCGGTGCCGAGGTCGGCAACATCCTGCGGTTTGAGAAGGATTTCGACGGCGCAAGAATAATCCGTCTGGAGCAGAATTACAGATCGACCCAGCAAATCCTGTCGGCGGCGTCGCATATGATTGCAAATAATGACGGGCGCCTTGGCAAGACCTTGTGGACAGAAGCGGAAGAAGGCGATCCGCTGGAAGTACACGCGGTCTGGGACGGTGAATCGGAAGCCAGATTTGTCGGGAATGAAATCGAAACCTTGCAACGAAGCGACACTTCGCTGAACGAAATCGCCATCCTCGTTCGCGCCAGCTTCCAAATGCGTGAATTCGAAGAACGCCTGATAACGCTGGGGGTGCCCTATCGCGTGGTTGGCGGGCCCCGTTTCTACGAGCGGCAGGAGATAAGAGACGCCATCGCCTATTTAAGGGTTATTGCCCAGCCGGATGACGATCTTGCTCTGGAGCGGATTATCAACACCCCCCGTCGGGGCTTGGGCGCGGCGACAATACAGACGGTCTACAGACATGCCCGCGCACAGGAAATTCCCCTGTACGAATCAGCCCGTCAGTTGATTGAAACGGATGAAATCAAACCCCAGGCACGGTCGTCTTTGCGAAAACTAATCGAAATGTTCGACCGCTGGCGTTTCGAGGCACAGGTGACAGACCATGTTGAACTGGCCGAGGCCGTGCTCGATGAATCCGGCTACACCGGCATGTGGATGGCTAGTAAGGCACCGGATGCCCCCGGGCGGTTGGAAAATTTGAAAGAGCTGGTTTCGGCATTGGGAGAATTTGAATCTCTCGCCGGCTTTTTGGAGCACATAAGCCTCGTTATTGATCGGGACGATGCCGCCGCTGGTGAATTGGCGAGCCTAATGACGCTCCATGCCGCAAAGGGATTGGAATTCGACAATGTATTCCTTCCTGGGTGGGAGGAAGAAGTGTTCCCCAACCGAAGGTCGGTCGATGACGGCGGGTCGGCAGCGCTGGAGGAAGAACGGCGTCTCGCCTATGTTGGAATTACCCGTGCCCGCCGCCGGGTATGGATCAGCCATGCTTCAAGCCGCCGGGTCTACAATCAGTGGCTCGCCTGTGCGCCTTCCCGGTTTATCGATGAACTGCCGGAAGATCTGGTGGAACACGTGACGGAGCCTGGCCTATCCGGTGGTATTCCGGAACCGGGGATGGGAGCGCTGGAGGTAACCTGGGTCGAATCGCGAACTGGGCGCGGGCCAGGCTATCGTCGTATGAAGGAAGGAGAACCCTCGGCCGGTGGGTCGCCAGGAGGTGGTGAGGTGATAAATGCGGGGGTCATCGCGATCGGCGACCGCGTTTTTCATCAGAAATTCGGATATGGAACTGTTCGGTCGAACGATGGCGGTAAGCTGGAGATCGAATTCGAAAAAGCGGGCAGGAAGAAGGTGATGGAAAGCTTCGTGGCACCTGCATGACGCAGGAAAGCAGCCAAAATCCTAATATCTGGGAAATCGTTGTTGAAATTCCGTCGCGCCAGAGGCTGGCGGATTTCGAAGCAGCGCTGGAAAACATTACGATCGGACTTTCCAGCTTTGAAGTTCCGGGCACCCCAAATTGGCGGTTAACAGGTTATTGCGCGGATGAGCCGTCTCGTCCCCATGTCGAGTCCCTCCTGCTCGGAACTAGGAAAGGCATTGAAAACGAGATTTCGAGCCTGGAGATACGCCTGGTTGAAGAGAGGGACTGGGTCGCGGAAACAGAACAGTCCCTGGGCCCAATTCATGTTGGTCCTTATTTTGTGCACGGATCGCACGTTACAACATTACCCCCTACCGACAGCATCGCAATACGGATCGACGCGGGGATGGCCTTTGGCACAGGAAATCACGAGACCACACGGGGGTGTTTGCGGGCGATCGAGCAGCTCTACATCGAAGATAGCCCGCGAAACCCGGTGGATGTGGGAACCGGAAGCGGTATCTTGGCTATCGCCTTGGCGAAACGGTTCGGCATCCGGGTAGTGGCCGGCGACAACGACCCCGTCGCCATTGAAGTTGCCGTTGAGAATGCGCGTATCAATCGGGTTAGCGAAAATATCTCGTTTCATGTGTCTGAGGGCTTAAACGATGTTGCGATTCAGGCATCGGTTCCCTTTGATCTGGTGATCGCGAACATTGTGGCGAACCCGCTGATCACAATGACTGGCGAAATTTTGGAAGCGATTGCTCCTGAAGGCCACGTGATCCTCTCCGGCATACTCACAGAACAGGTGGAAGAGGTATTGAGCCATTACCAGCAACATGAATTTATGCTTGTCGACAGGGCGAACGAGAACGAGTGGGAGACTCTGATCCTCTCAAAAAAGGGTTGATGGACCCGCTGTTTGGCGTACAAATCGGCGAACCAGTTTAACGAAAACTAGACACGAAGCGGCGGTCCGTTGGGTTTGTCTAAAGACGACCCGACAATTTTTTTGAGCTTGAAAAAATTCTCTGAAAATCCTTGGTAAGGGGAAGCTGTCCCTTGCAGCCATTCACCACAGACAAACGCTCTTGGAATGTTGCAGGTGCCTTTTTTCAAATAACATGATGATGCCCGCCGACAGCAATATCCCCACCGGGTCCGTTATGCCGACGATATAAAGGTTGTCTGTTGCCGGCCTCGCGATTTGAACGCCCAGGAATCGTTTCCCGCTCTGAACCAAAATGATATTCTAAGATAAAATGCAGAGCCCGGTTTTATTATCTTGGACCTGTCTGCACCTGACGGCTCAGTCTTCGAACTTTTTTCCTCGTTGTGGCTGGGAGTGGGCATACGCTAATGCGTTCGCAGTCTGCAGCAAGGTTGCCGCTAAAATAAATTTTCGCATTTACTCACTTTCCTGCCTTGAACGCAAAAACCGACGTCCATGATGCAACCCCGGAAATTTCCAGACCCATTCGTAGTGATGTTTTCTGCGTAATATCTATATATTGACCGGAATTGGCCGGAACGGAGGGTGTCATAGATTCAGATTTGCTGGAAGGTGTTGCTGCCTCCGCCATTGATACCCGCCTGCCTGAGGTCGCGGAGCGCCTAACCACTCTGTTCAACGGGTTTAATGCGGCACAAATTACTGATGCAATTGAGGAATGCCGCCTAAATAGAATTGATGGCCTTAGTGTATCGCCTGCGCCGCGGGTTCGTGTGTCAGCCGTTAGGGCGAGAATGGCGGACGCCGGGCTGGACGGTTTTTTGGTGCCTTTGGCAGACGAACATCAGGGCGAATTCATCGCGCGTCGGTCCCAGCGGCTTGCCTGGTTGACAGGGTTTGGTGGATCGGCAGGCCTGGCAATCGTTCTGCGGGATGAAGCAGCAATTTTCGTGGACGGCAGATATACGCTTCAGGTTCGCACTCAAGTGGATACGGAAACGTTTGTCCCGTTACACCTCACCAAAACGCCACCGGAGAGTTGGATAAGAGATCATCTTTCGGAAGGCGACAAACTGGGATTCGACCCCTGGCTTCATACGTCGGCCGGTGCAAAGGGATTGCGCGATGCCTGTGTGTCCTGCGGTGTGGAACTGGTTGCCATTCAGAATAATCCTGTCGACGAGGCATGGTCAGACCAGCCCCCGTCGCCCCTTAGCCCCATTCATTTGCAGGATGAAGAATTTGCTGGGATAGATTCGCAAACTAAATGCCGGAATATCTCGTCGTTAATTAACGAAACCAAGGCTTGCGCGGCGGTGTTAACTACGCCGGATTCTATTGCTTGGTTGTTGAACATCCGTGGTTCGGACGTTCCAAATACACCGCTGGTATTGAGTTTTGCCATCGTCCATGCCACCGGTCAGGTCGATTGGTTCCTGGATCAGCGAAAATTGTCAATCGCTGTTGAAAACGCCCTGCACGATGGAATTAGTGT
This sequence comes from uncultured Alphaproteobacteria bacterium, assembly GCA_913047365.1. Classification (GTDB taxonomy): domain Bacteria; phylum Pseudomonadota; class Alphaproteobacteria; order MPNO01; family UBA830; genus CAJWUK01. The sequence goes on along the minus strand of CAJWUK010000117.1, from coordinate 263 downwards.
GCACGACATTGCGGCTTTTGAAGATTCTCTGGCAAGGCTGGGTAGCGAGCAGTACACCGTTCGGGTTGATCCGGCTACTGTTCCGGAAGCTGTTAGACTGATACTGCAGGAAGCGGGCGCAACCATATCGACCGGCCAGGATCCCTGTGTTCTACCCAAGGCCAGAAAGAACGATATTGAGATTGAAGGGACCAAAGCTGCGCACGTTCGCGATGGCGCCGCTTTGAGTTCGTTTCTAGCATGGCTGTCCGTGACTGCTCCCG
>CAJWUK010000116.1 GCA_913047365.1 uncultured Alphaproteobacteria bacterium | reverse complement strand
GATGTGATGACGCCCGATCCTGCCTTCGTTCTCGAAAATCTTGATCGGTTGGACGGTCTGGTAATCACACATGCCCACGAGGATCATCTAGGCGCCGTACCGTATCTGTGGCGGAAGATTCGCTGTCCAATATACGCAACGCCTTTTGCCTGCGGCCTGCTGCGACGCAAGCTGGAAGAAGCCGACCTTCTTGACAAGATTGACCTGACCGAGGTGCCGGTCGGTGGCGGCGCGGATATAGGCCCGTTCAGCGTAGACTTCGTTCCCGCGGCCCATTCCATTCCCGAAGCTAACATCCTGGCAATCCGCTGCGGGGCGGGGACCGTGATCCATGCAACGGATTGGAAGATTGACCCGGAGCCGCTGGTCGGCCCGCGTACAGACGAAAAATCCTTACGGGAAATAGGAGACGCCGGCGTTCTGGCGCTGGTCTGCGACTCCACAAATGTATTTGTGGATGGGGAAGCCGGGTCCGAAGCCGAACTTCAGAAAAGCCTGATTGAGATCATTGGTAACTGTGAGGGTCGGGTTGCGGTAGCGAGCTTTGCCAGCAATGTGGCCCGGGTGGCGACAATCAACAAGGCGGCGGTGGAAACGACGAGAAACCCCTCCCTTGTCGGACGTTCTCTATGGCGCATCGTGGATATCAGCCGGGAATGCGGTTATCTGAGCGATATTGAGCCTTTTGTACCGGAATCCGAGATCGGTTTTTTGCCGAGGGAAAAGGTTTTGATGGGTGTAACCGGTAGTCAAGGTGAACCCAGGTCGGCGCTCGCACGGATCGCCTCCGGCTCACATCCCAATGTGACGCTCGAACCGGGAGATACCGTCATCTTTTCGTCGCGCGAGATTCCGGGGAACGAACTGGCCATAGGCAAGGTTCAGAACCAGTTGGCGCGTCTTGGCGTTAATGTGCTGACCGAACAGGACGGTTTCGTCCATGTGTCGGGCCATCCGGCTCGGGGTGAGCTGATGCAGTTGTATGACTGGATCCGTCCACAGATCCTAGTCCCCATCCATGGCGAGCTGCGCCATCTGCAGGAACAGAAACGCCTGGCTGATACCTGCCAGATACCGCATACGCCAATTGCCGAAAATGGAACGTTATTGCGTATTTCCGACCGGGGCGCCGAAGTTGTGGATCACGTTTCGACTGGTCGGCTCGGAGTAGATGGCAACCGTCTGGTTCCAGTAAACGGTACCGTCATTCGGGAACGTAATCGTATTCGCTATAACGGCGCTGCTGTTGCGACGATCGTTCTTGATGGCAAAGGCAGGCTTCTTGCAGATCCCCAATTGACGGTTCAGGGGGTGCTGGAGGACGCGTCTGAGGACGATACCTGGGAGGAAACGGTGGACGCCATTATCGATGCACTGAACGATCTTTCACCCGGAGACCGACGCAATGATGACACTGTGGCGGAGACCGCGCGGGTTGCGGTCCGGCGCTCACTCCGCGACAGTATTGGAAAGCGGCCTGTAACCGATGTTCATGTGGTGCGCGTATAAGGAATTTGAATGACCTGGTTTTCGACTATCCTTGTTTTCGTCGTCGTCTGGTGGCTGGTATTTTTCATGACGCTGCCGTTTGGTGCGCGGTCGTTTCACGAAGCGGGCGAGAATGTTGAAACCGGCAATGTCGAAAGTGCGCCGATGAAGCCTCGTCTATGGCTGAAGGCCGGCGCCGCGACGGTGATCGCCGCTGTTATCACAATTGGGGTTTATTTTCTAATCGACAGCGGGCTGCTGAGCTTTCGGGTCTGATCGTTCACACCGCGACTTTTGCGGACACCCCGGTGAACCACACTTCATCGCAGTTCTCGCCGGGACCACCCCGGTCGACGACCAGGAAATCCTGATCGGGTTTCAGAACAAGCAGCGGATGATGCCACACGCCGGGTCGATAATTGACGCCCTGTTTTCCCGTCGCAAGGAACGCGCGCAGGGTAATGGGTTCGGGTTTATTGCCGGTATCGCAGACAACGATCAACCAGGGCTCGTTCTGCATGGGGATGAAGGCTTGAGACCCCAACGGGTGGCGTTCCACCATTTTGATTTCGATAGGCTGCGAGCGGGGTTGCCCTCGAAAAATGTTGACGATGGGTTTGCCGTCATTTGTCTCAACATCGATGCTGGCGAGATCGTGAAATCTTTCGGTCGTGCCCTCGTTGATTTCAATGCGTTCGGCGCCGGCGATCTGGATGACGTCGCCAAATGGAGAAAAGCCTTCGGCGGTTAAGGGGTCAGGGAAAAGCTGGATGGTGTCCAGGGTTAGTCCTCCTGTTCGAGGGTACCGAAGATGCGAAGCCGACTGACCCCGCCATCAGGGTATATGTTCAGGCGCACGTGGGTCATTGCCCCCGCGGCGCTCAAGGCATCGCCTTCGAAGGTGTGGATATGATCCATTTGCAGCTTCTGTTCCGGCATAATTTCCGGCCAGTTTTCGCAGTCTACGAGGATATCCTCATCAGAGGTGTTTTCTAGACGTGCTGCTTGAATGCTGCACCGGTCAGGATAGTTACCCTTGAAATGCGCGGTGTCGACCTCGACCTTTTTCACGTTTCCGGCGGCGCCCAGCGCGACAACAATCCAGTCGTTTCCCGGTTCTCTGCGGCGGCGGGTTTCCCAGCCGTCTCCCATGTTCTGCCCACGTCCGGGGGTCAGGATCACCCACGGATCTCCGTAATGAGCATCGTTGTATCCCACTACCCGGCCGCCATTGATGATGGCCGACAGCTCGTAATGCCCGGACGGATCCTGAAGTTTCCATTCGCAGACGGGCGCACCCCAGACGCGGAAACGGGCGATGCCACCGTCGGGATAAATGTTCAAACGCAGGTAGTTGAAGGGCTGATCGTTCTGGGCCTGAAACAGGTTGGGGGAATCAGGGTTGAGCTCGGATTCAGGAACCAGTTCCACCCACTCGGTGCTTTGGTCAGGCAGTGTACCCGAGAGGGCGGCCTCAATTTTCGCCCGGGGCGGGTGATTGCCGGTGAAAAACCGCGTGTTCAGATCGAAACCGGAAATTATGCCCTTTGCGCCTAACTCTACGATGCAGTGATCGTTTCCACCTCCGCGTCGCCGCCGGGTTTCCCAGCCGTCCATCCATTTACCATTTTCGTCGTAGCGATCCGGGTAGAACACGGGCGGGGTATCGTCGAGCATGCGTTCCCGCGGGGCGAAAAACTCGTCGCTAACGGAAATTACGCTTGCTCCCAGGCGGGGTGAAGCAAGGTTCACCGCACCGGTGGCAAAATCGGGTTTGGTTTCCTCAGAACGGATGGCCAGGGCTGTGTCGATCATTCCGTTTTATCCTGCATAATGGTTTCGATACGAAGCAGTGCGATCCGGTGAACCTGCTTCAAAGCCTCCGCGAACTCGGTGTCGGGCGAATTGTTCACTCGCGACCGAAAATTCTGCAGGATTTCCTGCCGGTTGCGGTCACGGACGGCCAGTATGTAGGGGAAATGAAACCTGCCCTTGTAGGTATCGTTCAGTGACTGGAATTCCTCGAATTCCTCGGGCGTGCATTTATCAAGCTGGGCGCTGGCTTGTTCATCCGTCGATTCTGCCGTCAGCTCGCCGGAAACGGCAAGTTTTCCGGCAAGATCGGGATGGGCGCGGAGAAGGGCGAGCTGTTTTTCTCTGCTGGCGTTGTCCACCACGTTGCGCAGGGCATCATGCAACCCGGCGATGGTGTCGAAGTCCCGGGTCAGTCCGCCCTCGAATACGGCTTCGGCAATCCAGGAGGAGTGTTCATAGACACCCCCGAAGGCGTTGAGAAACTCCTCTATGGTCATTTCGCTAGGGCGAATACGCCGATTTTCGTTGGCTGGTTCCATCATGCGCCTGCTGCTGCGTCATAGGGATGATGTTTTCGCCAGTGCCGCGCGATATCGATCCTTCTGGCAAACCAGACGTCCTGATGTCCCTTTGCATATTCCACAAACCGTTTAAGCGCAGCAAAACGACCCGGCCGGCCGGTCAGGCGGCAATGGAGACCGATCGATAACATTTTCGGGCTGTCGCTGCCTTCTTCGTAAAGCGTGTCAAAGGAATCCTTGAGATAGCCGTAGAACTGATCGCCTGAATTGAAACCCTGAGGGGTAGCAAAGCGCATGTCATTGGCATCCAATGTATAGGGCACGACCAGATGCGGTTTTCCGGCTACTTCCGCCCAGAACGGCAGGTCGTCGTTGTAATCGTCGGCGTCGTAGAGAAACCCACCTTCTTCCGCGATCAGCCTTCTGGTGTTTGGGCTGGTGCGGCCCGTGTACCAGCCAAATGGCCGCTCGCCACAAATGCGGGTATGAATATCTATGGCGGTTTGAAGATGCTCGCGTTCGACGTCTTCCGACACGTACTGGTAATCGATCCAGCGCCAGCCGTGGCTGCACATTTCATGACCCGCCTTCAGCGCCGCCTCCGCAATCACCGGATTTCGATCGAGGGCCATAGCGATTGCAAAGAAAGTGACGGGTATGTCGTAGTCGCCGAACAACCGCATCAGGCGCCAGACGCCAGCCCTGCTGCCATATTCGTAAATGGACTCCATGCTCATGTGGCGGACGCCAACACGGGCATCGGCGCCGATGATCTCCGACAGGAATGCTTCCGATGCCTTATCTCCATGGAGGATCGCGTTTTCCCCGCCTTCCTCATAGTTGATGACGAACTGAACGGCGATGCGGGCGCCACCCGGCCACTTTGGGTGGGGCGGATTTCCGGCATAACCGGCAAGATCACGAGGGTAGGGGGTGTTTTTGCCAGTCATGATTATTCTGCAGCCATCACGTCGGCGAACACGGTGTGCAAATCGTTACAACCCTGTTCTGTCTGTAACAACAGGCTTCTTTCGCATTCACTCAGGTGCTCGTGCATTATTTGGCGGCTTAATCCGCGATTGCCATCGGCAATGGCGGCGATTAGTCGGTCGTGGTCATCGTCATCGCACATGCTGACCCCTCCGGGTGCGTAAAGAGAAATTGCCAGCGAGGTCTGTGCCACAAGCTGGCGCAACAATTCGCGTAGTGGACGATTTCCGGCAATATCCGCCAGCCTAAGGTGAAAATCGCCCGACAGCCGGATAGCGTCTCCGGGTTTGCCGGAATAAGCGCATTCACGCTCCCTCAGTGCGATTTCTTTCAGTGCCTGGGCATCTTCAGGCCCGTACTTTTCAGCCGCCTCCGCCACGATGCCATCTTCCAGAAGGCGCCGGGCCTCGAAGATTTCCCGTACCTCCTCGGGTCCAGGTGCGGCGATTACCGCTCCCCTATTAGGGCGAAGTTCTACGACACGGTCGATAGACAGGCGCAGCAGGACCTTTCGAATTATGGTGCGGCTTACGCCGAAGACGTCACATAGATCCTTTTCCGTCAGCTTGGTATCCGGCATCAGCCGTTGGTCGAGGATGGCGCTGAAAACCTGATCGTAAATCCAAGCTTCGGAGGGTTTTTTCAGTCTGTTCAACTTCTGCCTCATTGACTCCCCCCTAATTTATAATTGTATACAATTATATTCACAACGGAATTTGATAGGAAAAGAAGATTAGGCACTGATGAAGTCACTCACACCTATCGGAATGAGTTAATTATGTGAGGAATTTAGGGCTTTTAGGTTCAATGGCTAATAATGCCGGAGAATCTGAACTCATGGCTTGCGAAGGTCTCGCCGCGCCTGTAGGCTTCCTTTCCGATTGCACTGAAACATAAAAAGTTTCGATCGGATACAATTCGACAGGGGCGGCCGATGGGGCGTCTAACGACGCATATTCTGGATACAGCCAACGGCAGTCCCGCTGCCGGTGTGCGTATAGACCTGCTCTCGGTGTCACCGGACGGATCGTTGCAGGTAATAGCATCCGTCACCACCAACAATGACGGGCGCTGTGATGAGCCTCTTCTTGAAGGGGATGCCTTCAGTCCCGGTGTTTATGAATTGAGATTCTATGTGGGTGAGTATTTTTCCGGAGCGGGAGGTGGCGCGGCCTCTCAAGCGTTTTTGGATATCGTACCGGTGCGGTTTGGCATTTCCGCGGCGGACGAGCACTATCATGTGCCGTTACTGATTTCGCCCTTCGGGTATTCGACCTATAGGGGCAGCTAACGCCATGCTTGAAATCGCCTATGCAGATTGGCTTAGCCTGATTTTCCGTTGGCTGCACGTAATTGCCGGCATCTCCTGGATCGGTACGTCCTTTTATTTCATCTTTCTCGATCTCAGCCTGCGGAAGCACGCAAACCTACCCGAAGGTGTCGGCGGGGAATCCTGGAACGTGCATGGCGGCGGTTTCTACCTGATGCGTAAATACACGGTTGCGCCGGCGGAATTGCCAAAGGAACTGCACTGGTTCAAATACGAAGCCTATTTCACATGGATTTCCGGCTTCGCGCTGCTCGCGATCATCTATTACTGGGGCGCCGAGAGTTATCTGATCGATAAGTCTGTCCTCGATCTAACGCAGACGGAAGCAGTCCTGACGAGTGTCGGCTTTCTTGCGGCTGGGTGGATCATCTACGATCTGCTGTGCAGGTCGCCGTTCAGTTCTCATCCTTTGCTATTGTCGGCAGCGGTCTTTGTCCTGATCGCCTTTTCCGCCTATTTCTTGACGCATCTTTTTAGCGGTCGGGCAGCCTTCGTGCATGTGGGTGCCATGGTCGGATCGATCATGGTCGGGAATGTGTTCTTTATTATCATCCCAAACCAGAAGAAGGTCGTGAAATCACTTTTGGCGGGTGAAGAACCGGATCCGCGCCTGGGCGAACAGGGCAAACACCGGTCCACCCACAATAACTATCTGACGTTGCCGGTGATCCTGATGATGATCAGCCAGCATTATCCGATGCTTTACGACAACGACAATAGTTGGCTGGTGGTGACGCTGATCCTTTTGGTGGGCGGCACGATCCGCCACTTCTTTAATCTTATGCATACCGGCCGCCCTATCATGTCACTGCGCTGGCAGTGGCCGTCTGCGGCTGTGATGATGGCGCTGCTGATTGTCTATCTTAGTTGGCAGCCGGCGGAGGACCCGTCTGCCAAGGTCAGTGTGCCGTCAGCAGGTGATGTGGTCGCCATTGCTCAGGCGAGATGCGCGTCCTGTCACGCGGTGAAGACGACAGATCCCGACGTGGAAAAGGCACCGGGCGGCGTGATGCTGGAAACCGCTGCTGACCTGCGTAAGCACAGCGCCCGGGTGCTGAAGCAGACAGTGCGTTCTAAGGCGATGCCGCTGGGCAACAAGACGAAGATGACAGATGCAGAACGCAAGGCGCTGGGGGCCTGGATCCGTGCCGGCATGCCGGACGGCGAAAAATGATCAGCTTCGTCCTAAACGGCGAAGACCACACGGCAGAAAATATTTCGCCGACAATGACGATGCTGGATTATGTGCGGGGCGTTGTTGGCCTGCGGGGCACAAAAGAAGGCTGTGCGGAGGGCGATTGCGGCGCCTGCACCTTGGTTAGGGTCATCGACGGACGCGTCGAAGCCGTCAATTCTTGCTTGATGCAGATCGGTCAGGCCGATGGATCGGAAATCATTACAGTAGACGGGCTGGAAAAGATCAACGGCGGTAAGCTGACGCCGATACAGGCGGCGATGGCAGAAGGGGACGGAACACAGTGCGGTTTCTGTACGCCGGGCTTTATCGGGGCCTTGTTCGCGCTTGGTCAGTCGGATGAGGAAATAACCGAACCTGTCATTCATGATGCGTTGGCAGGAAATCTCTGCCGCTGTACCGGCTATCGCCCGATTGTGGACTCAGCGAGGGAAGCCTGCGGATCCGCCATCGATTATTTGCCCGCCACGCCGCCGGCGCGGGAAGGGGTGCATACCATCGGCGATCAAACTTTCTTCGCGCCGGGGTCCCTTGATGAACTCACCAAATTGTTTGGCACGTATCCGGAGGCCATGCTGCTCTCCGGCGGAACCGACCTCGGGCTTTCCGTCAGCAAGGATCGACAGTTACCGCCGCTGGTAATCCACACCGCCCATGTTACCGAGTTGAAGGAAATCGAGGAAACCGAGGAGGCGCTGATCATGGGGGCGGCCGTAACCTACACCGAGGCGCTGCCCTTTATTGAGCGTCTGTATCCGTCCTTCGCCGAAATGATCCGACGGATCGGGTCGCGCCAAATCCGCAATCTGGGCACGTTTGGCGGCAATATTGGCAACGCCTCGCCCATTGGCGATACCCCACCCTGCCTGATCGCATTGGATGCAACCTTGACCCTGGCGTCTTCAGAGGGTGAACGCAAAGTGGCTGCGGAAGATTTTTTTCTGAACTACCGAAAAACCGATCTGAAGCCAGGAGAAGTCATCCGCAGCATTCGGGTTCCAAAACTTTCCGGCAATCAGACCTTTCGGACGTACAAAATCTCGAAACGCTATGACCAGGATATCTCCGCCGTGATCGGGGCTTTT
>CAJWUK010000115.1 GCA_913047365.1 uncultured Alphaproteobacteria bacterium | reverse complement strand
ATATCTACCCATTTGGGGCCGGACGATATGTTTTTCCGGCGGCTTTACAGCAGCATTTTAACTTGCCAGTTCGCGAGACCGGCGGGTAGCGGCGGCGATCGCTTCATTCATCAGCGGATTCATACCGTCATCCGCCATCAGAACTTCAAGCGCCGCCGCAGTAGTGCCGCCTGGACTGGTGACGTTCTCGCGCAATTTCCCTGCCGCATCGGCCGATTGCCGTGCAAGCTCTCCAGAGCCGGCAACAGTAGCCCGCGCCAGCTTTTCCGCTATCTTCGGGGGCAGGCCCTGGGCTTCGCCGGCAGTTGCCATACATTCGATCAGATAAAATACATATGCTGGTCCGCTTCCCGACACCGCGGTGACCGCATCGATCTGGCCTTCGTCGTCGATCCAGATGACATCGCCCACCGCTTCCAGCAAAGACTGGCAGGCGGCCTTTTGTTCCTCGGACACCCTTCGGTTCGCGCAGGCCGCAGTGATACCCCGCCCAACCGCTGCCGGTGTATTCGGCATGGTACGGACAATCGGCGTGCTGTTGCCAAGCGCGCCCTCGAAAAAAGCGATATTACGGCCTGCGGCGATCGACAGCACGACTGGCCCGCCCGCGCCAATGCCGGCATATGCGGGAACGATCTCGTCCATGCCCTGCGGTTTGACGGCAAAAACCACCACGTCCGGGGTGAAATCGGAATCCAGAGCATCCGGGCCGTCAAGTACCGAAACTGAAAGTTCGGACCGCAGTTCCTCGGCAGCGGCCTCAAACGGTTCGATCACCCGCACGTTGCCTGCGGCCAGTCCACGCGCCACCCAGCCGCGCAGCAGGGCGCCACCCATCTTGCCACCGCCCACAAGAAGAACGTTTTGCGATGCGGTCATGGCCTGTATCTCCTGTCAGTGTGTGATTAGGCTTCGCCTTCGGTTTCCAGGATGGCCGCAGCCATCGCTTCCTGGGGTTCCTTGCCGCCCCAGATCACGAACTGGAAGGCTGGGTAATAGCGCTCGCTCTCGGTAAACGCGATATCTACGACATCTTCCAACTGCTCCCGACTGACACCTGCCGCACCTCGGAGCAGCAAGGCATGGCGGAAGACCGGCAAGCCGTCCTCGGACCACAGGTCAAAATGCCCGACCAGCAGGCGTTCGTTGATGATCGCGAGCAGGGGATGGATCGATTTGGATTTCTTTTCCGGCACCCGCATGTCGAAGGCGCAGGCAAACAGCAGCGCCTGCACATCCGCATGCCACGAGACAAACATGCGATAATCGCACCAGTGGCCGGTCACGTCGACCGCGATATCGCGGTCGCTGGATCGTTCGAACAGCCAGTCATGGCTAGTCGCGATCTGTTCAATCATGTCGAGAGGATTAGGAAAGGACTTCTCGAATTCTTTGCTTAGTGCCGTCACGGCCACCCCCAGGAAATTTCGGTACTTTGACCGGATTTCACCTGCCAAAACCACAAAATAGTGGGGGTGAAGGCCCGATCAGCACCAGATTTAGGGTGCCAGAACGGGATTCGAGGCGCAAGCAGATTTGGGGTATTTGCCCCTTATTCACACAAAATGTAGTGGATAAGTGGGCGAGGTCAGGGTTTACCGGCGGCAGGTTTCGATTTTTGCGCCGTCGCCTTTTTCTTCCTTGTCGCGGGCTTCGCACTGGATGACTCCAAAGCCGCCACCCGGGCTTCGAGCTTTTCGTTTTCCAGCCGCGCGTTGACCGCCATTTCGCGCACCGCCTCGAACTCTTCTCGGGTCACCAGATCCATGCCGGATAGGATCCGGTCGATCTGGTGGCGAATAATGGTTTCTGCCTCTCTCCGCAATCCGGACAGGGTGCCCATGGCACCACCGGCTACACGAGCAGCATCTTCGAACATCCGGTTTCTACCTGTCATGGCATGATCTTCCTTTCGACTTCCGCCGCCATCGCACCGGCGATTGCGGCATTGCGTGGCGGCTCCTATAACGCATGTTAACAGAATGCGTTATGGACATCCCGTATGATTATCGTGACCGGCGGCGCCGGTTTTATCGGATCGAACATCGTCAGGGAACTTGAAGCACGGGGCACGCGCGACATCGCGGTCTGCGACCTGCTGGGCTCCGACGACAAGTGGAAGAATATCGCCAAGCGGGAACTTTCTGTCATCCTGCCGCCGGAAGACCTGTTCGAGTTTCTATCCGACAACGCACCCGATATTGAAACGGTCTTTCATATGGGGGCGGTTTCCGCGACCACAGAACGGGATGCGGACCTGATCGTTCGGTCTAACATCCGGCTGTCCCTGGATCTATGGGATTGGTGCGCCGAACACGACGCCGCCCTGATTTACGCATCATCCGCCGCGACCTACGGCGACGGCACGCAGGGTTTCGCCTGCGACGATTCGGTCGATGTCCTCGCCCATTTGCGGCCCTTGAACACCTATGGGTGGTCGAAACACGCCGTGGACCGGCGGATCGCGCGGATCGTCCACGAGAACGGACCGAGGCCGCACCACTGGGCCGGATTGAAATTTTTCAATGTTTACGGCCCTAACGAATATCACAAAGGCGAGCAGCTCAGCGTCGCGTTGAAGAATTTTGGCGAAATATCGGATACCGGCAAGGCCGTATTGTTCCGGTCCCACCACCCCGACTATGCCGATGGTGGACAAAAGCGGGATTTCGTCTGGGTCGGCGATTGCGTGGATATCGCCTTGTGGCTTGCCGACAACCCCGACACCCAAGGCATCTTCAATGTCGGCACCGGCAAGGCGCGGACGTTCGAAGATCTCGCGAAATCCGTTTTCACCGCCATGGGGCTGGAACCGAACATCGACTTTGTAGATACGCCAGAAGCCATCCGCGACCGTTATCAGTATTTCACGGAAGCCGATATGTCGCGGCTGCGGGCCGCAGGGTACGACAAACCGGCGACCGAATTGGAAGACGGCGTCGGCACCTATGTGCGGGGCTACCTGATGGCTGACGACCGGTATGCCTGACAGCTGGCGGCAAGCCCGTTCATGCTGACCCTCAACTATCCGGTGATCGATCCGGTCCTGATCGAAATCGGGCCGGTTGCCATTCGCTGGTATGCGCTTTCCTACATCGCGGGCATTTTTCTCGCCTGGCGCTACATGATCTGGCTGGCGAAAAAATCGCCGTCGGGGATTACCAAGGCCGATATCGACGACTTCGTGGTATGGGCGACGCTCGGCATCGTGCTAGGCGGTCGACTCGGCTACGTCCTGTTCTACAAGGGGGGTTACTACGCCTCCAACCCGCTGGAGGCTTTAGCCGTCTGGCAGGGAGGCATGTCGTTTCACGGCGGTCTGCTGGGCGTGTTTTTCGCGGTATGGCTGTTCTGCCGCAGGCGTGGCTATTCGTGGATCGCGGTCGGCGACATCGTCGCCTGCTCGGCGCCGGTGGGGCTATTTCTGGGCCGGATCGCCAACTTCATCAACAGCGAACTGTACGGCCGGGTTACGGAGTCACCCCTTGGTATGGTCTTTCCGGGTGGCGGCCCCCTGCCCCGGCACCCCAGTCAGCTATACGAAGCGTTTCTCGAGGGCCTGGTACTGTTTCTGGTTCTCCTCTGGTTCGCCAGGCGTAGAGAAAATTTCGAACGTACCGGTTTTCTGGGTGGCGTATTCTTGGCTGGTTACGGCATCGCCCGGCCGGTGGCCGAATTTTTCCGCGAACCGGATGCCCATATTGGTTTTCTGACCGTGGGAACGACGATGGGGCAATGGCTGTCGCTGCCGATGCTGATTGCGGGTATCTGGCTGGTTGCCCGGTCGCGAAAAAATGTCGCCGCTTGAACGACTGATCCGCGACCGTATAGCCGAGAACGGTCCGATCCCGGTTTCTAAATACATGGAACTGGCGCTGGCGCATCCCGAACACGGCTATTACATGGCGAAGGAGCCGTTCGGCACCAGCGGCGATTTCGTCACCGCTCCGGAAATCAGCCAGGTATTCGGCGAACTGATCGGCCTTTGGTCCGCCGTGGCCTGGCAGCAGATGGACCACCCCGTCTCGATCAACATCATCGAGTGCGGTCCCGGCAGAGGCACGCTGATGAAAGATTACCTGCGCGCTGCCGATATGGTGCCAGATTTTAGACAAGCCATTGATCTCTATCTTGTCGAGACCAGCCCGGCCTTGCGAGAGGTGCAGAACGCCGCGCTGGAGGGAAAAACACCTCAATGGCACAACGCTCTGGACGAAATCCCGGCCGGACCGGCAATCCTTATAGCCAACGAATTTCTGGACGCCCTACCGATATGCCAGTTGGAAAAAACGCCGAACGGCTGGGCGGAACGGCTGGTGGGGACTGACGGAGAAAAATTCTACTTTCTTCCCGGCGACATCGCCGAAAACACAGCCGATATCGTCCCCAGATCACTGAAGGATGCTCCCGACAGATCGGTCTTCGAATATTCCCCTGCGATCCTATCTTTCGCCGACACGCTGTCCCGGCGGCTAGCGGGAGCACCGGGCTACGCACTGCTTATCGATTACGGCCACGACCGGCCGGGCACCGCCGACACGCTGCAGGCCGTACGCGAACACGCGTACCATCCGGCGTTGGCTGACCCGGGAAGCGCCGATTTGACGGCCCATGTCGATTTTGCCGCCGTCAGGGAACGCTTTCTTAGGAACAATACCCAGGTATTTGGACCCGTAGCACAGGGAGATTTTCTCGCCTCTCTCGGCATCCGAGAACGGACCGAAAAGCTGTGCCAAAACGCCGCCGCCGGACAGGCCGCAACCCTGCGGTCCGCGACGGACCGCCTGATCAGTGCGAATAGAATGGGCACCTTGTTCCGGGTTATGGTGGCAGGCAGCGAAGGACTGCCCCCACCGCCCGGATTTGAAAGCTGTAAAGACAAAGAATGCTGACATCAAACATCCTGACCAGCCCCGGCGTTTCCCACGCTTTTTTTACACGCGATGGCGGAGTCAGCACAGGCATATACGCGTCGTTGAACTGCGGCGCTGGCTCGGATGATAATCCTGACGCGGTCGTCGAGAATAAACGCCGCGCCGCGAACCGAATGAAAGTCGCCGACGACAGGCTCTGGACCCTTTATCAGGTACACAGTGCCAATGTGATCACCATCGACGGGGGAGTTCCATCGGGCGGTTCCGGCCCGGCAGCGGACGGTATGGCGACACGGGAGCCGGGGATCGCACTTGGTATCCTGACCGCCGATTGCGCGCCGGTTCTGTTTTCCGATCCGGAAAACGGGGTCATCGGGGCCGCCCATGCCGGCTGGAAGGGAGCGTTATCCGGGGTAATGGAAAATACAGTCACGGCGATGGAAAACCTGGGCGCTGACCGGACCCGCATCCGCGCCGCCATCGGCCCCTGCATTGCCCAGGCGTCCTATCAGGTGGGTGAAGAATTCCCATCCCCGTTTCTGGCCGCAAATCCTTCCGCTTCTGCATTCTTCGCCCCCGATTCCGACCCCGGCAAACACCGTTTCGATCTGCGGGGCTTCATAGCATCGCGCCTTGAACAGACGGGAATCGCCGATACCGAGGCTCTTCCAAACGACACCTATGCGGAAGAGGAGGCGTTCTTCAGCTACCGCCGCACCTGCCATCGCGGAGAGGGCGATTACGGACGCGGGCTGTCGGCCATCGCCCTAGCGGACACGGACTGAAATGCCCTACATGATTATCTTTATTGCAACCCTACTGCTGGGATTGATGGTTAGCTGTGTCGTATAAATCTGGATACACGTCCCTGGTTCTGCTAGCTGTTCTTAGCGCCACCGCCTGCCAGCCGCTGCCGCAGCCCTTTCAACCTGGTGCTTACAAAAAATCGGGTAACCCCCTGCACGACAGCGAACTAGGCGGCGGAATCGCCGTCCGCCCGGTTGCCGGACTGAGGGGCGGGGCCGGACAGCGTCTCGCTGAAAAAATCGCGGCAGCGCTTTTGAAACGTGACTTCATAGCCTTTACGGGCACCGGTAACAGCCGCAGTAAAATTCTGTCTGGCGTTGCAACCACCCGCCCGGATTCAGACGGCTTCCGCCAGATTGAAATCGGATGGAATCTTAGAAGCAATCCGAATGAAGCCGTTAAAACAACGCTGTTAAATCTCCGGGTTTCGAGTGCCGACTGGCTGCAGGGCGATGAAAATCTTCTGGATCGGATTGCCCGCCAATCCATTACCAAGATTGCCGCACTGACGCAGACAGCTGCGCCTGTCGACAAAACAGCCAACCGCCCAGAGCGAAACCTTCATGTTTCAACGATCATCGGCGCCCCGACGGAAGCGGGGATGCTGTTGCGTAGCGAGCTTGAAACCGCGTTGAGGCGGCGTTCCATTCGGGTTTCGCCACAACTGCGGGGAGGAACCCTTGTCGTCGCCGGAGCGATCGCCCTGGAACCTACGGAGAAGAACAGACGGAAGATTTCCATAGACTGGTCGCTGCTAACACCGGATGGGGGTGAACTGGGCAGGGTGCAGCAGGCAAACGAAATTGCCGTCGAGGAACTGGAAGAGAACTGGCCCCAGGTAGCAAGGAATATCGCGGTCGCAACTGCAAACGGATTGCAAGATCTTTTGCGGCGTATTGCCGACGCGTCCCTCAACCGCCCAGCGCCACGCCGGTGAGAATCGGCCCGCGTTTACACCCCCCTGCCCCACTGGTAATTTGCGCCTGCGTCGGCATCGGGGAGCGGACGCGGGGCAAATTTATATCAGACCGGCAATCGTGACGCCGGGACCGGAAACCGACGCATGAAGATCGTTGCGTGCAACAGCAACCGCCCGATGTCTGAGGCGATTGCTGCCTATCTCAATCTTCCTCTCACAAAAGCAAGTGTTCGCCGGTTTTCGGACATGGAATGTTTTGTCGAGATTCAGGAAAACGTGCGCGGCGAAGATGTGTTTATCATCCAGTCCACGTCCTATCCGGCGAACGACCATCTAATGGAACTTCTGGTCGCGCTCGATGCAGTGCGCCGCGGTTCGGCCAAAAGCATTACAGCGGTGATGCCCTATTTCGGATATGCTAGGCAAGATCGGAAATCCGGCCCGAGAACGCCAATCTCGGCAAAACTGGTCGCCAATCTAATTACCGTTGCAGGTGCCGACCGGGTTCTGACCATGGACCTGCATGCGGGCCAGATTCAGGGCTTTTTCGATATCCCGCTGGATAACCTGTTTTCGGCGCCGGTTTTCATCCGACATATCGAGGAAAACTTCCACAAGAAGGACCTGATAATGGTGTCACCCGATGTGGGCGGCGTTGTCCGGGCACGAGCGTTCGCCAAACGGCTGGAAACCGACCTCGCCATTATCGACAAACGGCGCGAACGGGCCGGCGTGTCGGAAGTCATGCACATCATCGGGGACGTCAAAGACCGGACCTGTATCCTGGTCGATGATATCGTCGATTCCGGCGGCACGTTGTGTAATGCCGCCGAGGCGCTGATCGCCGCAGGCGCAAAGGCGGTTCACGCCTATATTACGCACGGGGTTCTGTCGGGCGGAGCCGTCAGTCGGATTTCTTCCTCGCCCCTTGAATCGATGGTTATTACCGACTCCATCCTGGGAACAGAGGCCGTCCGCGTCGCCAGCAATATCCAGCAGATTTCCGTTGCGCCCCTGATCGGCGAGGCGATGGAACGCATCAGCGAAGCACGCTCCGTCTCCAGTTTGTTTGACTAGATAGTCGTTTACGGCTAAATACGCGCGCCCCGCTTGGCATTGGCGGGGTTTTTTTCTGTGTCCGGCACCCCTGGAGGCGGGCACCATCATCAAAGGAGACAATCATGGCCGAGGTCGAAACCGTACCTGCCTCGCCGCGGGAAAGCGCCGGTAAGGGGTCCGCGCGTCAGGCCCGCCGCGACGGATTGGTACCTGCCGTTATCTACGGCAACAAGGAAGAACCCATCATGTTGACGCTGGAGCGCCGCGTGCTCAGCAAAGAACTGACCAATCCGCAGTTCTATATTCAGCTTGTCGATATCGAAATCGATGGCGCGAAACACCGGGTTCTGCCCCGTGACGTGCAATTCCATCCGGTGTCGGATGCCCCGATGCATGTCGACTTTCTACGTTTCGACCCCAACCGCAAGATTACCGCCGCCGTGCCGGTGGCGTTCGAGGGCGAAAGCGAAAGCCCGGGCCTGAAAGGCGGCGGCGTTCTGAACGTCGTGCGCTACGAAGTCGAGGTTCTGTGCACGGCCGACAACATTCCGCCGGAGCTTATTCTCCATCTTGCCGGTCTCGAAGTCGGCGATTCCCTGCACGCCAGCAGCATTAGCCTGCCGGAGGGCGTTGAATTCGTCATTTCGGACCGCGACTTCACGATTGCCACCATTGCAGCGCCGACAGTCATTGTCGAGGAAACGACGGAAGACGAAGAAGATGAAGAAGGTGCCGAGGGCGAAGAAGGCGGCGAAGAAGCGGGCGGAGACGATGGCGGAGACGATGGCGGAGACG
>CAJWUK010000114.1 GCA_913047365.1 uncultured Alphaproteobacteria bacterium | reverse complement strand
TTAAATGAAGCCTCGCTCGCAAGCGGGCTCGAGCCTGGGCGCTCTAGCTTTGTAAATTTCGTAGGGAAAACTGGTGCCGCCGGTGAGAATTGAACTCACGACCTCACCCTTACCAAGGGTGCGCTCTACCCCTGAGCTACGGCGGCAGGTCAATGCGCGGCGCACAATGCCATCGGCCGACAAAATGTCAACTGCATCCGGGATCGATCCGCGATATAATGGCGGAATGAGCGATAAGCCAAAATCCCCCGGCGAAAAACAGTCCGAACGGCGCGAGCGCGAAGCCGCCGCTCTACGCGAAAACCTGCGCCGCCGTAAGGCCCAGAGCCAGGCCCGGGAAGACGGCGGACAGCCGGGCGGGTCAAAAGATACGCCGGGGTAGCGTTCTTTGCTGGTAAACGCCGGGTGCCGGTTATATAAAAATGTGTCCGGAAAAGACATGATAAATCACCTGTTTAGCTTGACCGGCCCACACTGAACCGCAGCCGAGCGATCAGTTTATGGATCAAATCGTCATCGAAGGGGGGAACCGGCTTTCCGGTAAGATCCCCGTCAGCGGCGCGAAGAACGCGGCCCTTCCTCTGATGGCGGCATGCCTGTTGAGTGACAAGCCCCTGACGCTGACCAACCTGCCGCAGTTGGCCGATATCTCGACTATGTCCCAGTTGCTGGAACAGCACGGCGTGCAGATTGATGCATCGAACGGCGCTGCGGTGTTCGATGCGGCGGATGTGGATAATACGGTGGCGCCCTACGATCTGGTGCGTCGCATGCGCGCCTCTGTTCTTGTATTGGGACCATTGGTAGCCCGGTTCGGCGAGGCCAAAGTGTCACTGCCCGGCGGCTGCGCCATCGGCACGCGGCCCGTGGATCTGCACATACAGGGACTGGAACATCTGGGCGCCGAAATCGATCTCGACGGCGGGTATGTTACCGCCAGCGCACCGAACGGCCTGACCGGTGGCAAGTTTATCTTCCCCTTCGTTTCTGTCGGCGCCACCGAAAATCTGATGATGGCGGCCACCCTAGCAAAGGGTGAGACGGTTCTGAGCAATGTGGCCCGGGAGCCGGAGGTGACCGACCTTGCGGAATGCCTCGTGGCCATGGGCTCTAAAATTGACGGCATCGGGTCCGATACGCTGGCCATCCAGGGCGTCGATACTCTCAACTCGGCTGAACATTCCGTTGTCGGCGACCGTATCGAAGCCGGCACCTATGCCATGGCTGCCGCGATTACCGATGGCGATGTCGAACTTGCCGGGGTAAAGGCCGAACATCTGGATGCAGTATTTCGTGCCCTTGCGGATGCCGGACTTGAGATTGGGAAAACTTACGACGGCGTTTCCGTACGTTTAGGAAAAGGGGGCCTGAAGGGGGTCGACGTGATGACAGAACCGTTTCCCGGATTTCCAACCGATCTACAGGCGCAGATCATGGCATTGATGTCGGTTGCGGACGGGGCGGCGATGATTACGGAAACGATTTTTGAAAACCGGTTTATGCATGTGCCGGAACTTGCCCGCATGGGGGCCAATGTGAATGTTCATGGGGCGTCGGCACTTGTCCGGGGTGTCGACCGTCTGACTGGAGCCGAAGTCATGGCGACTGATCTTCGAGCATCTTCGTCGCTGATACTGGCGGCACTGGCGGCCATGGGTGAAACCGTGGTCCGGCGGGTTTATCATCTTGACCGAGGCTACGAACGCATAGAGGAAAAGCTTGCCGCCTGCGGTGCGGTTATCCGGCGGGAAAAAGAATAGGCAAAACCAGAGAGTTTAATGTCCGACAGCCCGTTAAAACTCGCCGCCACTGACACGGATGACATCGCGGTTCTTTCCGCGTTGCTGCAGGATGCCGTAATTCCGATAGGTGAAATGACATATCTTGCCCGTGAAAGCAGGTTTGCCTTAGTTGCAAACCGTTTCCGATGGGAAGACGCCGGCCTTGAAAAAGTGCTCGGACAGATCTACGAGCGCGTGCGGTGCGGCATTTCGTTCGACCGGGTAATTGCTGTACGCCGCCGCAACTTCGATCAGAGAGGTCGGGGACAGGTGTTCGATTTACTGGCGCTGGACGCCGGGAACGACTATGTAGACCTGATTTTTGCGGGTGGCGCGACTATCCGGCTCGAAGTTGAACGTATTCTTTGCCATGCCGAGGACTTCGGCGACCCTTGGCCGACTCAGTGGCGGCCAGGGCATGATGCGGGCGAAGGAACGGCCGGCTAAGCGTGTTTTCGCCGACACAGGGGGCTATAATGACCATCGCCAACGACCGCTTGCGGCTGGTAGTGCCGAAAGGGCGAATCCTGGAAGAGCTTTTGCCGTTGCTGGCGCGAGCGGGCATCGAACCGGAAGCGGCGTTTTCCGATAAGGGGGAGCGCAAATTGGAATTCCAGACCAACGTGCCAAACCTGTCGATTCTGCGTGTGAGATCATTCGATATCGCTACCTTCGTGGCTTTCGGCGCGGCGCAGCTTGGCGTTGCCGGGCGCGATGTGCTGATGGAGTTTGATTTTCCGGAAGTTTACGCGCCTTTGGATCTGCGCATTGGCGCCTGCCGTATGGTAGTCGCTGAATCGAGGGAATTTCGCGAAAAGGACAATCCCAAACGCTGGAGCCATGTCCGCGTCGCCACGAAATATCCGGAAATCACCCGCCGGCATTTTGCGGCGCGCGGCGTGCAGGCCGAGTGCTTGAAACTTAACGGGGCGATGGAAATAGCGCCGTCGTTGGGATTGTGCCGCCGTATCGTCGATTTGGTATCCACCGGATCGACCCTGAGAGCCAACGGCCTTGTGGAGGTGGAGGAGATCGCACAGATCACCTCCAAACTGGTGGTGAACCGCGCGGCCATGAAAACCCGTCCGGAAGAAATTCACGGCTGGATCGACCGTTTTCAGGGGGCGCTTGATGCCGCTTAGGCTGTCAGCCACGAGCGGGGATTTCGGAGAAGCATTCGAAAACTTCGTTAAGCGCCGCCGTGATGTTGCGGGAAATGTGACCGGTGTCGTTTCCAAAATTATTGCCGACGTGCGCATGAGCGGCGATGCGGCGGTCCTCGACTACACCCAGAAATTCGACCGGCTGGATGTGTCCGGCGGGCTAAAAATGGCCCCGGACCTGATTGCGGCTGCGCGCGATGCCTGTCCCCCCGACCAGATAGACGCGCTAGAAATTGCTGCTGCCCGAATTCGGGCTTTCCACGAACGACAACGGCCGGAAGGTCTATCCTATACCGACGACGATGGCGTGCGGCTCGGAGCCCGGTGGACGCCTGTTTCCGCCGCAGGAATATACGTACCCGGCGGCACGGCGGCGTATCCCAGCTCGGTGCTGATGAATGCGGTTCCGGCCTCGGTAGCAGGCGTGCCCAGGGTCGTGATGGCCGTGCCAACGCCGGACGGAGAGATGAATCCCCTGGTTCTCGCGGCGGCGGATATTGTCGGTGTGTCGGAAGTGTATCGCATCGGCGGTGCGCAGGCAGTGGCTGCTCTGGCCTATGGAACCGAGACCATCAAACCGGTGGACAAGATCACGGGTCCGGGCAATGCCTATGTGGCGGAAGCAAAGCGTCAGGTGTTCGGTACGGTCGGTATCGACATGATTGCCGGCCCTTCGGAAGTTATTGTTGTGGCCGATGCGGAAAACGACCCATCCTGGATCGCCGCTGATTTGTTGGCGCAAGCCGAACACGATACGTCGTCGCAATCCATTCTGATCACGACTAGCGGTGCGCTCGCAGACGCCGTCGCCGATGCGGCGGAAGGGCACCTAGCGACATTGCCAAGAGCATCCATCGCCCGAGAAAGCTGGGAAGCCAACGGCGCGATCATTCTTGTCAAAGATATGGCCGACGCGGTGCCGCTGGTAGACCGACTTGCCCCGGAACACCTGGAACTGGCCGTCGAAACGCCAGAAGAACTAGCGGAAAAAATCAGACATGCCGGGGCCATTTTTCTGGGTCGTCATACCCCGGAAGCCATCGGCGACTATGTGGCGGGTCCCAATCATGTTCTACCGACTGCGCAAAGCGCGCGGTTTTCGTCCGGCCTCGGCGTCACCGATTTCATGAAGCGGACCACCCTGGTGTCCTGTGATGCGACGGCGTTGTCCCGGATAGGACCGACGGCCGTCACCCTGGCCAAAGCGGAAGGGCTGGATGCTCACGCACTGTCTGTTTCCACGCGGTTGAACAACCGCTGACGGGGCGGAAGGCTTCCGGGCATGTCCGAAGAGCAGAACAAGCTGTTCGACATCAGGCTGGATGACCGCAACATGGTCGCCCGCAACCCGGAGGTCGAACACGAACGCCGGGTGGCTATCTACGATCTGCTGGAAGACAACAGCTTTTCCGTGATCGGTGAAGACCTTGGTCCCTACGCGCTGCTGCTGCGGCGCCAGGAGAACCGGCTCCTCTTCGACATTTCAGGGGATGACGGTCGTCACATTACTTATGTTCCGATTGCACTTTCCGCGTTTCGGAAGATCATCCGGGACTATTTTACTGTTTGTGAAAGTTATTACGATGCAATCAGGACGGCTACACCATCCCGGATCGAGGCCATCGATATGGGTCGTCGAGGACTCCACGATGAAGGGGCCGGCCTGCTGAAAGGCAAACTGGCCGAAAAGGTTGAGGTCGATGAAAGCACAGCACGTCGGCTGTTTACTTTGATTTGCGTCCTTCACGTGCGGGGCTGACCGAATGACAGGGCGCCCGTCGAGCATATTGTTTGTCTGTAGCGAGAACGCCCTGCGATCCCCCATGGCGGAGGCTCTGACCAAGCACCGGTTCCCGATCAAAATTTTCGTAGATTCGGTTGGCGTTCGGGACGGCGCTCTTGATCCCATGGCGATTGCCGTGATGGATGAAATCGGCGTGGATATCTCGCGCCATAGATCGAAACGGCTGGACGACCTGATGGATACTTCGTTCGAGGTAATCGTCACACTGTCGCCAGAAGCCCAGAACAAGGCCATAGAACTGACCCGGGTAACTGCGTCGGAAGTCGAATACTGGCCGACACCGGATCCATCGGTGGCCGAAGGACATCGGGACGCGCGTCTCGCCGCCTATCGCGATCTGCGTGATTATCTGATCAAGCGGATAGAGAAACGGTTCGGCGAAACCGGCTGAGACAGTGACGTGAAATCCGTTTTCTACTGGTGGCGTCTTTTAGAACCTTTGATGCGCCCTTGATCGCGCAATCCACTTTTTCGCCGGTCTTTTCAACTGGACTCTCCTCCTCGCAGCCGTTCAGAGCGATTGCGGGAGCGACGCCGAGGTTGAATACACTACAGAGTTTTCGGATTAAAACTTTGGTCATCCGTTGGCCCACCTCTCTTAAACTACATATCAGGACACCCTGCAGGTGGCGGATACAAACAGGTCATTCTATCAATTTCTGCAAAAACCTTGACCTGACGCACGCAACGC
The DNA here is from genome assembly GCA_913047365.1 of uncultured Alphaproteobacteria bacterium. Taxonomy (GTDB): domain Bacteria; phylum Pseudomonadota; class Alphaproteobacteria; order MPNO01; family UBA830; genus CAJWUK01. The sequence continues at coordinate 3,160 of CAJWUK010000114.1, read as the reverse complement.
CGCACTTTCGCGCCATTCCAGCTGTTTTCAGGAGAAATGATGGCAAAAGAAGATCTGATTGAGTTTTCGGGAACCGTTCTCGAACTTCTGCCCAACGCTATGTTCCGGGTGAAGCTCGACAACGATCACGAGGTACTTGCCCACACATCGGGCAAGATGCGTAAGAACCGTATCCGCGTCCTCGCAGGCGACCGCGTCAATGTGGAAATGACGCCTTACGACCTGACCAAGGGCCGTATCACCTTCCGCTTCAAGTAGAACTGATGGTCCGGACAACCGGGCCGCACAGGCTGGTGCTGGCATCCGCGTCGCCGAGACGCCTGAACCTGCTGGCACGGGTGGGATTGACGCCCGACGAGGTGCTTCCTGCAGAAATCGATGAAACCCCGCAGCGAGGCGAAAAGCCGGGACCGCTGGCGAAACGCCTGTCCTGCGCCAAGGGAAAGACAATTGCCGAACAGGTACACCAAGCGTGGATACTTTCAGCCGATACGGTTGTTGGCGTTGGGCGGCGCATTCTGGAAAAGCCTGCGGATGACGGGGAAGTCAGGTGTTTCCTGTCTCTGTTATCGGGAAGGCGACACCGGGTTTACGGCGGGGTCACATTGATTTCACCTGCCGGAAAGACCGTTACACGTCTGACGACGACCTCCGTCACCTTCAAGCGGCTGGAGAAAGACGAAATCGACGCGTATATCGCGTCGGGCGAATGGCGGGGAAAGGCTGGTGGATATGCCATACAGGGCCGCGCCGCCGCCTTCGTCAAGGGAATTAACGGGTCGTATTTTAATGTTGTCGGATTGCCGCTTTACGAAACGGTGTCGCTTTTGCGAGGATCAGGCTTCGTCATACCAGAACCGACCGAACCGGAATAAACGTTCATGGGCCAACAGCTTTTTATCAATTCTACGGATGCAGAAGTGCGCGCGGCGCTTATGGACGACGGTGCGCTGATCGATCTGATCATCGAACGCCGCGAACGCGCTAGCCTGGTTGGAAATATATATTTGGGCCGGGTGGAACGGCTGATGAAGGGGATGGAGGCTGCATTCGTAAATGTCGGACTGTCCCGATCCGGCTTTCTGGGGCTGGATGATGGCCGCCGCCACACCGGTGATCCCGCGACTCCTGTGAACGAAGGAGAGACGGTAATGGTGCAGATCACCAAAGATGCCATTGATGGCAAGGGCGTGCAGCTTTCCAGACGGGTTACGCTGCCCGGTCGATATCTGGTCTACGCCCCGAACCACGACAGGGTGATGGTTTCCCGCCAGATCGCCGATGAAGGTGAACGCGACCGCCTGACCGGCCTGATGGTCGATATCGCGGTTGAAGGCGAAGGATTTATCCTCCGGACCGCGGCGGTCGGCGCAACAGCCGATGAGTTGCAGTCTGACAGCGAGCAATTGCGGGAAACTTGGCTCTCCATCGAGCAGGTGCGGTCGAGCGGAAAGGCTCCATCCTGCGTTCATGCCGATCTTGATCCCGTTTTGCGGGTGCTGCGGGATTACGCCTTGGACGATATAGCGGCTGTTCACGTGGATGACGGCGATGCCGCTGAGGCGGCAAAAAAATTCTGCGAAAAGGTCATGCCCGGCATGGCGGAGCGGGTGAAGTTGCATAATGGCCGACAGCAGATGTTCGAACAGTTCGGCATCGAAGAAGAGATCGAACGGGCCTGCGTACAGCGGGTCGATCTGATTTCCGGTGGCAGTCTGATGATACAGACCGCCGAAGCTCTGACCGCCATCGACGTCAATTCCAGCCGGTTCGATGGTGCATCCGATCTGGAACAGATGGCTTTCCGGACCAACTGCGAAGCTGCCAGCGAGGCGGCGCGTCAAATCCGGGTGCGTAATATTTCAGGCCTGATCGTCATCGATTTCATTCATATGGAAAACGACGACAACTGGGAAAGAATCCTCGATATCCTTGAAGAGGTCGCGGGCAGGGACCGCAATGCCACACGCGTGTTGGGCGTTACCGAAGCCGGTTTGGTCGAGATCACCCGCCGCCGCCGCCGCGAACCCTTGCTGCACACGATGACCGAAATCTGCGAGACCTGTGATGGCGTTGGACGCATACGGTCGGTCGACGCAGTTTCCATCGATATCCTGCGCGCTCTGCAACGGGAGGCCCATGTCACGTCGCCGGGCGAACTGGTCCTTTATGCCCAGCGCGACGTGGTGAATTCTTTGGAAAACGGGTTCGGCGGGCTGGTCGATGATATTGAGGACGCCACTGGCCGCACCATTGTTCTTCGCGCAGATGAAGAATACGCGCGCGATTCCTACGACATCGTGGTCGAATAATACTCATGGCGACTGTCGCTAAAGCTCATTGTCCGGTATGCAATGCCCAGCGCGTTGAGAAATACCGCCCATTCTGTTCCAAGCGCTGCGCTGACATCGATCTCGGTCGCTGGTTCAGTGGCTCCTACGCCATTCCCACCGAAGAAATGCCCGACGAGTTCGACATCGGTACGGAGGAACTGGAAGAAGACGGGTTTTAGAAGCGTAGGCTTCAACTCCTCAAAGTGTCATCTTTGGACTTGATCCGAGGGCCCATTAAGAAAGCAGAAACAGGCACAATTTTCCTAGATCCTCTGGTCAAGCCCGAGGATGAGAACAAGAAGTATGCGTATTTACTAATACTGCGCCGCCTGTACCATGATTTCGACTAGGGTATAGGGCGTTAGGTCCACACCGACGCAGGCACGTGCAGGCGGTTTCAGATCGCCCATCCATTCCATCCAGGCCTCGTTCATCTCGTCTTTCAGGGACATGTCGGAGATATAGACCACAGAGCTGATGATCTTCGATTTGTCGGATCCCGCAGCTTCCAGAATTGCATCTATCTTGCGCAGTACGTCAGCAGTTTGGTCTTTCATATTGGCGGTGGTGTCGTCCGCGACGATGCCGGACATGCAGACAAAACCGTTATGGATGACGGCGCGGCTGTTCAATTTTCCGGGTTGAATGTGTTCGAGCGCCATGGTCGGTTCCTCCTGTCTGGGTTGAAAGGAAGCACAATATCCTGCCCGGCATCTGCTGGACAGGATGGGTCTTATTGCCTATAAGCTGCCTTCGCTGAATTTCCAGCACGCCCAGGTAGCTCAGTTGGTAGAGCATCGCACTGAAAATGCGGGTGTCGGTGGTTC
>CAJWUK010000113.1 GCA_913047365.1 uncultured Alphaproteobacteria bacterium | reverse complement strand
TGTTCCGGGGTTGGCCGTGCAAAACCAATACGGTTTCCAACACCGCCTTTCGCGGGTTTGGTGGCCCGCAGGGGATGATTGCCATTGAAACGGTGATAGAACACATCGCCCACGAACTTGGCAAATCGGTTGATGACATACGAGCGGTAAATTGGTACGGCACTGAGGACAGAAATGTTACTCCCTATCAGCAGCCGATAACCGACAACATCATGCCGGAACTGGTGGACAGGCTGGCGAAGGAGATTGATCTGCCGGGTCGCCGCAAGGCCATCGACGAATTCAACGCCTGTCACATCAGCCTGAAAAAAGGCATCGCGATGATGCCCGTGAAATTCGGCATCTCGTTCAATGCGCCTATGCTGAATCAGGCCGGTGCACTGGTCCACGTATACACGGACGGCAGCGTACATCTGAACCATGGCGGCACCGAAATGGGGCAGGGCCTGTTTGTAAAAGTTGCCCAGGTTGTATCGTCGGTTTTCCAGATCGACATCGACAACGTCAAGATTTCGGCAACGCGGACCGACAAGGTTCCGAATACCGCGCCGACGGCTGCCTCAGCGGGGTCCGACCTGAACGGCATGGCGGCGTTCAATGCGGCGGAGGAGATCAAGGGCCGCATGGCGGGTGTTGCAGCCGAGCATTTCCATGTGTCGCCCGATAACATCGAATTCCGACAGAACCGGGTCTATGCCGGAAACGAGAGCCTATCCTTTGCGGAAGCCGCTCAACTGACCTGGAACCAGCGCGTTTCCCTTTCCGCCACGGGCTATTACCGCACACCAGACATCCACTGGGACGGCGAGTCCATGACCGGCAGCCCGTTTTACTATTTCACCTATGGTGCCTGCGTGGCTGAGGTCGCAATTGATACGTTGACCGGGGAATCCCGCGTGCTCGCGGCGGATATCCTGCAGGATGTGGGGTCTTCGCTGAACCCGGCGATTGATATCGGCCAGATCGAAGGCGCCTTCGTGCAGGGGATGGGCTGGCTGACATCGGAGGAACTGGTCTGGGATGACAAGGGCCGGCTGATGACGCACGGTCCATCGACATACAAGATACCCGGTAGCCGGGATGTGCCGGAGCACTTCAAGGTTCATATTCTGAACGATGCGCCCAATCGCGTGCCAACAATATTCCGGTCAAAAGCGGTTGGCGAACCGCCGCTGATGTTATCGATTGCCGTTTGGCTGGCGCTGCGGGATGCGGTGGCGCGGACAGGGGGATACAAATATCTGCCGCGGCTGAATGCCCCGGCAACACCGGAAGCCATTCTGACGGCACTCGAAGACATCAAAATACGCGAGGAGACCTGATGGCGGAGACGCCCAGACTGGAACTGATCGGCATCACCAAGGCCTATCCCGGTGTGGTGGCGAACAACAATGTCAGCCTGAAGGTCATGCCGGGGGAAATTCATGCGCTGCTCGGCGAAAACGGCGCCGGAAAATCGACATTGGTCAAATTCATCTACGGCGTCCAGAAGGCGGATACCGGACGCATGCTTTGGGAGGGTGAAGAAGTTCGCCCCGCAAATCCCAATGCCGCGCGTAAGCTGGGCATCGGCATGGTGTTCCAGCATTTCTCCCTATTCGATGCCATGACGGTAGAAGAAAATATCTCGCTGGGGATTTCGCCGGAACTGACGAAGGGCGATTTGGCTGGGCGTATCCGGGAGGTATCGGCCCAGTATGGCCTGCCGCTTGACCCAGACCGTTATGTACACACGCTTTCCGTCGGCGAACGTCAGCGGATCGAAGTCGTGCGCTGCCTGTTGCAGGACCCGCAGTTATTGATCATGGACGAACCGACATCGGTTTTGACACCGCAGGAGGTCGAGGAATTGTTCAAGACGCTTCGCCGTCTGTCGGAAGAAGGCGTGTCGATCCTATATATTTCTCATAAGCTGGAAGAGATTAAGGCGCTCTGTCACACGGCAACTATCATGCGGATGGGTGAAGTCGTCGTCGAATGCATTCCGGAAAACGAAACCGCGCGGTCAATGGCCGAAATGATGATGGGCGAAAACCTTGTCAGCCCGGAACGGGCCGAACGCCATACGGATGGCCAGGTAAAGCTGGAACTTTCCAACCTGAATGTCGTATCGGCTCATCAGCACGGCACCGAACTGAAGAACATTAATCTGCAGTTGCGTGCCGGCGAGGTTCTTGGCGTTGCCGGCATCGCCGGAAACGGCCAACGAGAACTAATGGAAGTTCTGACAGGAGAAGTGCTGTTGGATGAACCCGCATCCATTCGCATAGACCGCGTTTCCGCTGGACGGATGGACCCTATCGCGCGGCGCGGCGCGGGCGTGGGCCTGATCCCGGAAGAACGGCTGGGGCATGGCGCAGTGCCTGAAATGTCGCTGTGGGAGAACGCTTTTCTTTCCGGGGCGACCCGAATGGGTCTACAGAAGAACGGATTTATCCAGGTTGCCGCTTCCAACGCGTTTGCGGAAAAAGTGGTCGACGAATTCCGGGTGAAAACGACCGGTGTTAGCCATGCGGCCAACAGCCTCTCGGGCGGCAATCTGCAGAAGTTTATCGTCGGTCGGGAAATAATGCAGAACCCTGGTGTGATCGTCGCGTTGCAACCGACCTGGGGTGTGGATGCAGGGTCGGCGGCCGCGATCCGGCAGGCCCTGATCGATCTCGCATCCAGGGGAGCAGCCGTTCTGGCGGTTTCACAGGATCTGGAAGAATTGTTCGAAATTTCCGATCGTATAGCGGTGATCTGTGAAGGCCGCATGTCCGAGGCGCGTCCCGTAGAAAACGTGACGGTTGAAGAAATCGGTTTGCTAATGGCCGGCATTGGTCTGGAAGGGGAGCCGGCCGATGCTGCTTAGGCTGGAGCAACGCCCCGAAGTTTCCAAATCGATGGTGTATGCATCGCCGCTGATCGCGGTGGTGCTGACTATTTTGACCGCCATGGTCATGTTTGCCCTGCTGGGTGTCGATCCGGTAAAGGCGATCGCGACGTTCTTTATCGAGCCGATCTCTACCCTCGATGGTCTTGCGGAACTCTGCGTGAAAGCGACACCGTTGATCCTGATCGGGGTTGGTCTTGCCCTTGGGTTTCAGGCGAATGTCTGGAACATCGGCGCGGAAGGACAACTGATCATCGGTGCCTTGGCCGGCGGCGGGCTGGCGTTGGCGTTTTATGACCATTCCAGCATCTTCCTGGTTCCGGCGATGCTGGTGTCCGGTGTTATCGGTGGCATGGCCTGGGCTGCAATCCCGGCATGGCTGAAGACCCGCTATAACACCAACGAAATTCTGACCAGCCTGATGCTGACCTATGTCGGTTTGCTGGTTCTCAGCTATCTGGTGCACGGGCCGTGGAAAGATCCGGAAGGGCAGAATTTTCCGGAATCCCGCCTCTTCCATGAATCGGCGCTGCTGCCGATCTTGATCGACGAAACCCGGCTCAATGTAGGTTGGCTTCTGGCGCTGCTGGTGGTTGTCGCCGGCTGGCTTCTGATTTCCCGTCACATTATCGGCTTTCAGATCAAGGTGATTGGGATGGCGCCGATGGCGGCGCGATTTGCCGGTTTCAAGGAGAAACGCTTGATCTGGCTGACGCTGCTGATCTCGGGCGGCTGCGCGGGACTGGCTGGCGTGATCGAACTGTCGGGTGCAATCGGCCAGATCGTTCCGTCGATATCGCCGGGTTATGGTTTCACCGCAATCATCGTTGCGTTTCTTGGGCGCCTCCATCCGGTGGGCGTATTTTTTGCCGGTCTGCTGATGGCGCTAACCTATCTTGGCGGCGATTCCGCGCAGATCACGATGAACATGCCGAATGCCGTTATCGGCGTGTTCCAGGGTATGCTTTTGTTCTTCCTGCTGGCCAGCGACGTGCTGATCCGGTACCGCGTTCGAATAGGCCCACACAAAGTACAGGCGGAAGTGGCAGAATGAGTGTCGATTGGCTGATCCCCGCGATCCTGACAATTGTGACCGCGGCAACGCCGCTTGTGTTTGCCGCGGTGGGTGAAACGGTGGTGGAAAAGGCGGGCGTTCTGAACCTCGGTGTCGAAGGTATGATGATCATGGGCGCGATCGCTGCCTTTGCGACGGCGGTCTCGACTGGCAGCGGCTTCCTCGCCGTGATTGCCGGGGCAGGTGCCGGATTACTTCTTGCTCTGATCTTTGGCGTCCTCACCGTTTATTTTCAATCAAACCAGGTGGCGACCGGACTGGCTTTGACAATATTTGGTCTCGGACTCAGCGCGCTGATCGGGCATTCGTATGTCGGCAAAACTTTTGAAGGTCTTGCGAAGCTGGATATTCCGGGTCTCTCAGATATTCCGGTGATTGGCCCGTTGATCTTCGGACATGACGGGCTGGTCTACTTTTCCGTTATCAGCGTGATTATCGTCGCGTGGTTTCTGAACCGGACCCGTGCTGGCCTGTTGGTCCGGGCGGTCGGCGAAAACCACGATGCCGCGCATTCCATCGGCTATTCCGTAACGCTGGTTCGTATGGGAGCCATCCTTTTTGGCGGAGCAATGGCGGGTGTTGGCGGCGCCTATCTATCGGTCGCCTATACGCCGTTGTGGGTCGAAAACATGACCGCGGGGCGGGGCTGGATAGCACTGGCGCTGGTGGTTTTCGCTTCGTGGAAACCGTGGCGCGGATTTTTGGGCGCCTACCTGTTTGGCGGTATCACGATCATCCAACTTTATGCACAGGGTATGGGGGTGGAGGTTTCCGCTCAGTTCCTTTCGATGCTACCTTACCTTGCAACGATACTGGTGCTGGTTGTCATCTCCCGGGATAGCGCGAAGGCGCGGGTGAATGCTCCGGCTTGTCTCGGCAAGAACTTCCACGTATCGGTGTAGGACTGGACTTATTAAAAATGGTTTCAAAAAGGAGTTAATCATGCACTTGAAATCAAAACTCGGCGGAGCCGCCGCTGCAGCTGTTTTGGCATTCGGGCTATCTACCGCTGCCCAGGCACAAATGAAGGTGGGCTTTGTTTACGTTGGACCGATTGGCGATCATGGTTGGAATTACCAGCATCATCAGGGGCTCCTTGCACTTAAAAAAGCGCTCGGTTCTAAAGTTACGACAACTCACGTCGAGAAGGTGGCGGAAAATGCCGATGCCACAAGAGTAATCACCAAGTTGGCAAGCACGGGACACAACCTTATTTTTACGACCTCGTTTGGATATATGAACCCGACTAATAAGGCCGCCAAACGGTTTCCAAAGGTCACATTTGAACACGCGACGGGGTACAAAAGACTGTCACCCAATGTTTCGACGTATTCCGCACGTTTTTATGAGGGAAGGTATGTTGTCGGCAAGATCGTAGGGAAAATGACCAAAACCAATACGATTGGCTACGTGGCGTCTTTCCCGATCCCAGAAGTTATCCGCGGTATCAACGCCACTTACCTGTCTGCAAAGTCGGTTAACCCTAAAATTAAAATTAAGGTAGTGTGGGTGTCGACTTGGTATGACCCTGGCAAGGAAGCTGATGCAGCAAAAACCCTGATCGATCAGGGCGCCGATGTGATCATGCAACATACCGATAGTCCTGCCCCTCTTCAGGTTGCTGAAAAGCGTGGTGTTTATGCCGTGGGCCAAGCGTCTGATATGAGGAATTTTGGTAAGAAAGCCCATCTGACAGCGATTGTTAACAACTGGGCTCCCTATTATTTGGCTCGCACCAAAGCCGTGATGGATGGCAGCTGGAAACAGCAAGATACTTGGCATGGGTTCAAGGAGGGGATGGTTAAAATGGCACCATATAACTCTGCGATCCCGGCTGAGGTTGTCAAATTAGCCGAGGATACCCGTAAAGGCATAATTGCGGGAACTATCCACCCCTTTGAGGGCGAAATCAGGGACCAATCTGGAAAAATTCGTATTCCCGCGGGCAAAAGGGCCGACGACGGCCTTATGGCCGGTATGAACTTTTACGTTCAGGGCGTTGACGGTACGATCCCGAAATAAAGGATAACGAAATCGGGCGGCACGGGGTAACTCGCTGCCGCCCTTTTTCTGCCCGGAATACGGCAAGCATACATGCCCATCGATAATCCCGCCTCGCGTATCAGGCTGACCGGCCGCACCCTAACCTTCACTGGCGATCCGCGCGATGACGCAGATGCTTACCGATATACTGAAAAGGGTTCGATTTTAATCGAGGATGGGAAAATTGTCTGGGCGGGCCAGGCTGGCGAGGAACCTGCCGCACTTATGGCCGGCGTGGAGCATCACGAATATGGCAATGATTTGATCCTGCCGGGTTTTGTGGACGGCCATTTGCACTATCCGCAGATCGGCGTGATCGCCTCGTTCGGGACCCAGCTTCTGGACTGGCTGGAGACCTATACCTTTCCGGAGGAAGCACGTTTCGCCGATCAGAAATATGCCGCCGAAACCGCGAAACTGTTTCTGGATCTGCTTCTGTCGAATGGCACGACCACGGCGGCGGTCTTTTGCACCGTTCATCCTCAATCGGCCGACGCATTTTTCGAGGAATGCTCCGCCCGTAATTTACGCATGATTGCCGGCAAAATCCTGATGGATCGGAACGCTCCCGATACGGTCACCGATACTGCGCAGTCCGGATACGAAGACACGAAGGCGCTTATAGAGAAGTGGCACGGTACCGGTCGCAATCTCTATGCGGTCACGCCGCGTTTCGCACCAACCAGTACCCCGGAACAGCTACAGGTTTGCGGATCGCTGATGTCAGAATTTCCGAGCGTATATCTGCAGTCGCACCTTTCCGAAAACACCGATGAAGTCAGATGGGTTTCTGATCTTTTTCCGGAAGCACGGTCTTATCAGGATGTCTATGCGAGATACGGCATGCTGGGCCCTCGCTCCTTGTTCGGGCATGCCATTCACATGGACGAGGCCGATCTTGCTCAGGCAGCGGAAACCGGGACCAAGTTCGTCCATTGCCCTACATCCAATCTGTTCATCGGCAGCGGTTTGTTCAGGATGAAGGAAACCTGGGATGCGAATGTGGACGTGCTGCTGGGATCAGATGTCGGCGGTGGTACGTCGCTGTCGCCTTTTGCGACGATGAAAGCTGCATATGAAATAGCGCAGTTCAGTGGATATTCGCTGACGCCCGAACAGGCATTCTGGCTGTCCACGACTGGCGGCGCTGAGGCCTTGTCGCTCGGCGAACGGATCGGTCGGCTGGAAAAAGGCTACGAAGCGGATTTGGTTGTACTGGATAGCAGGTCCACCGACATTATCCGCCAGCGCACAGACCGGGCGGAAAACCTGAGGGAAGAACTTTTCGCGTTAATGATCCTCGCAGATGAGCGCGCGGTCCGCGCTACCTATGCTGCCGGTTGCCGGGTGCACGGTACATAGGCACAATCCTCTCAGTTTAATGAAGAAGGATGCAGCGCAGTGACTGCGACACCGCCATTCCGCGCCGATCACGTCGGCAGTCTGTTGCGTCCCGCCAGCGTTATGGAGGCGCGTAAGAAATTTTACATCGACGACCCCGGTATTGAGGCTGATGAACTGAGGGCCATCGAAGACGCCGCTATCACCGATGCCATCAAGATGCAGGAAGATCTGGGGTTAAAAGTCACGACCGATGGCGAATTCCGTCGTTATTTCTGGCATTACGATTTCATGGGCATGCTTACCGGGTTCGAGCTCGAAACCCGCGTCGAAGGCATCCAGTTCGCTGGAACGCAGCTTCCACCGCTTTATCCGGCCATTAAGGGCAAGCTGGATTTTCCGGATGATCACCCGATGCTGGATCACTTCTGCTACGTCGCCGCCAATACCCAGGTGACGCCTAAAATTTCGATCCCGGGCCCAAGTTGCTGCCACTTTCGAACGGCGCCGGAAGATATCGTTCCTGAGGAATATAAGGACGACGACGTTTTGTTTGGAGATATCGCGGCAACCTACAAGAAAGCGGTTCACGCCTTTTATGATGCGGGTTGTCGGTATCTGCAGATGGATGACATATATTTCGCCTATCTGTGCGACCCGAAGCAACGGAATACGCAGAGAGAGATTGGCCGTGACCCCGATGATATGCTGCGACGCTATGCGTGGATGATGAACGAGGCTATCAAGGACCGTCCGGACGATATGGTGATCGGCATGCATATGTGCCGTGGAAATTTTCAGTCCACTTATGCGGCGGAAGGCGGATACGACCCCGCGGCGGAGGCCATTTTCTCGACTGAAGTTGATGTCTTTTTCATGGAATACGACAGTGACAGGGCTGGCGGCCTGGAGCCGCTTCGATTGCTGCCGAAGGGTAAGCAGCGGGTGTTGCCGGGTTTCATCACGACCAAGACGCCCGACCTGGAACCAATGGATGATCTGAAGCGCAAAATTGAAGAAGCGTCCAAATACGCCGATATCGATCAATTGGGGGTTGCGCCCCAATGCGGGTTTTCATCCACTGAACACGGCAACAAGATCACCGTAGACGATCAGCGCCGCAAGTTGGAACTGGTCGTGAGGGTCGCCGATGAAATCTGGGGCGAGGCCTGAACCCGATTAGCTGATCCGTGCGGCGACAACGCGGCGGTACGTCACTGAAAAGTTGAACCAAACGGTGCCAAAATACGCGGTGTTTGTTGGTTCGGGCAGAGCCAGAGGCGAGCCCAACCGGAGC
>CAJWUK010000112.1 GCA_913047365.1 uncultured Alphaproteobacteria bacterium | reverse complement strand
ACCTGCAGAGGACCGTTGAACAACCAGCCACGGCCGCAGCGCGGGCCCAAAGGGTGAAAGCTGGGCGACTGACGGGGGGCTCATCTCGTCCCCGTCAGTTTTGCGCCGATGGCGAGCTTAGCGTCCCCACCAGTAGATGCAGATGAATAGGAACAACCATACCACATCGACGAAATGCCAGTACCAGGCCGCAGCTTCGAAGCCGAAATGATGATCCGGCTTGAAGTGGCCGGCGCGTCCCCGCATAAAGCAAACGATCAAGAAGATCGTTCCCACCAGCACATGAAAGCCATGGAAGCCGGTCGCCATATAGAATGTTGACGGATAAATGCCGTCACTGAACCCGAAGGCCGCATGACTGTATTCGAAGGCCTGTACACCGGTAAAGCAGACACCGAGGAAAATGGTCAGTCCCAGGCCCTGCAGGAAATGCCTGCGGTCCCCTTCACGCAGCGCGTGATGGGCCCAAGTCACCGTGATGCCGGACATCAGCAGGATAAGCGTGTTCAGGAAGGGCAGGTCCCAGGTATCGAAGGTCTGGACGCCGGGCGGCGGCCAGGTGCCTTCGATCTGCTCTGACGGAAACAGCGCAGCGTTGAAATAGGCCCAAAACCAGCAAACGAAGAACATCACTTCGGAGGCGATAAACAGCGCCATACCGTAGCGCATGCCGACCTGGACAACCGGGTTGTGATAACCGCGGAATTCGGCCTCTTTGATAACTTCCCAGAACCAACCGGCCATGGTGCCCATGACGCCTAATGTTCCCAGGATCAGCACCCAGGCGATTTGCTCGTGCATGTAAAGCACGGCGCCAACCGCCATAACCAGGCCGGAAATCGAACCGATAAATGGCCAGGGGCTGGGGTCTACCAGATGGTAGGGATGCTTGTGGCCGTGATAATCGTAATCTGTGGCGCTAGCGCCGGATTCTGCAGGCGGGACCATAATTCTGCCGCTCCGTTGTTTAGCCTTCGTTTTTCGTGGAAACCTTGTCGGCCCGCGCAGTGCGTTCCGGTTCGGAGTCCATTCTGAAGAAAGTGTAGGACAGCGTGATCGTCCTCACGTCATCCAGGTTCGGGTCGTCTGCGATCGCCGGATCGACGAAAAAGGAAACGGGCATATCGACTTCCCTGCCCGCTTCGAGCTTCTGCTCCGTAAAGCAGAAACACGAGATCTTGTTAAAATACTGGCCTGCCTTTGCCGGGGTCACATTGAAGGAAGCCGTGCCGACGATGGTATCGGGCGACAGGTTCTTCGCCCGGTAAAAGGCGAGACCATGTTCGCCGATCTTCAGATCGACCTTGTCTTGTGCCGGCGCGAAGCGCCAAGGCAGCTTGCGGTCGGCATCTGCGTTAAAGCGGACAATGATCCGCCGGTCGAGCAAGCGTTCGGGTGCGACTTCGGCTATCTGCGTGGTGCCGCCATATCCAGTGACCTGGCAGAATATTTCGTATAGGGGAACGGCTGCATAGGCTGCGCCGACCATGCCCGCCGCGGTCAGAAATGATGCTGTAGCCAGACGCCGGTTGCGATGTTTAAGGTCACTCGCCATGTCAGCTTCCCGTCCCACCAGACATACGCACAATCGACATCACATAGAACAGCGCCGACAGGGCAAAGATCACAACGGCCAGTGCAATATTACGGCCACGGCGTTTCTTGTGCATGTCGGAAATCTCTCTCGCCATCGCCGTCATCCCGCGATCATCTGCACGGCAAGACGGTCAACGATCAGCGCCGCAAAAAGGACGGTCAGATACAGCAGCGAAAACCGGAACATCTGCTGGGGCGCGCGGTCTGTTTCGTCGAACCAGACCTTCACCGCCATCGCAATGAACAGGAAGCCCATGACCGCCGAAATCGCACCCCACACCAACGTCGCGGTTCCGATCCACCAGGGGATCAGGGATACCGGCAACAATAGAACCGTATAGAGCAGAATTTGGCGCTTGGTTTCCAGAATGCCAGACACCACCGGTAGCATGGGAACGCTCGCGTTTTCGTAGTCCTCACATTTGTAAAGCGATAACGCCCAGAAATGGGGTGGCGTCCACATGAAGATCAGGGCGAACAGCGCGATACCGCCAAGGCTGACATCGCCGGTTACGGCAGCCCAGCCGATCATGGGAGGAAACGCCCCCGCGGCCCCACCGATAACGATGTTCTGAGGCGTCCGCCGTTTCAGCCAGATGGTATATACGAAGACGTAAAACCCGATCGCCAGCGCGAGCAGCGCTGCGGCGGTCCAGTTCACACCAAGACCCATCACCATTACCGATCCGCCAGCTAGCACGGAGCCAAATGCCAGCGCCGTTTCCGGCTCCATGCGGTTTGCGGGAAGCGGCCGGTCTCGGGTGCGTTCCATCTTCGCGTCGAGATCGCGTTCGTACCACATGTTGATCGCACCGGACGCACCGGTGGCGACGGCAATGCAGAGGATCGCGATGGCAGCGATAACCGGGTGGATTTCACCCGGCGCCACCAGGACGCCGGCAAAGCCCGTAAACACTACCAGCGACATGACACGCGGCTTCAACAAAGCGACGAAATCCAACACTGCCGCGTCGCGCTGCAGCGGGACGGCAGAGACGCCGTTCGTCGCGATGATGGGCCGGTCGCTCATGTCAGGCCCTTAATGGGCACCCTCGTCCTTGATTTCAGGCAGTTCGTCGTAGGAATGGAAGTCCGGCGGTGACGGGAGGGTCCATTCCAGAGTCGTCGCGCCTTCGCCCCAGGGGTTCTCGCCCACACGTTCGGTGGACGCAAAACCCCGCCAGACGGCATAGAGAAAAATCAACACACCGAACGCGCTGACATAAGAGCCATAGGACGCAATCTCGTTCCAGCCCGCAAAAGCATCCGGATAGTCAGGGATTCGTCGCGGCATACCCGCAAGACCGGCGAAATGCATCGGGAAGAAAGTGACGTTCACACCGACAAAGGTGATCCAGAAATGCAGCTTGCCCAGGGACTCCGGAATCATCCGGCCGGTCATCTTGGGGAACCAGTAATAAAACCCTGCGAAAATCGCGAACACCGCGCCCAGCGAAAGCACATAATGAAAATGCGCCACCACATAATAGGTATCGTGCAGCGAATGATCGACACCGGCATTAGCCAGAACAACACCCGTGACGCCACCGACCGTGAACAGGAAGATAAACCCGATCGCCCAGATCATCGGCGTCGTGAAGCGGATCGAGCCACCCCACATGGTGGCGATCCAACTGAAGATCTTTATGCCGGTGGGCACCGCGATCACCATCGTCGCCGCCGTGAAATAGGCTTTGGTATCGACGCTCATGCCAACCGTGAACATGTGGTGCGCCCAAACGATGAAACCGACTGCGCCGATCGCGACCATGGCATAGGCCATACCGAGATAACCGAAGACCGGCTTGCGGGAGAACGTCGCCACGATCTGGCTGACGATGCCGAAGCCCGGCAGGATCAAGATGTAAACTTCAGGATGCCCGAAGAACCAGAACAGATGCTGGAACAGCACCGGGTCGCCGCCCTGGGCCGCATCGAAGAAGGCCGTTCCAAAGTTACGGTCGGTCAGCAGCATTGTGATGGCGCCCGCCAGAACCGGCAAGGACAGCAGCAGTAGAAAGGCCGTGACCAGGATCGACCAGACGAACAGCGGCATCTTGTGCAGCGTCATGCCGGGTGCGCGCATATTGAAGATGGTCGTGATGAAGTTCGCAGCACCCAGGATCGACGAGGCACCGGCCAGATGCAGCGAGAAGATCGCAAGATCGACCGCGGGACCGGGCTGTCCAGTCGTGGAACTTAGCGGCGGATAAATTGTCCAGCCTCCACCAACCCCATCGCCGCCCGGCGGGCCCGCCACGAACGGCGACGCCAACAGAAGCAGGAAGGACGGAACCAGCAGCCAGAAGCTGATGTTGTTCATCCGCGGGAACGCCATGTCCGGCGCGCCGATCATCAGCGGCACAATCCAGTTACCGAAGCCGCCGATCATGGCCGGCATGACCATGAAGAAGATCATGATCAGTCCGTGCGCGGTCACCAGCACATTGTACATGTGATAGTCGCCGCCCAGGATCCCGTCCCCGGGAGCGCCCAGTTCCGCGCGGAACAGCACCGACATGCCGCCGCCGATGATCCCCGCCACGATGGCGAAGATCAGGTACATCGTGCCGATGTCCTTATGGTTGGTTGAATAGACGAACCGCCGCCAGCCGGTAGGGTGGTCGTCGTGATGATCGTGGGTTGCGTGCGCTTCAGCCATGATTTTTTCCCTCGATCCCTATTTCGTTGCGCTCTGCGCGAGCATGCGCGGCCTGCTTAAACTTTCATCGGACGCGAACTCCTTGCGCGCCTTGGCGACCCACGCTTGGAATTTTTCCTTGGAGACGACCTCTACCGCGATAGGCATGAAGCCGTGGCGGATGCCGCACAGTTCGGAACACTGCCCGTAATAGACGCCTTCGTTTTTCACCGGTCCGAACCAGATTTCGTTCAAGCGACCGGGCACGCCGTCGACCTTTACGCCGAAGGCGGGAATACTCCAGGCATGGAGCACGTCGGAGGCCGTGACCTGGACCCGAACCGTCGTATCCACGGGCACCACCACGCGGTTGTCGGTTTCCAGAAGCCGCGGCTGGCCGGGCTTGAGCTCGTCATCAGGAACCATGTTGGCATCAAACGAAAACTTGCCGTGATCCGGATATTCGTATGTCCAATACCACTGGTTCCCGGTGGCCTTGATGGTCATGTCCACTTTCGGGATGACATCGGAAGCATAAAGCAGCTTGAACGACGGAATTGCGATCACCACCAAGATCACCACCGGCACCACCGTCCACATGACTTCGATGGCTGTATTATGAGTGGTTCTGCTGGGATTTGGGTTTGCGTTAGCGTTAAACTTGACCATCACATAGGCGAGCAGCGCAAGAACGAACAGGCTGATCAAAATGATGATCCACAGCAGCAGATCGTGAAACCTCGTGATGTCTTCCATTAGCGGCGTCGCAGCTTCCTGAAAATTCAATTGCCACGGCTTGGGTTGCGCGGCATACGCGACGCCCGGCAGAGCCAGCGCGCCGACCATTGCGACAAAGCGGAAAAATCCTGATGCAACATGCATTTTTTGGGATCCGTTCTGGTGAAGTACGGCTGTCATCTTGGAATTCCTGAATAACCTGGCAGAATACCAGATACGTCGAGTGATAATCTTTCGTTAAAGGCGTTGCCCGACCTTCGCAAACTACCCCATAGCAGACCGTCATAACAAGCTGCGCGCATTGTCGCAGATGGCTGAATACCAAGCCTCATCAAGGGGATAGAGGCTGAAAGCCCAGAAATTGGGGCCTCTAGCGACAACGCAGATAACAGAAACCATCCTTCGCGACCTAATGTCGCATGAAATTGGTGGTTTTTCAGGGGTTTTGGCTCTTGGCCACGGGGGGATGACGCGAAGGCAGGAACGATACATATTGGCGGGATACATGACAGGACACCCAAATGAGCGACACCAGCAACACTGACGAGCTGTTCTTCAACCGTACCGGTATGGATCGAGGGCGAATCGAAACCGTGGTTTCGGACGCCTTAGACGGTGCCGATGATGGTGAATTGTATATGGAATACTGCCAGTCGGAAGGCCTCTCGTTCGACGACGGGCGTCTGAAAAGCGCGTCTTTCGACACGACCCAAGGGTTCGGATTGCGAAGTGTCTCCGGGGAAGCCACCGGATATGCCCATGCCTCCGAACTATCGGAGGACGCGATCTCCCGGGCAGCGGACACGGTGCGCGCAGTACGCGCCGGCCATGGCGGAACGACGTCGGTCGGACTGCAGCAAACGAACGCGTCGCTTTACACGGAAACCAACCCGTTGGGCGAAGTGGATTTCTCGGCAAAGGTCAAACTTCTCGAAGACATGAACGATTACGCGCGCAGTCTGGATGACCGAGTAGTTCAGTTCTCGGCCTCGATTTCAGGTGAATGGCAGGCCGTTAAGATCGTTCGCAAGGACAACGAATGCCGCGAAGATATTCGCCCGCTGGTTCGGGTGAATGTCTCGGTCGTATGCGCCGACGGCGACCGGATGGAAGCCGGCAGCCACGGGACAGGCGGACGGACGGGTTATGCCGCATATATCGAACCCGATGCCTGGAAGGGCCAGATTGACGAAGCGTTGCGCCAGGCGCTGGTCAACCTCGATTCCATTCCTGCACCGGCAGGGGAGATGGATGTAGTGCTGGGCCCGGGCTGGCCGGGTATCCTGCTACATGAAGCCATCGGCCACGGTCTGGAAGGCGATTTCAACCGCAAGAAAACCAGCGCCTTTGCAGGATTGATGGGGGAACGGGTCGCGTCGCCAGGCGTCACCGTCGTCGATGACGGCACCATCAACGACCGGCGCGGCTCCCTCTCTATCGACGATGAAGGCACGCCAACATCAAACACGGTCCTGATCGAAGACGGTATTCTGACCGGCTACATGCAGGACCGTATGAACGCGCGACTGATGGGCATGGCGCCGACCGGCAACGGCCGCCGCGAGAGCTTCGCGCATGCACCGATGCCGCGCATGACCAACACCTACATGCATTCCGGCGATCACAACCCCGAAGAGATTTTGAAATCCGTCAAAAAAGGGCTGTATGCAGTAAATTTCGGCGGCGGTCAGGTAGATATCACGTCAGGCAAGTTCGTTTTCTCGGCGTCGGAAGCCTACATGGTCGAAAACGGAAAAATCGGCGCACCGGTAAAGGGCGCCACGCTTATCGGCAACGGACCGGACGTGCTGACCCGCGTGAAAATGATCGGTAACGACATGCAGCTAGACCCCGGCGTAGGAACCTGCGGCAAGGACGGCCAAGGTGTCCCGGTGGGCGTCGGACAGCCCAGCCTACTAGTTGAGAATATTACCGTCGGCGGAACCACAGCCTAAAAGCCAGCCGACCCGCATCGCTGGTTTATTCCCCCGGTCTTGTAACGGGGATCTATTTTGATCGAACATTCGGCGGATCAATGGACCCTCGCTACAAGTGCGAGGGAGTAACTTTTTGATTCATTGATCCGCTTGTCGATCGGAATTTTGATTTCCGGAACCGGGCGCGAGAAGAACTTGTCGGCGTTCTTTTCCCACGGAAAGGATTTCGGCTATTGCTGCGCCACGCGCCTGCCGACACCAGAAACGCGCCGGCTAGAAGCGCACCGGGTTTAATAAGCGAATTCTGAATAGATCGGGTCGACACTCTCGTTCCAGTCGGTTTGGTAAAGTGTCAGCAGTTGCTGGGCCGGAGAGTGGCCTACTTCGGCGACTTCCCGCAAGGTTTGGAGGAATCCGGTTTCGTCGTCGCCCCGACTGTCTATCGTGGCGCGTTTCTTAAGGCCAGCTTCGGAAATATCGAGAACCTGGAGGGCGATATCCTTCAGCTTTCCACCGCGAAAATCTGTCTGAAGCCCGTGCCTGGGAACCTCTGAACGCAGGTAATGATGATCTTCCAGCGACCAGTCCTTGACCAGATCCCAGGCCGCCGACTGGCATTCGGCGTCGTAGAGTAGACCTACCCACAGGGCCGGTAGCGCGCACAGGCGTCGCCACGGACCGCCATCGGCGCCCCGCATTTCGAGGAATTTTTTCAAACGGACTTCAGGAAAAATGGTGGTCAGGTGATCCGACCAGTCGCTCATCGAGGGCATCTCTCCCGGCCGGCCGGCCAGGTTACCTTCGAGAAAATCGCGGAATGACTGTCCCGAGACATCCACGTATTCGCCGTCGCGATAGACGAAGTACATGGGCACATCGAGCGCATATTCGATATAGCGTTCGAAGCTCATCCCGTCTTTGAAAACAAAGGGTAGGATTCCGCAACGATCCGGGTCGGTGTCTTCCCAAAGGTGGCTGCGATAGGACAGCCAGCCACTGGGTCTGCCCTCCAGGAAAGGTGAATTCGCGAACAGCGCCGTTGCCACCGGCTGCAATGCGAGCGACGCGCGGAATTTTTCCACCATGTCGGCTTCGCTTTCGAAATCCAGGTTCACCTGAACCGTGCAGGACCGCAACATCATGTCGAGCCCGAGATCGCCCTTCTTGGGCATATATTCGCGCATGATCTTGTAGCGGCCTTTGGGCATCCAGGAGATGTCTTCCCGCCGCCATTTGGGAATAAACCCGGCACCAAGCAGACCCACGCCCAGCTCGCCCGCCACTTCTTTCACCTGCGCCAGATGGGTATGAACCTCGTCGCAGGTCTGGTGGATATTTTCAAGCGGCGCGCCCGATAATTCCAACTGTCCGCCCGGTTCCAGCGAGACGTTGCAGTGGTTCATCGTCAGCGCGATGGGATTTCCGTTTTCCAGCACCGGCTCCCAGCCGAACCGGATCAGCCCCTCGAGAAACCTTCCGATACCCCAATCGCCTTTGTAGGGCGCGGGTTCATGCGTATTGAGTTTGAACACGAACTTTTCGTGTTCGGTTCCGATACGCCACTTTTCTCTGGGCTTGCATCCTTCTTCCAGATGCTCGACCAGTTGTCGGTAGTCGGTAATTGGTTCGGATTTACCTGCCGGAGGTGCAGCCATACGTGATCTTTTGTTAGCTGTTCACTGAACCCGAGGGTTCCGTGTCCAAGGACAAAGGGCAGGAAAGCCG
>CAJWUK010000111.1 GCA_913047365.1 uncultured Alphaproteobacteria bacterium | reverse complement strand
ATGATCCAGTCTGCGGTTTTGATGACGTCGAGATTATGTTCAATCACCACAACCGTGTTGCCGGTATCGACAAGTGCCTGAAGAACTTCCAACAGCTTTCGGATATCGTCAAAATGTAGGCCGGTCGTCGGTTCGTCCAGAATATAGAGCGTTTTCCCAGTGGCCCGGCGCGACAATTCCTTGGATAGTTTTACCCGCTGCGCTTCGCCGCCGGAAAGTGTGGTCGCTGACTGGCCGATCTTGATGTAACCCAGGCCCACGCGCAGCAGCATTTCCAACTTGTCGCGAATGGAGGGAACGGCGGAGAAAAACTCAACACCTTCCTCAACCGTCATATCTAGAACATCTGCTATTGACTTATTTTTAAACAAAACCTCTAAGGTTTCTCGGTTGTATCGTTTGCCCTTACACACATCGCACTGAACGTACACATCGGCCAGAAAATGCATCTCGATCTTGTTGACGCCGTCACCCTGGCAAGCTTCGCAGCGACCGCCTTTGACGTTGAAGGAAAAGCGGCCGGGCTTGTACCCACGGGCCTTGGCCTCCGGCAGGCCGGCAAACCAGTCCCGGATTGGCGTGAAAGCGCCCGTATACGTGGCCGGGTTGGATCGCGGCGTCCGTCCGATGGGGGACTGATCAATATCGACCACCTTGTCGATGAATTCGAGCCCACCGATCTCGTCGTGATCACCCGGAACGACGCGGGTTCCGTTGATCCGCCGGGTTAGGGATTTGTATAGGGTTTCGATAATCAGGCTGGATTTGCCGCCCCCCGATACACCGGTGACGCAGGTAAGCACGCCAAGCGGAACATTCACGCTAACATTTTTGAGATTGTTGGCTGTTGCCCCGGTAACCTTCAATTGGCGTTTTTTATCCGTCTTTCTGCGAGTTTTTGGGATCGAGATTTCTAGTTCGCCGCGCAAGTATTTGCCGGTCAGGCTACGTTTCGAACGTGTCACAGCTGCCGGTTTACCCGACGCAACGACCTCGCCGCCGTGAACGCCCGCGCCAACACCGAGATCGATCAGATAATCGGCTGAGCGGATGGCTTCCTCGTCGTGCTCCACCACAATGACGGTATTTCCGATATCGCGGAGATGGCGCAGGGTCTCTAGCAGGCGGGCATTATCGCGCTGATGAAGCCCGATGGACGGCTCGTCCAGTACGTAAAGCACCCCGGTCAGGCCGGAACCAATCTGCGAGGCCAGGCGGATACGCTGGCTTTCTCCGCCGGACAACGTGCCCGAAGTGCGGGAAAGGGTCAGGTAATCGAGGCCTACATTGTTAAGGAATCCTAGTCTCTCGTTGATTTCTTTGAGAATACTCTCGGCGACCTCATTTTGCTTGTCGGTCAATTTAGGTGCCAGGGAAATAAACCAGTCGCCCGCGCCGCCTATGGAATAGTCGGCTACCTCGCTGATGTGTTTTCCGTCGATTTTGACAGCCAGTGCCTCAGGTTTCAGCCGCGCGCCGTCGCATTCCTCGCATTGGGAAACAGCCTGGTATTTGCCGAGTTCCTCCCGGGTCCAGCTTGAATCCGTCTCTCGGAAGCGTCGTTCCATGTTGGGAACCACGCCTTCAAACGGCCGGTCAATGGTGTAGGACCGCTTGTCGTCGGCGTAGATCATTTTCACCGATTTGGTACCGGATCCGTGCAGGATAACATTTTGCGCCTTGGTCGGCAGGTCCGCGAAAGGCGTATTGATTGAAAATTTGTAGGCACGGGCAAGGGAATCCAGGGTCTGGTCGTAATAGCTGGACGAAGAATTCGACCACGGAGCAATCGCCCCTTCCTTCAGTGATTTCGCAGGGTTGGGAATGACGAGGTCTGGATCGAAATACATCTTCGTTCCCAGCCCGTCGCAGGCGGCGCAGGCGCCGTGAGGATTATTGAAGGAGAATAGGCGGGGTTCGATTTCGTCGATGGTGAAACCCGATACGGGGCAGGCGAACTTCGCGGAAAAGACTGTGCGTTCCTCGGTATCGGCGTTTTCGGCGACGGCCAGACCGTCGGTAAGTTCTAGGGCGGTCTCAAGGGAATCTGCAATTCGGTTGCCCAGGTCGCCGCGCACGACGATCCGGTCCACCACGACTTCGATATCGTGTTTGAAATTCTTATCAAGCACAGGCGCGTCTTCGATATCGTACGTATCGCCGTCGACACGAACACGGGTGAAACCCTTCTTCTGCAGTTCCGCGAATTCCTTGCGGTATTCTCCCTTCCGGCCGCGCACGATGGGAGCAAGAAGAAACAACCGGGTTCCTTCCGTCATTTCCGATATGCGATCCACCATCTGCGATACGGTCTGGCTTTCGATCGGCAATCCGGTCGCCGGGGAATAGGGAATGCCGACCCTCGCGAACAGTAACCGCATGTAATCATATATCTCGGTGACGGTGCCGACGGTCGACCGCGGATTGCGTGAAGTGGTTTTCTGCTCGATGGAAATGGCGGGGGACAGGCCTTCTATGGAGTCCACGTCGGGTTTCTCCATCAGTTCCAAAAACTGCCGCGCATAGGACGACAAACTTTCCACGTAGCGGCGTTGGCCTTCCGCATAGATCGTATCGAAGGCAAGGGTCGACTTGCCCGATCCCGATAGGCCGGTGACGACTACAAGGGAGTTTCTAGGGATATCGACGTCGACATTCTTAAGATTGTGTTCGCGCGCGCCACGCACGATGATCTTTGATTGCATCGGTCTAAATTACGGCCAATAAAGCTGTCTGGATTAGCGGATAATAAGGCGCAGTCGGGTCTAAAGCGACTCGATAGCGCAACCGCCATCAGGGAGCTGTGGATGAAATGAAGAAACTCGCGATTTTGGATGATTATCAGAATGTTGCCATGAATATGGCCGACTGGTCGCCTCTGGCCGGCGACGTGGAGATCACCGTGTTTAACGATCATTTGTCAGATGAGGACGAGGTGGCAGACCGTTTGAGCGATTTTGAAATCGCGATGGTCATGCGTGAACGCACGCCTTTCCCCCGGTCGCTGTTCGAAAAATTGCCTAGGCTCGAACATCTAATCAGTAGCGGGATGCGAAACCTATCCATCGACATCGATGCGGCAACCGACAACGACGTCATCTGCACCGGAACGCCGTCACTGGGGTATCCGACGGCGGAACTGACTTGGGGCATCATCCATGCGCTGGCCCGTCATGTGGCTTTGGAAGATCGGGAAACGCGGGCGGGCGCATGGCAGAAAACCGTCGGCGTCGGTCTTCGGGATAAAACCCTCGGCGTGATGGGGTTGGGCCGTATCGGGGTGGATGTCGCTCGCGTCGGGATCGCTTTCGGCATGCCGGTGATCGCGTGGTCCGAAAATTTAACCCAGGACAAGTGCGACGAAGTCGGCGCAAAGCTGGTTTCTAAGGAAGAATTGCTCAGGGCGTCCGATTTTCTGACCATTCATCTCCTACTCAGCGACCGGACAAGGGGCCTTCTTCAAGCGGACGACCTGGCGCTGATGAAATCCGATGCCTATCTCGTAAATACCTCGCGCGGACCTATCGTCGATGAACCAGCGTTGATTGACGCGTTACGTGGGGGTCGACTCGCCGGTGCTGGGTTGGATGTGTTCGATGTCGAACCACTACCACTAGATCATCCCCTCCGAAACATGTCTAACACGGTAATTATTCCGCATCTCGGTTATGTGACCGAAGAAAACTATCGGAATTGGTATGGCGGTACCGTTGAAAACGTAAGGTCCTGGCTCGATGGAACAGTGATAAATCAGATGGCGGGCAGGAACCCCACCACGCCGGGTTAGCGTCCGGTTCGCCATTTGAGACAATCCGTCATTAAACGCTCATGTTTATATTTATTGGTGTCGGCGGCGCCCGTGCTCCACAACTAGGGTTTCCGGTTTAGGCGTAAGCTGTCCTGTATAGGCGCCGTTGATATTTACCGGTTATGCACAGATTCGCCCTTTCGGCGACGATTCAGCGATAGCGTGACGCGTTCGGTCCGGTATGATGGTGCCTTAGACGATACCAAGGGAGCATCAGGGCATGGCGGGCAGCGTCAACAAAGTAATTCTTGTGGGCAATCTGGGACGTGATCCGGAAGTTCGCCATACCAATGATGGAAATCCGATTGTTAATCTGTCGGTCGCGACATCGGAAACCTGGCGGGACCGTTCCAGCGGCGAACGGCGTGAGCGGACCGAATGGCACCGGGTGGTGATCTTCAACGAACGCCTGGGAGAAGTAGCGCAAAAATACCTGCAGAAAGGTTCCAAGGTTTATCTCGAAGGACAGCTTCAGACCCGCAAATGGACCGACCAGCAGGGCGTTGAAAAGTACACCACCGAAGTAGTCCTGAACCGGTTCCGAGGGGAGTTGACGATGTTGGATTCCCGGTCCGGCGGCGGGGGTGATTTCGGCGGTGGTGGGGGTAGCGATTTCGGCGAACCGACCGGCGCCGACGGCCCGGCACCAGGTGGCGGGGACCTGGACGACGAAATTCCATTCTAGAAAAAAATTTGACATCAAAGATAAACATTTTGTTGGAATTTCAATAATTTAGCGACCGAGCCAATCGGGAGTTTTCTTGTCCGAATCGGTCGAAAAGCATAGACTTCGCAGTACTTGAACGGCCCGCGTTCTGCGCGTCGAACCGCTAGCGAAAGATACGTTTTTTGGCTGAAAATTCGGCACCGCCGCCACCTCTAGATCCTGATATCGAACACGTTTCCATCGCGGATGAGATGCGGAAATCGTATCTCGATTACGCAATGAGCGTAATCGTCAGCCGAGCGCTGCCGGATGTTCGTGACGGTCTCAAGCCGGTTCATCGCCGCATCCTGCATGTCATGAACGAAAACAGCTATGACTGGAACCGGCCGTACCGCAAATCTGCGCGTGTGGTCGGGGATGTCATGGGTCAGTATCACCCCCACGGTGACCAGGCGATTTACGACGCTATGGTGCGCATGGCCCAGGATTTTTCCATGCGTCTGCCGCTGATCGACGGGCAGGGCAATTTCGGCTCGATGGATGGCGATCCGCCAGCGGCGATGCGTTATACCGAGGCACGACTTGAACGGGTGGCCCGCGAGCTTCTTGACGATATCGACAAGGATACCGTCGACTTCCAGCCCAACTACGACGAAACGACTAAGGAACCCACCGTTCTTCCGGCTAAGTTCCCGAACCTGCTGGTCAATGGTGCGGGCGGTATCGCTGTAGGTATGGCGACAAATATTCCGCCCCATAACCTGGGCGAAGTGATTGATGCCTGCTGCGCGTTGATTGACAATCCGGAACTGACCGTCGACCAATTGATGGAGGTTATCCCCGGCCCTGATTTTCCGACCGGCGGGATCATCGTCGGCCGCCAGGGGCTGACATCGGCATTCCACACCGGACGCGGTTCCGTCGTAATGCGGGGACGAGCCGCAATCGAAGAGATCCGGAAGGACCGTGAAGCGATCGTCGTTACCGAGATTCCCTATCAGGTGAACAAATCCCGGATGATCGAGCGTATCGCCGAGATGGTGCGCGACAAGAAGATCGAAGGCATTTCCGATCTACGAGACGAATCCGATAGGGACGGCGTTCGTGTCGTTATCGAAATCAAGCGCGATGCCGTCGCGGAAGTGGTTCTGAACCAGCTCTACCGCTATTCGCCGCTACAGACGAGCTTTGGCGTCAATTCACTCGCACTGAACAACGGCAAGCCGGAATTGCTTAACCTACGAGGTGTTCTGGATGCCTTCATCGATTTCCGCGAAGACGTTATCCGCCGCCGGACCGAATATGATCTTTCCAAGGCCCGTGACCGGGCGCATGTACTGGTCGGCCTCGCGATTGCGGTTGCCAATATCGATGACGTCATCGCGCTGATCCGAGCGGCAAAAGACCCGGTTCAGGCGCGCAACGAACTGATGGAACGCTCCTGGGCCGCCGAAGACGTGGCGTCGCTGATCGAACTGATTGACGATCCGAACCATCAGGTCATCGAAGGACGTTACACGCTTTCAGAGGCGCAAGCGCGGGCCATCCTGGAACTGCGCCTGCAGCGTCTCACGGGGCTGGAACAGGACAAGATCACGGAAGAACTTAGCGGCCTGGCCACCGAGATCGAAAATTTCCTCGATATTCTCCGGTCCCGCGAACGCCTGCGGTCCATCATGCGCAATGAAATGATGGCGGTGAAGGAACAGTTCGCCACACCGCGACGCACGACGATCGAGGATTCAGAACTCGACACAGATATCGAAGATCTGATCCAGCGGGAAGATATGGTCGTGACCGTTAGCCACAACGGTTACATAAAGCGGGTCGCGCTTTCTAGTTATCGGGCGCAGCGCCGCGGGGGCAAGGGCCGGGCCGGGATGAGCACACGCGACGAGGATTTCGTCAGAAGTGTGTTCGTCTGCAACACCCATACGCCGGTTCTGTTCTTTTCCTCCCGCGGAATTGTCTACCGGCTGAAGGTCTATCGCCTGCCGGAAGGCAACCCACAGGCCAGGGGCAAGGCCTTGATTAACCTTTTGCCGCTGGAAGAGGGTGAGACGATAACCACCGTCATGCCGATGCCTGAGGACGAGGAAAGTTGGGGCGATCTTTTCATCATGTTCTCCACCGCCAGCGGCGGGGTCAGGCGCAACCGGCTGTCCGATTTCACAAACATCATGGCCAATGGCAAAATCGCCATGAAGCTGAATGACGGCGACCGCCTGATCGGCGTGCAGACCTGTACCGAGGAACAGGATGTGATGCTGGCTGCGGACAGCGGCAAATCCATTCGTTTCCCGGTGACGGATGTTCGTGTCTTTTCCGGACGAACCTCAACTGGGGTGCGTGGCATAAGACTGGCCGACGGTCAGCAGATCGTCTCGATGACGTTGCTGAACCATGTTGAATTGGAAACGGATATTCGGGACGCTTACCTGCGGATGTCGAAGGCGCGGAGACGGCTTGAGGGTGAAGAAGATGAAAACGGCAACAGCGATTCACCGGAAGAGGAAGAGGGCGGCGAACAGGTAAGCCTGAACGAAGAGCAGTTCGAGGAGCTATCCGCACAGGAAGAGTTTATTCTAAGCGCCACCGAAAACGGATACGGGAAGCGTACGTCGGCTTACGAGTATCGCATCACCAAGAGGGGCGGGCAGGGCGTCGTGAATATCGCCACAGAAGGCCGCAACGGCGCGGTCGTCGCATCCTTCCCAGTCAACAATGCTGATCAGATCATGCTGGTGACGGATGGCGGCAAAATTATCCGCAGTCCTGTCGCCGACATCCGGATCGCGGGGCGTTCCACACAGGGCGTGACGCTTTTCGATACCGCGGATGATGAAAAGGTGGTTTCAGTCGCCTATCTGCAGGAGTCTGAAGAAGACGAGGAAGTGGGCGTCGAAGTCGATGCTGAGACCCCTGATGAAGACGCAGCTGGTGAAGGGGCCGTGGATTCCGAAGCCGGGCCCGAACCGGAAGTAGACGACGCCGCGGGAGACGCGTAAAAACCGCCCTGATTGACTAATACTGGGACGCATCAATGTCATCGCCCAAAATCGGGATTTATCCCGGCACCTTCGATCCGATTACAAACGGCCACACGGATATCATCGGCCGGGCCGCGCGACTGCTCGACAAGCTGGTTGTTGGGGTTGCTGTAAACCCCGGGAAGGGACCGATATTCACCATCGACGAACGCGTCGAGATTGTGCGTGAAGAGATGAACCATCTCGGAAACGGTTTGAGCGACAGAATCGAAGTAACCCAGTTTAGCGGTTTACTGATCGATTTCGCGCATCAGGAAAACGCGACTGTGATTATTCGCGGGCTTCGGGCGGTTTCCGATTTCGACTATGAATTCCAGATGTCCAGCATGAACGCCAAAATGGCACCCGATGTTGAGACGGTGTGCCTGATGGCATCGGATAAATACCAGTTCATCGCCTCTAGCCTGGTGAAAGAAATTGCAAAGCTCGGTGGAGATGTCAGCCAGTTTGTTTCATCGCGGGTGGCGTCCCAGCTCGGCGAACGGCTCAAAGGCTAAAAAGGCTGCAAACCCAAAGGTTTCGGTTGACCACGCGCAGGGGCCTTTTTATGTTCCGGCCACCGCATTCGCGGTGACATGCGCCCATAGCTCAGGTGGTAGAGCAACTGACTTTTAATCAGTGGGTCCCAGGTTCGAGTCCTGGTGGGCGCACCAATCTTTTCAAAGACTTAGCGGCCATTGTGCCGCTATTTCTTTAAGGGGTTGACACTTTTTCCGCAGAGGGGTTGACACTTTTTACTGACTTTTGGTCAACCTTTGTTCTTTTTAGCGTCGGTTAATTTGACGATCGCGGCCTTCGCCTGGCGCCTTTTTGACACCTCGCGCCCGTATTTTTCTATCATCTGAGTCGTTATGTGACCGGTAATTGCCTTCACTTCATCGGGCGTGCAGCCGGCTTTAAGCAGCTTGATCGTGGCATTTTTTTCTCAGACCGTGAGGGCTGTATCCCACGTGCCCAGTTTTCTTCATCAACTTCCTGATTTCAGATCCCCACGCTGCCGCCTCCCAGTTACGTCCGCTCGAGTTTGGAAAAAGCAGGACATTAACTTTCGGGGTGTCCCCGACGCTTTATCGATAATTGCTGCAATTTATGCAGCAGACATAGACGAAATTAGCAGTAGCCAGAAGCAT
>CAJWUK010000110.1 GCA_913047365.1 uncultured Alphaproteobacteria bacterium | reverse complement strand
ATCACGACCGTTGCGCTGATGTTCGTCTACTGGATCGAACACGAGCAGGTCTGCCTGATTGACACGCTGAATGGCGAACGTGCGCGGCTGATGGCCGAAAACGAGGCCCGGGCCGACGAATATCGTCAGGTTTTCGGCACCGAACCCGACAACGATTATCCCGACTGCCAGACCAATCTCGGCGTCTGGATCCTGCCAACCCTTGTCTGGGTGGTCGCGATGTATTTCGTCTATGTCGTGAAGCACTGGGGTTTGCCCATCGTTACCGTGGCGATCGTGGCTGCGCTTTACACGGTGCTATCTTCCGCCGCCTGGTACTTCGACCTAACCGATAACAAATACCTGACGACTTCCATCGGCACGGTTGAAGACGGGGTGCGAAACCTGTCCGCCGCCGTGGTGGGTGCGCGAAATGCGATCATTCTCGAATCCAATAGTCTTTTTGGCCAGTTCCTGAACATCACGGTTAACATCGTGTTCCCCTATGTGGTGCTGGGGGCGCTATTCGGTGCGTCCGCCGGCGGACGGTCTCTGATCAAGCTCGCCGTGGTCCTGACCCGCAAGCTGAGAGGCGGACCGGCGCACGCGGCGATTGTTGGGTCAGCCACCTTTGGGACGATATCGGGCGGGCCGGTGGTCAACGTTCTCGGCACTGGTACGCTGACTATCCCGATGATGATGCGGGTCGGCTTCCGTTCCACCTTCGCGGGCGGGGTGGAGGCGGCGGCGTCCAGCGGCGGCCAAATCATGCCGCCGGTAATGGGGATTGCGGCGTTCGTCCTCGCGGCCCTGTCGACCGTGCCCTATTCGGACGTAATCGTCGCCGCATTCATACCGGCGGTCTGTTACTTCTTCAGTCTGTTCCTGATGGTGGTGTTCGAATCCCGCCGGATGCAGATCGAACCCGTTCGCACGCTTTCCGATGATCAGCGTCTGGTCCGGGAGGATTACAAGAACCTCTGCATGATTGCCGGGCCTATCCTGGTCATTCTGGTGCTGCTCCTGAGTAAAAAGGACAATATCGGTAGCGGGTTCACTGCCTGGCTGTTCGGCTACGACGCGGCGTCGGGCGAACCGCTGCCGTGGCTGTTGCAGCTTTATCAGAACGCCGCCGGTGATCCGGACTCAGCGGGTTTCTGGGCGGTTGCCGTGCTGGTAGTTCTGTTGTTCCTCGATCCGAAAATACGCCAGCGGCCGACGCGCGTTTTGGCGGCGTTGGCCGATGCCGGTATTATCATTGCGCAGCTTTTCCTGCTACTGATTGCGGTGTCGGTTATCGATGTCTGCATCAATTTCACCAATTTTACCGGTATCCTGACTGTCGATATCCTGCTCTGGCTACGCGAGATCGCAACGTTCGAACTTTTCGGCACCGAAATCACTGTGGGCGGCGCGATCTACCTGATGTTAGCGCTGGTCGTCGCGATGGTGGCGACCGTGCTACTGGGGATGGGGATGCCGACGCTGCCGGCTTATGTGAACGTGATCCTGATCATCGGCCCGCTTCTGGTCGCGCTGGGTACGTCGCTGTTCACCGCGCATATGTTTATCTTCTATTTCGCCGTCGCGTCGGCCATCACACCACCGGTTGCCATCGCCGCCTTTGCCGCCTCGACAATTTCAAAGTCCGAGCCGCTAGCGACCGGTTTTGCCGCGGTAAGGGCGGGTATCGTGATGTTCACGATCCCGTTTGTCTTTGCTTTCTACCCGGAACTGTTGTTGATCGAACAGGCGCAGCTCGCCCAGTCGATCGACGGCGCTGCCACGGCGGCCAAGACCTATCTGCCTGGATACGACGGCGGTATTGACGGCATGGGACTGGTCTGGCTGCTTTTCAGGTTAGTCGTAGCGCTCTATTTCGTCGCCAGCGCGCTAAGCCGTTACGACCGGGCAAGGCTGTCCCGGCTAGAAATATTGCTGCGGCTTGCCATCGCCGTGCTGGTGCTGTGGAAAACGCCTGTGATCGCCAACGGCGCCATCGCGGTCGCGGCGGTCTATCTGGCGTATCACCACCTGATTGCCCCGCGGCGTCGGGTTTCCGCCGGCTAAGCCCCGTCTAAATTTCGCCGCGCACAATCTCTGCGCCGTCGCACATCGCCTTCAGCTTCCCGAAGGCTATTTCGCGGCGCATGTATTTCATGCCGCAGTCGGGGCCGACAATGATGCGGTCCGGGCCCATATGGTCGAGGGCCGGGCGGATGCGGTCTGCCACGGTTTCCGGGGTTTCAATGTCTTCTGTGCTGAGGTCCAACACGCCCAGGATGATCTTCTTTGATGGCAGATCGTCCAGCGCTTTCAGGTTAAGCCCCGACTGCGCGGTTTCGATGGAAATCTGGCTGGCGGCGCAGTCCTCCAGTTCCGGCAGGAACGAATATCCCTCCGGCCGTTCGTGAACCACATGGGCGTATCCGAAACACAGATGCACCGCGGTTTCGCCGTCGATCCCGTCCAGCGCACGGTTGATGGCTTTGACCGCGTATTCCTTGGCTATTTCTGGCCGTGCCTGCATATAGGGCTCGTCAAGCTGCACCACGTCGGCGCCGGCGGAAAACAGATCGCGGATCTCCTCGTTCACAGCTGCCGCATAGGCCATCGCGGCGTCCTCGTCGCTATCGTAATGGTCGTTTTGGGCCTGCTGGGTCATCGTGAATGGGCCGGGCAGGGTGATCTTCACCTCCCGGTCGGTATTCGCCCGCAGAAATTTGACGTCATCGACCTCGATCGGTCGTTCACGCGTGATCGGGCCTGCAATGCGGGGCACCGGGTTCGGATGGCCGGTACGGTCGATGGCGGTGCCGGGATTGTCGATGTCGATACCGCCGAGTGCGGTGGCGACCCTGTTGGAATAGCTTTCCCGGCGAACCTCGCCGTCGGTGACGATGTCGATGCCGGCGCGTTCCATGTCGCGGATGGCGAGTAGGGTGGCGTCGTTCTGGGCTTCCTCCAAATAATCCGGATCGATGCGCCACATTTCCAGCGCGCGCACCCGCGGTGGCAGCCTGCCTTTCAGGTTATCCCGGTCGACCAGCCATTCCGGCTGGACGTAACTGCCGACTACGGTTGTCGGAAGAAGCTTATCCGTCATGTTCCCACCTTTTCGGTTTCTTCAAATATCAGACTGACAGTCCCATCGTCCCCCCGCCGGACCGACCGATAAAAGCACGATCGGTATCCCACATGGCAGGCTCCTTCGCGCCGGGGCACGACCGACAACAGCACCACGTCCTGATCGCAATCAGTGCGGATTTCTCGAATATCCTGAATCTGGCCGCTGGTATCGCCCTTGTGCCAAAGCTCGTTGCGGCTGCGGCTGAAATACCAGGCCTCGCCGGTTTCGATCGACCGGCGTAGAGCGTCCGAGTTCATCCATGCAAACATCAATATTTCGCGGGTTTCTGCGTGCTGGGCGATGGCCGGTATCAGGCCGTTATCATCGAATGCAGGGGCAAGCCGGTCACCTTCTTCCAGTTCGTCTCTGGAGAGGTTTTCCGCAAACTCAATCGTGTACGGATCGTCCGACACCTTCAGTCCCGCCGGATCATAGCCAGGAATTCGCGCCGTGTGGACGGATCCTCTCGGAACGCACCCAGCATCTGACTGGTCACAGTTTCCGCTGCCGGCTTATGAACGCCGCGTGTCGTCATGCACTGGTGGCTGGCCTCGATCACCACGGCGACGCCCTGCGGTTGCAAGACGTTATCGATGGTGGCGGCGATATCGACGGTCATTTTTTCCTGGATCTGTAGACGCTTGGCGAAGATCCCAACGACCCGGGCCAGCTTGCTGATACCTACCACGCGGTTGCGCGGAATATAGGCGACGTGGGCCTTTCCTATGATCGGGACCATGTGGTGCTCGCAGTGGGATTCCAATTCGATATCGCGGATCAGCACCATTTCGTCATAACCGCCGGATTCCTCGAAAGTCTTCCGCAGCACTTCTTCGGGATCGAGCGTGTAGCCCTCAAAAAACTCCCCGTAGGACCGCACGACCCGCGCTGGTGTTTCCAGCAGGCCCTCCCGGTCGGGATCGTCGCCCGCCCAGCGGATAAGGGTGCGAACCGCTTCCTCCGCTTCTGCCTGGCTTGGACGAACTGCGCCGTCGTGGGTTTCTACAATTGCGTCCATGGTGAAGTCTCCTTTACTCATATTATAGGCTGCGGCAGGTATCAGTGCGACCCTGTGGCAAACCTATAATACTTACCTAGGTCTGGTTCTGGCTAAATGGAAATTTAATCAAACACCAGCATGCTGACCGTTGGCGTAAACCCCCAAAACCGTCAGGTGGGCACCCGATGGATGTGAAAAGTACTTGTCGGCCTGAAGGTCGATTTCGTCCTAACTATTGAACCGCTGGCGAAGCCCGGATACCTTCGCTTTTACAACAGCTTCAGGCGTGTCGATGGCCCCCAAAATCAAGGACAGGAAGAAGGTTCCGGTTTACTGCTACCAGTGCGTCGCCGGGCCGGACCTGATGCGTGTAGAGGTCGAGGATGGCATCGCGACGCGGATCGAATCAAACTACAACATCACTGACAAACACCCCGGCGGAGGCCGCGTCTGCGTAAAGGCTTATGGTCTGATCCAGAAGACGTATAACCCCAATCGCGTCCAGTCTCCGATGAAACGGACCAATCCGAAAAAGGGCCGTGACGAAGACCCGGGTTTCGTGCCGATTTCTTGGGAAGAAGCGCTGGAAACGGTAGCCCAAAAAATGCGCGGTATCCGGGAACGAGGTCTGACCGACGACAGCGGATTTCCGCGGTTGGCGGTATCGTTTGGCGGCGGCGGCACGCCCACCCAATACATGGGAACCTTTCCCGCTTTCCTAGCGGCCTGGGGCCCGATCGACATGGGTTTTGGCGGTGGGCAGGGCGTTAAGTGCTATCACTCCGAACATCTGTACGGAGAATTATGGCATCGCGCCTTCATTGTTTCCCCAGATACACCCTACTGTAACTACGTCATCAACTGCGGCAACAACGTCGAAGCCTCGGGCGGGGTCGCCGGCGTCTGGCGGCAAGCGGATGCCCGGGTGCGCGGCCTGAAACGGGTTCAGGTCGAACCGCATCTGTCGATCACCGGCGCTCTGTCCGCGGAATGGATACCCATCAAGCCTAAAACCGATGCCGCGTTCCTGTTCGCCCTGATCCACCGCATAATCGTTGAACGCGATTGGAACGAGACCTGCGATGTCCGATACCTGAAGGAAGACACGACCTCACCCTATCTGGTCGGACCCAACGGCTATTACATTCGCGATCCCGAAACCCGTAAACCGCTGATCGGCGATCTGTCCGATGGCACCACCAAGGCGTGGGATGTTGACATCGGCAATGCCGCACTGGACGGGTCCCTTTCGGTGTCCGGCATCGAAGAAGGCGCCGACGGGGAGATCTGGACCCACGAAAGTGTGGAGGCCAGGACCGCGTTCCAGCTTCTGATCGATCATGTAACCCAGTTCAGCCCGGAATGGGCCGAAAGCGAATGCGACGTGCCGGCGGACAAGATCCGCCAGATCGCCGACGAATATGTCGCCCATGCCTGCATCGGCGAGACGATCGAAATCGAAGGCGTGGAAATGCCGTTCCGCCCGGTCGCCGTAATGCTGGGCAAGGGCGTGAACAATGGCTGGGGCGGGTATCAGACCTGCTGGGCACGCACCATGCTGGCGTCGCTGGTCGGCGCGCTGGAAGTTCCCGGCGGCACGCTGGGCACCACGGTCAAGCTGAACCGTCCGGCGGACAACCGGCTGAACACCGTCCGCCCCACCGTCGACGGGGTGATGGACTATCCGTTCAACCCGACGACGGAAGGCGAATGGCTGGCCGATCCGCATATCCGCAATGCTTACCGCACGCTGGTGCCGTTGGCCGCGAATTCGGCGTGGTCGCCGGCGCTTGGGCCTGCGCATTTGCCGTGGCTGTTTCAGAAAAAGCAGCCGGAACACTGGCCCAAGCAGACAAAGCCGGAAATGTGGATCAATTACCGCACCAACCCGGCGATCTCGTCCTGGAATGCGCCGGAAGTGGCGGAGCGTATCGCCGAATTCCCGTTCACGGTTTCGTTCGCCTATACCCGCGACGAAACCAATCACATGGCGGATATCATCCTGCCCGACTGCACGGATCTCGAAAGCCTGCAACTGATCCAGATCGGCTCTACAAAGTTTACGGAGCAGTACTGGAAGCATCAGGGCTGGGCTATCCGCCAGCCCGCGGTCGTACCACAGGTGGACGCCATGGACCTAACCGACATCGCCACCGCCCTGGCCGACCGGGTCGGAATCCTCGAAGCCTATAACGCGTCCATCAACCGCGGCGCGGCGGGCGCGCGCCTGCATGAAAAGGACGGGGCGTATGATTACGGGATCGATCCTTCCGTCCCGCATCAGCGTGAGGAAATCTGGAATGCGGTCTGCAAGGCCGCCAGCCATTCCCTGACCGACGGTGAAGAAGTCCACGATCTGGACTGGTTCCGCGAAAACGGCTTCATGCTTAAACCGTTCCCGCAGCTCCAGTGGTACCTCTATCCGCGCATGAAAGAGACCGGACTGCGCTTCGAGATGCCGTACCAGGAACGCATCAAGCGCCATGGCGCCCAGCTGGCCAACCGGTTGCACGAAATCGGCATCGACTGGTGGGAAAAGCAGCTCGACGAGTACGAACCGCTGCCCAGCTACGAACGTTTCCCCGATATCTGGACCGAACCGATCAAGGAAGCCGGCCAGAGCCCGGACGACTATCCGTTTTTCGCGCTGACGGCACGGTCGATGCAGTATTCCTGGGGCGCGAATGTCGGCATTCCCCTGATCAACGAGGTCGCCAATAATATTTCCGGCCATCGCGGCGTCATCATCAACCGCACCCGCGCAAAGGAGATCGGGCTGGAAGAAGGCGATCCGGTCGAGATATCCTCCGTCACGGGCGTTACCCGGGGCCATGCGGTACTGCGCGAAGGCATCCGCCCCGATACGGTTCTGATGATCGGTCAGTTTGATCACTGGGCAACGCCTTATGCCAAGGACCTGAACCTTCCCAGCCTGAATTCCGTCACCACGCTGTCGCTGTCGCTAACTGATGCGACTGGGTCGAGCGCCGACCTGGCGATGGTCCGCATTCGCAAGACCGACGGCGAAAGGCGGGTGGTATGAGCCCCGACGGCGGAGATACCAACCCCCGTTACGGGATGGTGGTCGACCTGAACCGGTGTGTCGGCTGCCAGACCTGCACCATCGCCTGCAAACACGCCAATGATACGCCGCCGGGCGTGCAATGGCGGCGTGTGCTGGATGTGGAGCGCGGTACGTTTCCCGATGTCGAACGGCTGTTCATGGTGGTTGGCTGCCAGCACTGCGCCGAACCGCCCTGCGTACCCGTTTGCCCGACAGGGGCCACCAAACAGCGGGCCGACGGTCTGGTCACGATGGATTACGACACCTGCATCGGCTGCGGCTACTGCGCCGTGTCCTGTCCGTATCAGGCGCGCACCATCGGCCACGACAAGGACTGGTACTACGGCGAACGGACCGATCAGGAAGCCCACGTCTTCCATGACGAACGCGCCGGCGTCGCCAATAAATGCACCTTCTGCGTGGAGCGTATCGACGAGGCAAAGGAAGAAGGGAAGGTGCCCGGCGATGATCTGGAATACACACCGGCCTGTTCATCGGCCTGTATCGCCAGCGCCATTCATTTCGGCGATTTCAACGATCCGGACAGCAATGTTTCCACGCTGGCCAAGGATAACGACTTCTTCCAGATGCACGCCGAACTGGGCACCGATCCGCAGATCAAATATCTCTATGAAGTGCCCAACGCGATGCCGGGCCGAGACCCCGAACCCGAAGATACGGAAGACGAAACGCTGAGCAATTCCACCAATCCATTGGTTGGAGAACGCCAAAAATTCTGGGATTTCCGCGCAGCGATGAACTTCACGATGGGCGGGATGTCGACCGGTCTAGTGATAATCGCGACGTTGGCGCACTTTTTCTCCGGCCTGTCGACCGAGGTGCTGCTGTATATGAACGCCGCGGCGGGCGCAGGCATGGCCGTCGGGCTGTTCTTCGTGTTCCTGGAGATCGGTCGCAAGGCACGTTTCATGCGCGTGTTGCTGAGGCCGCAGTCTTCGTGGATGACCCGGGAAACCTATGCCGTAGCTGTATTCTATCCGGCGCTTCTCGCGGATCTGATCTGGCCCAGTCCGGGTCTCCATTTGCTCGTCGCGCTTGCGGCGCTGGTGTTCCTGTATTGTCAGGCCCGCATTCTTTATGCCGCCAAGGGCGTACCCGCTTGGCGATGCGACCTGATCCCGACAATGCTGGTTATGACCGGCCTGCTGGAAGGGGTCGGGCTACTGGGAATGGCAGGCGGGTTAGCCCCCTGGCGGTTCGAAGCCTCAATGATCTTTATTTCCGCCTCGGGCGCGATTCTGACCCTGCTGAATGCCCTGATATGGCAGCGCTACTACGCGTTTGCCAAACGGAACGGCTTGCCTCCGCTGGCGCGCGCTGAACTCGACCGCATTACCCCGGCGCTCAGGCTATTGGGGCATTTAGCCCCGTTGGTCCTGTTTACGCTCGCCACCGCGTTCAGCGAATCCCTGCTCGCCTTCGCGGGGATTGCGGCCGTTGCCGGGGGCGTGATGTGGA
This sequence comes from uncultured Alphaproteobacteria bacterium, assembly GCA_913047365.1. Taxonomy (GTDB): domain Bacteria; phylum Pseudomonadota; class Alphaproteobacteria; order MPNO01; family UBA830; genus CAJWUK01. The sequence continues at coordinate 44 of CAJWUK010000110.1, read as the reverse complement.
AATTCACGGTGATCACCCGCGCTAGCTACTTGCAGGGATTTGCG
>CAJWUK010000109.1 GCA_913047365.1 uncultured Alphaproteobacteria bacterium | reverse complement strand
GGTGGCGGTTCGCCGGGAATGTGATCGGCTAATATCGCTCGGAACGAAGGCCGCGATTTTAGTCGCGCGTACCACTCCTTTGCCGCCTGATGATCAGCCCAGGGCACGTCGTTGATGTAGTCCACGCAGGAGATATGCGCGCCGGCGGCGATATCGGCGATGGAGAATTCGTCGCCGCCCAGCCAGTTGCGACGCTCCGTCAGCCAGGCGAGGTAGTCCATATGGATATGCAGGTTTTCCCGGCCGGCCCGGATTGCCCGAGAATCCGGCGCGCCCAACCGCAACAGGCGTTTCATCAGCTTTTCGCCGACCAGGTTTTCAGTGACTTCGCGGTTGAACTTGATGTCGAACCAGGCCACAAGCCGGCGAATTTCCGCGCGCTCCGCCTGGCCGCCGGGATAGAGTGGCGGGTCCGGGCAAATTTCTTCGAGAAATTCTGTAATTGCCGCGGAATTGGAAATGACCGGTCCGCCGTCCTCTACCAGGACCGGCACGTCGCATGCCGGGTTGAGAGCTAGAAATTCAGCCCGGCGTTCGCTTGGGTTCTCGGCCTTCAGTTCGAAGTCGAGCTTTTTTTCCGCCAGCGCGACACGGGTCTTGCGGCAAAAGGGGGACAGCCAGAGATGATACAGCGTACGCATCGCCTAGCAGTCTATAAGGTTTCCCGGTTTGACGGAACCGATCAGGCGCGCTGCTCTGCCTCGTCTTCCGCAAACACCGGCTGGTCGTATCGGTGGATCATCTCCGTCGGGATGACCTGCCAAAACTTTTCGATCTCCGTTTCCCAATGATTTAGCATGCGCTCCGCAAAGGCCGACTGTGTTTCCCGGTGATGTTCCTTGACCGCCTTCTTCAGCACTTTCTCCCAGAACTGGGTCTGAATGCGCTGATAAATTATGGTGTCATCATTCACATGATCGACAAAGCTTTCATCCGGGTCATAGACATAGGCCATCCCGCCGGTCATACCCGCGCCGAAATTGTCACCAACGGGGCCCAGGATAACGGCGATGCCGTTGGTCATGTATTCGCACCCGTTGGAACCGCATCCTTCGACTACTACCTCGGCGCCAGAATTCCGCACCGCGAATCGTTCGCCCGCCTGGCCCGCGGCGAACAGTTTCCCGCCTGTCGCACCATAGAGGACCGTATTGCCGATAATAGTGTTTTCGTTGGATTTCCTAGGCGCCGCCGTCGGCGGTCTGATGACGATCGTACCGCCGGACAATCCCTTACCGACATAGTCGTTGGCGTCGCCAAAGACTTCTAACTTCAGCCCCTGAACGGAGAACGCGCCAAGCGATTGTCCTGCGGAACCGCGCAGGCGCACGGTGATGTGTCCCGGTTGCAGGCTCTGCATGCCGAACCGGCACGTGATAAGCGATGAAATCTTGGTGCCGATGGCGCGCTGCGTGTTTCGTACGTTGTACTGAAGCTGCATTTTCTCTCCGCCTTCGAGTGCTGGGCGTGCGTCTTGGATCATCTGCGCATCCAGCGTTTCCGGCACTTCGTTGCGGCCCTCGAGGGTGCAGTAATGCGCGCTGTCACCGGGATCCGCCTGCACCAGCAGCGGGTTCAGATCCAGATCGTCCAAATGTGGGCTGCCGCGGCTGACCTGGGTCAACAATTCGGTATGGCCGATCACCTCTTCCATTGACCGCGCACCGAGCGAGGCGAGAATTTCACGCACCTCCTCGGCAAGGAAACTGAATAGGTTCACCACCTTTTCCGGTGTACCGACAAATTTGTCGCGCAGCTTGTCGTGCTGGGTGCAGACCCCCACCGGGCAGGTGTTGGAATGGCACTGACGAACCATGATACAGCCCATAGCGACCAGCGACGACGTACCGATGCCGAATTCCTCGGCGCCCAGCAGAGCGGCGATCACCACGTCGCGGCCGGTCCGGAAACCGCCGTCAGTCCGCAGCACCACGCGATGACGCAACTGGTTCAGGGTCAGCACCTGGTGCACTTCCGACAGGCCCATTTCCCAGGGCAGGCCGGCATATTTGATTGATGATTGCGGGCTGGCCCCGGTGCCGCCGGAATGACCCGATACCAGGATTGTGTCGGCGTGGGCCTTGGCGACGCCGGCTGCAATGGTACCGATGCCTGTCTGCGCAACCAGTTTCACGCAGACCTTTGCATCCGGATTGATCTGTTTCAGGTCGTAAATCAGCTGGGCCAGATCTTCTATCGAATAGATGTCATGATGCGGCGGCGGCGAGATCAGGGTCACCCCGGGCGTCGAATGCCGCAGCCGGGCAATCACTTCTGAGACTTTTATACCCGGCAATTGACCTCCCTCGCCGGGTTTTGCTCCCTGGGCTACCTTGATTTCGATTTCGCGGCAATTGTTCAGGTATTCCGCCGTCACGCCGAACCGGCCAGACGCAACCTGCTTGATCGCGCTGGAGGCATTGTCGCCGTTGGAGCGCGGTTTGTAGCGCGACGCGTCTTCGCCGCCTTCGCCGGAATCGGATTTTGCGCCAATCCTGTTCATGGCGATGGAAAGCGTTTCATGTGCTTCCGGGCTGAGCGCGCCGAGTGAAATACCAGGCGACACAAGCCGTTTGCGAATTTCGGTAATGGATTCGACCTCTTCGATCGGAACCGGATCCCATTTGGGATCGAATTCCATCAGGTCGCGAACGCTGATTGGAGGCGATTGCCGGATTTCTTCAGCGTATTTCTTGTAGGTATTGAAGGAATCGGTCGCAACCGCTTTCTGAAGCGTGTGGATCGATGGACCTTCAAAGCCATGAGTTTCGCCGCTGCGTCGAAACCGGTAGGTGCCGCCGACCGGCAGTGCCGTCACCTGCTCGTTAAAGGCCCTTTCGTGCAATTCGTTGGCCTTGCGCTGCAGACCCGACAGCCCGATACCGGAAATACGGGACGTCATCCCGGGGAAGTAGCTGGATACCAGCCAGCGGCTAAGCCCGACGGCTTCAAATTTATAGGCGCCCCGATAGCTCGACAGGATCGAAATGCCCATCTTGGACATGATCTTCAGTAGGCCTTGGTCGACCGCCTCGCGATACCGCTGAACGCAATCGTAAAGGGGCATATCGCCAAACAGCCCGCGCCGATGGCGGTCAATGATCGTTTCCTGGGCCAGATAGGCATTCACCGTGGTCGCGCCCACGCCGATCAGAACGGCGAAATAATGGGTATCGATGCATTCTGCCGACCGTGCATTAAGCGAGGTGTAGGTTCGAAGCGCCTGGTCCACCAGATGCGTATGAACGGCTGCCGTTGCCAGGATCATTGGTATGGCTATCCTGTCTTCGCTGATGTTCCGGTCAGACAGGATCAGATGCGCCGCGCCGCCGCGAACGGCGTCTTCGGCAACACGTTGGAGTTTATAAATCGCGCGGCGCAGGGCGTTTTCGCCTTTCTCGGGCCGGAACGTGCAATCTAGTTCCACCGCGCTGTCGCCCATGTACTCTGCCATTGCTTCGAACCGGGCGTTCGACAATACCGGGCTGTCGAGCTGTAACAGGCGTGTCTGGCTTTCGTCCTCGTCCAGGATGTTGCCCAGATTACCCAGCCGAGTTTTCAGGCTCATCACCCGGTATTCGCGCAGGGAGTCGATCGGCGGGTTTGTAACCTGACTGAATGACTGGCGGAAGAAATGGTGCAGTCCGCGATACTGATCGGACAGAACCGCAAGCGGCGTGTCATCGCCCATGGAGCCGACGGCTTCCTTGGCGTCCTCGACCATCGGCTGCAGCAGTAGTTCAAGCTCTTCCAGCGTGTATCCGGCGGCGAGCTGGCGTCGCCGCAACTCATCTGGTCCGAATTCCGCGGAGGCGGCTTCCTCTGGCTGGATCACGTCATCGATCCGGCGCATGTTTTCCACCCAGTCACCATAGGGCTGTGACGCGGCCAGCATCCCTTTCAGATCCACGTCGTGGTAAAGCTTGCCCTCGCTCAGATCGACGGCAATCATCTGGCCCGGGCCGAGCCGGCCTTTTTCCACGATCTCGGATTCGCGAACCGGCACCATCCCGGCCTCTGATCCTATGATCAACAACCCATCGACGGTGACTGTGTAACGCATCGGGCGCAAACCGTTTCGGTCGACGCCGCCCAGCACCCAACGGCCGTCGGTCGCGGCAATTGCGGCCGGGCCATCCCAGGGCTCCATCACGCAATTGCAATAGCTGTAAAAGTCCCGCAGTTCCTGGCTCATCGTGGTCTTATGCGACCACGCATCCGGGATCATCAGACTTTTCACCATCGGTGCCGAGCGGCCGCCGCGAACCAGCAGTTCGAAGGCGTTGTCCAGCGAGGCGGAATCCGAATTGCCGGGCGCGATTACCGGTTTCAGATCGTTGATCCGCTTTCCGAAAACCTCGCTGTCCAGCCGGGTTTCATGGCTGCGCATCCAGTTGACGTTCCCGGACAGTGTGTTGATCTCTCCATTATGGGCCAACATGCGGAACGGCTGGGCCAGCCGCCAGGTCGGGAACGTGTTGGTGGAATACCGCTGATGATACAGGGCAAACCGCGAAACGAAGCGTTCGTCCTTAAGGTCGGGATAAAACGCCGACAACTGTTCGGCCAGGAACATACCCTTATAGATCAGAGACCGGTGGCTCAGCGAGCAGATATAAAAATCCCGAATATTCTGTTCGCGGGCGCGGTTTTCGATCCGCTTGCGTATGATGAACAGATCGCGTTCGAATTCTTCGAGGTCCGAATCGGCCGGGCCCTCGATCATGATCTGTTCGATTTCCGGGCGCGTGGCGTTCGCCTTTTCGCCCAGCGCGGATAGATCGATCGGCACCTGGCGCCAGCCATAAATCGAATATCCGAATTTCAAAATTTCGGCCTCGGCGATGTAGCGGCACTGTTCCTGCTCCTCCAGATCTGTTCGCGGCAGAAAGGTCATACCGACCGCAATCGGGCCGTCCGATGCGGTGTGACCCGTGCGGCCGACGTGATCGCGGAAGAAATCCTGTGGGATTTCGACCATGATGCCCGCGCCATCGCCGGTCATGCCGTCGGCATCGATAGCCCCCCGGTGCCACAGGGCCTTTAGGGCTTCGATGCCCGCCTCCACAACCTGGCGGCTGGGCTGGCCATCAATCGCGGCGATCAGGCCGACGCCGCAGGCATCGTGCCCATCGACATCGAGTTTGGCTTTGTCAGAAAGTAGCTCCGCATTGCGGAGATAGCGTTCGGTGAACTCGGCCCCGGTTTGGTTCTGCTTAGTCATTTCGGTTACTCCGCGGCGACAGCGGGCCGTCCCGCGTTGGTCTGGATGTAGTCGTGAATTCCCTCGGCAGCTTCTCGGCCGTCCCGAATTCCCCAGACAACCAGCGAGGCGCCCCGAACGATGTCACCGGCGGCAAATACGCCCTCCAGTTTCGTCATCATGGTCCGGTGATTGATGCGAACGGTTCCCCATTTGGTAACTTGCAGTTCCGGTGCGTCGAACAGGGTCGGCAGGTCCTCCGGATCGAAGCCGAGCGCCTTAATGGCGATATCGGCATTGACAGAGAAACTGGAGCCCGGAATAAGTTCCGGCGTCTGGCGGCCAGAGGCATCGGGCACGCCCAGATGTATCCGCTGCGCACGGACGGCCGAGACGGTATCGTCGCCGGTAAAGGCTTCCGGCGATGCAAGCCAGGTGAACGTGACGCCCTCTTCTTCGGCGTATTGCACTTCGCGCCGCGAGCCCGGCATGTTTTCCCGGTCGCGCCGGTACAGGCAGGTTACCGAGTTTGCGCCTTGACGGATCGCAGTGCGGACACAGTCCATGGCGGTGTCGCCGCCGCCAATGACGACAATGTTCTTGTTTTCCGCGTCCAGGCTGCCGTCTTCGAAGGCGGGCACGCTGTCGCCCAGTCCTTTACGATTGGAAGCCACCAGATAGTCAAGCGCGGGCACAACGCTGCCCAGTCCGACGCCAGGGACCTGAATGTCGCGGGCCTTGTATACGCCGGTGGCAATCAGGACCGCGTCGTGCCGGTCGCGGATTTCCTGAAACGTGGCATCGCTGCCAACTTCGAAATTAGGGTGGAATTCGACGCCGCCCTGTTCCAGCAGGTCGACCCGCCGCTGAACGATTTCCTTGGCCAGCTTGAAGTTCGGAATGCCGTAAATCAGGAGCCCGCCGATACGGTCGTACCGGTCATAAACGTGAACCTTGTAGCCTCTGCGCCGCAATTGCTCCGCGGCCGCCATGCCGGTAGGGCCGCCGCCGATGATGCCGACCGATGCGTCCAGTTCGCGCGGCGGATTCACAGGCTTGACCCAACCGCGTTCGAACGCGGTATCGGTTATGTATTTTTCAACCGAGCCGATAGTGATCGTTCCGTGACCGGATTGTTCGATTACGCAATTGCCTTCGCATAACCGATCCTGCGGGCAGATTCGTCCACAGATTTCCGGCAGGTTGTTTGTGGCGGAAGAGACTTCGTAGGCTTCTTCCAGACGGCCTTCTGCTGTTAACATCAGCCAGTCCGGTATGTTGTTGTGAACCGGGCAGTGAACCTGGCAGAATGGTACCCCGCACTGCGAGCAGCGGCTGGCCTGTTCCCTCGCGGCGTCCGGCAGGTACCGGTTATAAATTTCGTCGAAATCCTGTCGCCGTGCATCGGCTGTCCGTTTCTCCGGCATTTTCGGCGACACGTCGACGAATTTCAGCATTTTGTTAGTCATATCGTCCCCTCGCGGGCCACGCATAGCGGTCCGCGCACACCTTCAAAATTTCTAGATTTCCCTTATTATACCCGATTATACCCGTAAAATGTATTCTTGGCGAGCATAAAACACTAATTAGGTCAAATATATTTACCTAATAACGCGCAATAGTTATATATGTTTTGGGTGGTAAAAAGTCTTTGAAGGTGTTCCAGTCCATATTGTACCGATGTGGGACTATATCTTTCTGTGGCGTCATCGAAAACCATAGGCTATAGGCCTTATTCTGTCTTTTCCATAATTCGGAGCCGCCCTTGATCCTCATTCAGCTAGCGGTAATAGCGATAATTCAGGGCATTACCGAATTTCTGCCAATAAGTTCCTCCGGCCATCTGATCCTCATCCCCAGCCTGACCGGCTGGCAGGATCAGGGGCTGGTCATCGACGTCGCTGTTCATGTCGGCACGCTGGGCGCTGTAATGGTATATTTGTGGCGCGATATCTGGCTGATGGTCCTGGGGATCATCCAACCTGGTCAAATCCGCCGGAACCCGGGCCTTCGCCTTATTGCCCAACTTGCATTGGCCACCGTCCCCCTCGTGATCGCGGGCTACGTGATTTATCGCTATGCTGGCAGTGCACTGCGTAGCGCGGAAGTCGTTGGCTGGTCGATGCTGGGTTTCGGCGCGCTGCTATATTTTGCCGACCGATATACTGTGACGATAAACCGGCTCGAGCACATGACCTGGGGTCGCGCCTTTCTGATCGGCATCGCGCAGATATTTGCCCTGATTCCCGGCGCCAGTCGCGCCGGCACGACCATAACTATGTCCCGATTTCTGGGATTTGAGCGCACGGATGCGGCCCGGTTTTCCATGCTGCTATCTATTCCGGCGATCTTCGCCTCCGGCGGCGCAGTCACGAGGGATCTGATCGATAGCGGAGCGGAACACGTTCTCGCAGATGCGATGGTAGCCGGCGCAATGTCATTCTTCGCCGCCTTCATTGCGGTCGTTCTAATGATGAGATGGCTGCGCCGGGCGAGCTTTACGCCGTTTGTGATCTACCGCTTTGCTTTGGGTGGTTTGATCCTGGCATGGGTCTACGCCTGACCCAGACTTGCCGGTCAGGAGTGCCAGACACCCCGGCGATAGCGACCCAGATAGGTCGGCAGAATCGTCTCCATAGCCGTTGCGTCGATGGCTAGATCCTCCAGACCCGGAAAATCGCCCGATACCACATTATCCTTTTTTAGCAGAGTAACCTGATCGCGTGTGATCGGGGTGATCGGACCGATTCCGATAGCCAACGGCAGGCTTGAGGCAATTTCCATTGCTCCCGCTTGGATCGAGGCGGCCAAAAACGGTATGGGAATTAGCAGACGTTTGCGGCCAATTTCGGCCAGCATGATTTCCATCAGCTCCTTGAAACTGCATGTCCGCGGTCCACCGAGTTCGTATACCGTGCCGGCGGATTTTACGGTCTGTGCCGCCGCCGCGACAGCGTCTGCCACGTCCCCCGCATATACCGGCTGAAACAACGTATGGCCGCCGCCGATCAACGGCAGTGCTGGAGCAAGGCGGGCAATAGTTGCAAATTTATTGAAGAAATCGTCCTCGGGTCCGAACACAACGCTGGGCCGGATAATTGTCGCACCGGAAAATGCCTCCGTCACCAGCGCCTCGCCCGCCGCCTTGGACCGGGCATAGGCGGAGTCTGAATCGGCATCTGTGCCAACGGCCGAAATCTGTATGAGGCGTTCCGCGCCGGCGGCCGTCGCAGCGGCGGCGACGCGGCCCGCGCCTTCTGCCTGCAGGCTGTCGAATGTCTGTTTTCCTTCGGGGAACAGAATGCCGACACAATTAATCACCGTGTCGGCCCCGTCCACCGCGGCGGCAACGGACGCGTCGTCACGGATATTGGCGGCCATCGGGACCACCTGGCCGACGTCCCCCATCGGTTTTACAAATCCCGCACTCTCCGGCCGCCGGACAGCAACGCGAACGCGGGCGCCGGTTTTGGCAATTTCCCGAACGACGTAGCGGCCGATAAATCCCGATCCGCCAAAGACGGTGACAACTTTCATGGCAATGTAGGCTCCGCAATGGCGCTGTACGACAGGGCTAATAAAGAGTGCCGTATTGGGCGTCAACTGAAACGGCAAAACCTGTTGACAACGCGCAGGACCGATTGCATACCCTCGCATCGCTTCACGAAATGGCGCGAAGCGAATGCCCAGGTGGCGGAATTGGTAGACGCGCTGGCTTCAGGTGCCAGTGGCCG
>CAJWUK010000108.1 GCA_913047365.1 uncultured Alphaproteobacteria bacterium | reverse complement strand
CGCAACGTCGTCCTTCGCCAGACGTTCGCAGGCGGCGGCGACGCTATCTTCATCCAGCGGAATACGCACATCTCCCCTTGGGCCGATTTTTTCAGAAATTTCGCGGCGCAGGCGGCGGGGAACCAGCGGCGGGGGTTTGGTCCAGTTCAGCGAATACATCTCAGGGATACGCAAGCGGCGCAGTTCCAGAATGTCGCGGAACCCTTCCGTGGTGATGAGCCCGGTTTTTGCGCCTTTGCCTTCCAGCACGGCATTGGTCGCGACCGTGGTGCCGTGTACAATGACCTCTAGTTCTCCGGCGGCGGCGCCTACCTTCTTCAGGGCAGCTGCAAGGCCGTCCGCGATGCCGCGTCCGAAATCGTCGGGGGTGGTCAACAGTTTTTCTGCGTGAATTGATCCGTCTCCGCCTGCCAGCACAAGATCGGTGAACGTTCCGCCGATATCGATTCCGACGCGGTACTTCATGCGCTTCCCTCGGCCGCCTGAATGGTTTCCCACACCCGCAAAGGCGTCAGCGGTATGTCGATATCGATGACGCCCAACGGCCCTAGCGCATCGAGCACCGCGCTGGCCAGTGCTGCAGGCGATCCGATCGACCCGGATTCTCCGCACCCCTTCGCGCCGAGCGGGTTATGAGTACAGGGTTGTGATTCATCCAGTTCACCCTCGAATTGGATCAGATCGTCAGCACGGGGGATGCCGTAATCCATGAAAGAGCCAGCAAGAATTTGACCGCTTTCAGGGTCGTAGACCGCGTTTTCCGTCAGCGCCTGACCAATCCCCTGAGCGAGTCCGCCATGAATTTGGGCATGCACGATCATCGGATTGATGACAGTGCCGATATCGTCGACCACGTAATAACGCTTGAAGTCGATCACGCCGGTTTCGGGATCGATCTCGATTTCCACCACATGTCCGCCGTTGGAATAGGCGAAGTTGGACGGATCATAGAATGCGCTCTCGTTAAATCCGGGTTCGGTACCCAGCGGCAGCACATGGCCGAGATTGGCAGCCTCCGCAACTTCAGTAATCGTAATTCGGCGGTCGGTGCCCGAAATCGAGAACGTACCGTCGGCGAAAGATACGTCTTCTTCGGGGGCTTCCATCAGGTGGGCGGCGATCCGGCGACCTTTTTCGATGATTTTGTCTGTTGCAACCGCGATCGCGGATCCGCCGACGGCGATCGACCGGGATCCGAAGGTCCCAGTCCCCATGGGTACCGCGGCGGTGTCTCCTTCCACAACCGATATGTCATCGAAGGGCAGGCCGAGGCGGTCGGCGACGATTTGCGCATAGGTCGTGTCGTGGCCCTGGCCGTGGTTGTGGGTTCCTGCCAGTATCTGGGTGCCGCCGCTTACGTCGATGCGGACTTCCGCGCTTTCGAAAAATCCGATCTTCGCGCCCATCATACCCGCCATTTTTGATGGTGCGACACCCGACGTCTCCACATACATGGCCAGGCCAATCCCACGGAGCTTTCCGTGGGCCTCGCTTTCCGCGCGTCGTGCGGCGAAGCCGTCCCAATCAGTAGCGGTGAGTAGTTTTTCCAAGATGTTGGGGAAGTCACCGCTGTCGTAAACTGGGCCGATTGGGGTGGTGTAAGGCATTGTATCGGCCGTGATCAGATTCCGGCGGCGAATTTCCGCCCGGTCGAGACCCAGTTCACGCGCCGCGGCATCGGCCAGACGTTCCAGCACGTAACAGGCTTCCGGCCGACCTGCACCGCGATAGGCATCGGTTGGGACTGTGTTGGTGAAAACCGTGGTGACACCGACATGGACGACGGGCGTGGTGTAGATGCCGGCAAGCAGTGCGGAATAAATTGCGCCGGGAATACTGGCCCCGAATGTGGAGATATAGGCGCCGACATTGGCGAGCGTTTCCACCTTCAGGGCGAGGAACTTTCCGTCATCGTCGAAACCGAGGGTGGCCGTAGTCAGGTGGTCGCGGGCTTGGGTATCCGACATGAAGGCTTCTGAACGGCTGGAAATCCAGCGCACTGGTCGTCCTAGCCGCCGGGCGGCCCAGACGGTGATGGTTTCTTCTGGATAGTGTTTTCCTTTGGTGCCGAAGCCACCGCCCACGTCCGGTGCGACTACCCGGAGTTCTCCCGGTGGAATACCGAGCGCATCGGTGACCGATTTTCGGATGAGATGCGGTGCCTGGGTTGCGTTGTACAGAGTCGTCTGGCCGCCAGTGGGGTCGGGGACCGCGATACATGCTCGTGTCTCAATTGCGGCGCAAACCAGCCGGTTATTGACGATATCCAGCGACACGGTGTTGGGAGATCTCGCCAACGCCTCCTCAGCTGCCGCGGCATCGCCGCGACCCCAATTGTAAATCCGGTTGCCGGGCGCTTCGTCGTGAAGCTGCGGTGCGCTGTCGGCAAGCGCTTCTTGAGAGTTGGTTACAGGCTGAAGTACTGAATAGTCGACCACTACCATGTCGGCAGCGTCCTGCGCCTCCGCGGCTGTTTCCGCGATGACCACGGCCACGGGTTCTCCCACATGTCGGACTCGGCCCCGGGCTAGTCCCCATCGCGACGGTTGGGCCATGGGGCTGCCATCGGTGTTGCTCATGATCCACATGAAAGGGATTTCACCGATCCTGCTAGCTTCCATATCAGCCCCGGTTAGGACGGCGAGAACGCCAGGTCGCTCAACAGCGCTCGCCATATCAATTTCTTCGATATTGGCATGGGCATGAGGGGAGCGGACAAAGATCGCGTGTGTCTCCCCGGGGATTCTGATATCGCCAACGAAACGTCCGTTGCCTAGCAGAAACTTTCGGTCTTCTTTGCGAAGAACTTCGTCTCCAATTCCTCCGCTTTCGACAACGGTATCCATTCAGTTCTGCTCCCCGAGGTCCAGAATTATACGTCCGCGACTGTTGTGGCCGCGTTCGAGCAGGCGGTGCGCTTCTACCGCTTCAGACAGCGGCAGGCGGTGCGATACCTGTGGGATTAATATACCGTCCGAGACGAGTGCGGCTACCTTCTCGAGGGTGTCGCGCCGGTCGTGAATAAGCGCTTGACGGGAGTCTATGCCGTATTTGGCGCTGACATCCTCGAAAGGTTTAGCGATCAGCCAGACCAACCGGCCGCCCTTGCGTAGGACACGGCAGGATTTTTCGTGCGCATCGCCACCGATTAAATCAAACACGATATCCTGTTCCTGTGAATCCTGCGCGAAGTCGGTTTGATCGTAGGCCACGACATTGTCAGCGCCGAGGCCTCGAACATAGTCCGCATTTCGCGAACTACACGTGGTGGTGACATGGCAGCCCAGGTGCCGGGCGATCTGTACCGCCATGCCGCCGATGGCCCCTGCACCGGCATGTATCAGAACATTTTCGCCTGATTTCAGGTCCGCCGTCTCTAAAAGACCGATCCATGCGCACACGCCCGCGTGCAGCATGGCCGCGGCTTCGGCGAAATCGATGTTTGCCGGTTTGGGGACCGTCATATCCCTGGGGCGCGTCACGAATTCCGCATTGCTACCCGGTTCGGTGTGTTCGGTGACGAAGCAAAGGGCGTCGCCGATTTCTGCCCATTCGCAGGAAGCCCCTTTCGCAACAACAACGCCTGCGCCGTCTCGGCCCGGGATCGTTGGAAACGAGAGCGGAAACATTTCCTGTAGTGCGCCGGACCGGACTTTCCAGTCACCCGGGATTACGCTGGCGCAGCGAACGGAGATCAGCGCCTCGTCAGGGCTCGGTTTGGGAGTTTCTTTGTCGACGTATTGGAGGACGTCGGGCCCACCGTAGCGGCTGTATTGGATGGCTTTCATCCGGATCACTATATCGTTCGTGTCGGCTCTAGAAAAAGGCCGAACCAGCAAAGAAACGGCCTTTTGTATCGTCTAATTCGTGGCTACTTGTCTAACAACTTCCTCAAAACCCCGGTTGCGCCGACCGCGATGGAAACCTGTGTTTCAATCGTTTCCATGATCTTGTTGACGACTTCGGCAGGCGTGGCGCCGTCTTTCTTGTTTTTGCCGATATCGTTCAACCGGATTGTCGGTAGGTGGGAGGCCAGCTTTTTATCTTTCAGCAGCGGGTGGCTGACCGCCACTTTGCCGTTACTGATCACGAGGCTTTCGATAACCATTCTCTTGCTGGAATCATCACCCTGTTTGGGTTCCCTGGAACTGGATTCGGCCGCGGCTTTTTCCACATTTTTGCCGATTCTGTCGACATTGCTGCCGTTGTTGCCGAATTCATAGGTTACGCTTGGCCCGTCGATGACGATGGATTTGATAACGATTGTTTCTTCCGTGATGGATCTGAGGTCGATATTTATCGAAATTCTGTCCAGCTTGAACGCAGCATCCGTCTGATATCCCTGCGGGTTTCCTATAACGAGGCCGGACAGCTCACCCTGGCCACTTTCCGGGGCCAGTTGGACTTTTGCAAGGGTTACGGAAACGCCCGTGTATCTATTGCCGTATTCCTCCACCGCGTCTTTCAAAATGGAACCCAGACTTGAATAGACGTAGATCAAGAAGCCCACTAAGGCGATGACGACGACAGCGAGAATGCTGCCCATGATCTTGAATCTACGACTCAAAGTTCAGATCCTTCAGAAATTCCGCTCGGTTAATGCTTTTGTCGCGGGGCAGCAAAAATATAGAACGGTTGGTGTCGGCTTGAAAATGAGCTCGCGATTTATGTACCGGCTAGGCCGGCCGCCAACCTAAGCAGGGCTTCGTCCGAGCCTCTCGGCCCCAGAAGAGATATCCCCATCGGAGCGCCTGCATCTGCCAGCGGAATGCTGATCTGCGGACAGCCAGATAAGCCCGCGGGACAAGTAAGACCCATGGTCCGGGCACGGAAATCCTCGACTGCGTCGTTGGTAGCGTCCCGCTTGGGGCTGACCGGCGCCGTCGGCATGACGATAATTGCATCGCCACCCTCAAGCAGGTCAGACACCCTCTGTCTGGCAATTTCCCGCAACGGTTGGTATTCGGCGCGGTGCTGATCGTTAAGGGTGGCCGCATATTCGAACCGTTCTTTCACCCCCGGGCCGAAATCAGGCTTGTTTGCTTTTACCCATTCGGCATGATTGTCCCAGATTTCTATCGCCTGCAGATGCCTGAAAGCTGCGAACCAGCTGTCCAGCCCTTCCTCTGCTAATACGAGTTCTCGGGTCTCGAGTCCGAGGTGTTGGATCGCGCTGTGGGCCGCGGCTTCAGCGACGGGGCGTTCTGCATCGGGTAGGCGGGAAAAGGTATCAGTGGGGAAGAGGGCGCGGCGCGGATCGAGAGGGCGACTTTCGCCAATCAGAAGCGTATTGCCGATTTCCGCGAACAGTGCATGGTCACGGGCAAACCAGCCGACGACGTCAAAGGAACCGGCCAGCGGCGCAACCCCGGAATCGACCACCCGTCCATGGGTCGGCCGAATGCCATAGATACCGGAAAATCCCGCAGGGCATCGAACTGACCCGCCGCAATCGGTGCCGAGGGAAAAATCCACTAGTCCGCCCGCCACGGCGGCGGCCGAACCGGAGGATGACCCACCTACCGCCCGGTCGGGTGCCCCGGGATTAATCGGCGCACCGTAATGCGCGTTGTCGCCTGCCAGGCTATAACACATCTCGTCGCAGACCGTTTTGCCGTCGAGCGAAGCACCGGCATCCAACAGGGCCGCCACGGCGCCCGCGTGACGGACGGGCAAGGGGTGGGTTTCCAGCCATTTTGGCTGACCGTTGCTGGTGGGCAGACCCGCGATATCGAAAACATCTTTTGCGGCGAAATAACGGCCCGAGAGAGGCCCTTCCGGTGCACCCGAAATTGTCACCCGTTCCCCCGGCATGAAGGCATCAAAGTCGTCTGTCATGGCATCATGTTCCGTCGTTCGGTGTGTGTCCGGTCGATAAACAGGCCTGTAGGCCTTCGCCACCGGGTCCAGAATCAACGGGCTCTGTCCGCAGTGGACAGGAGCCTCCGTTTTTGACGTTGTCTCCCAGGCAGCGCCGTCAGACCTTTGTGCTTTTTCTTACCTCTTCAGCTTCTGGCGGTATGTGCGATGGCAACCGCCGCAGCCCATCCTGCCGACCGACCTGAACGCTGCGGCGATCTGGCCTTTGTTCGCGCCGGAGGACGATGCGACCTTCTTCAGTTGCGCCGCGAGAGTCGCAAGCTCGTCAGCGGCAGCCTTAAAACCGGCGTTGTCTGACTGGATGGAGGTCTTTGCGCCAGTGATGCCGGCGTAATTGTCCATACCCGTGCCGGCTGGGAACAGGCTGTGGGTTTTGCTGGCGATAACTTCGATGGCTCCCGCCGCGGCAGCGACAGCATTCGGCCCGCCCTTGCCATGCTTCAGATAGTCGACAATTTTTTTCATGTTGCCCCCGAGAGCCCGCATTTCTTTGCGGCGATCGTGAATAAGCTTCGCGTGCTGCTTATTCTTTACGATCTTCTCGATTTGCATCATCAGATTTTTATGTTTGTGGCCATGGCCATCTGCCAGGGCGGGTGTCACGGCAGTAACGGAAGTTAGTGCGAATGCTCCGATTACCAGTCCGGAGAGGGTCTTCATTTAGGGTGCCTCCTGAGACTTCTTTTGTCCTGCTATTCGCGCAGGTGAGCAAAACGATACCTGAACATTCCCCGTAGTGAAAATCTCATTTATTGGACATGAGTGTTTGGTATTAATTGTCAATAGGAATGCGTCATGGACCGCTTGGCAGCTATTCAGATTTATATGAGTATTATCGAAAAATATCGGCTTAGGTCGGTCGCCGGCCCGCCGAAGGCGAATAACGGAAATGTCTCGTTACAAGTCGCGAGCAACGGGCTCGGAAACACCTTTCTGCCTTGTTTCCCGATGACTAAATGCCGAACAATCGCCTTGCGTTGTCTTCGAACATCATTTGGCGGTCTTCGTCCGAGCAGCGCAGGTTATTCATAACCTCCAGCGTGGATCGGATGTTGTATGCTCCGCCTTCGTGGTCATAGGGTGCATCGGTGGCGAAAACAGAATGATCGGCACCGAAGAAATCGAACCCGGCCTGGCTGGCGGCCTGAGCGCCGAACATCGCGGTATCGCCGTAAAAATCTTTTTTGAAGTAATCGATCAGCGGTTTCTTTAGTTTGCCGGCGAAACTCTGTTCGTCGCCCATGACCGCATTTCGGTTCTCCCAGGCGGGTGTGAATCGGCCTTCAGCATGCGGGGCATACGCGCCCCAATGGTGGGCGATGATCTTAAGGCCCGGGATTTCATCGAACATACCGGAACACACGATCCGCGCCATGGCCGCGCTTGTCTCATATGCCCACCCGAAACCCCAGAAGATCTCGTAGAAAGATCGGTCTTCGGTAAGGTAATCCGGGTGCGTCGCCGGCCGGGTCGGATGCAGCCAAATAATTTTTCCCCTTTCCGCGATCTTGGCGAAGATATCCCGGAACTCCGGTTGATCTAACGCCTTGTTGTTGACATTAGTGAAAAGCTGAAAGCCGACGGCGCCGAGCTCGTCAACAACGCGGTCGACCTCTGCCAGAGAGGCTTGAGTGTTGTTCATCGGGAGAGATGCGATAAACCATGGCATGCGGTCCGGATGTTCCCGGCAAATACGTGCCATGCCGTCATTGGCTATCCTAGTCAGTGCCGGGCTCTCGCTCGGCCCCGCAATCGCGTCCGTCGGCGGCTGCGACATGGAAATGATCTGCTGGTAATCGTCGAACTCGTCCATCATGCGAAGCCGGGCGTCCATGTCGAAAATGGTTTTAAGTGATTTCCAGCGTTTAACGGCCGCATCGGGCATCAGCCCATCGACTGCCTGGAAAAACTCGACAGGAAATACGTGATTGAAGACATCTATTTTCATGGTTTGCCTCGTGTGCGGGTCAGGTTTCTTTGCCGTTGCGCCAGTTTGACGACGGCATAGATAAACATTGAATTACAGGCTCCGCAAACGCGACCGATTCATTTAGGTTGCGGCAGTTCAGTCCTTATCGGGATTTGGCAACATGCAAGATTTCGAGGCGGCATTTTCGTTGGCCGCCAGGCTCATTTTGTCCGGCGATAGTGATCTTATTGAAATCGTCGGGCTTTCACTGTCCGTCAGTCTGACTGCGGTAGTATTCGCCTGCGCGATCGGTATGGTCGTTGGCGCTGCGCTCGCTGTTACACGGTTTCCAGGCCGTCCCGCGGTGATCGTTTTTTTGAATGCGCTGATGGGGCTACCGCCGGTGGTCGTTGGGTTGACGGTTTACCTGCTTCTTTCCCGTGCGGGTCCGCTGGGCGTACTTGGCCTGCTCTATACGCCGACGGCGATGATTATCGCGCAGACAATACTGGTAACTCCGATTGTTGCGGCCCTGACCCGCCAGGTGGTCGAAGATCTTCATCGGGAATATGAAGAAGCTCTTAAGTCGCTCGGCGTGTCTGGGCTAGGATTGGTCCGGACGCTTTTGTGGGATGGACGGTACAGCCTGATCACCGTTGCGTTGGCCGGGTTCGGCCGGGCGGTTGCCGAGGTCGGCGCGGTCATCATCGTTGGCGGAAATATAGATCACGTCACACGCGTGATGACGACGGCCATCGCGCTGGAGACCTCCAAAGGAAACCTTGCTATGGCGCTTGCACTGGGGATCATCCTAGTGGCCGTATCGCTTGCCGTGAATGGCGCAGTCGCCGCGCTGGGCGGCCGGGCAGGGCGGGCGCGGCATGTCTAGTTCTATTCTTCCTTTACGGGCGCGGAACCTGCGCTACGTGGTCGAAGGGAAAACCCTTATCGACGATATCAGCCTTTCTATTCATCCCGGCACGTTCAACGTCGTCCTGGGACCTAACGGTGCTGGGAAGAGTCTACTCCTGCGTCTGCTGCACGGGCTACTCGATCCCACTTCCGGGACTGTCTACTGGATGAATAGCGGAAACGGGGATCTGCGTCGGCGACAGGCCATGGTGTTTCAGCGGCCGGTTCTGCTGCGGCGG
>CAJWUK010000107.1 GCA_913047365.1 uncultured Alphaproteobacteria bacterium | reverse complement strand
ATCGACAGTCTGTAGGCCGGACACTATGATAAACCCGATAATCTGCACACGGAATAATTTGCGTCGTAAGCGTGTCCGTCGGCGGTGGAAACTCATGCCCAGCCGGTGGGAAAGAAGGGAGCAACACATGGAATTCGGAATGCAGTTCTTTCCGGCCGTCGGGCCGGATCAAAAATCCGGACAGCAATATTTCGACGAATGCCTGCGGCTGACGGATCACGCCGACACATACTGCTATTCACATATTCGAACGGTCGAACATTATTTTCACCCCTACGGCGGTTATAGCCCGAACCCAATTGTCTTTCTGTCCGCCGCGGCACAGCGGACTCAACAGGCGCGTCTCGTTACCGGCGCCGTTTTGCCCGTATTCAACAACCCCCTGAAACTGGCGGGCGAAATCGCCATGCTGGACGCGATGAGCGACGGCCGTTTGGAAGTTGGGTTTGCGCGCGCATTTTTGCCTCACGAATACGACCGTTTCGGGATCAGTCTGGATGAAAGCGTTGCCCGGTTCGACGAGGGGATGGAACAGGTCGAACTGCTGCTAACCGGCGAAAACGTCTCACACGAAGGAAAGTTTCACAGTTTCCGGAACGTAACGTCGCTGCCGCGCCCCACGCAGCAGCCCCGTCCGAAGTTCTGGACGGCGGCATTCACGACGCCGGAGTCTTTCGAAAAAGCCGGGCGGATCGGCAACAACATCATGGCGATCCCCATAGGCGGATCGCAAATGGGCGAACTGATTGGTATCTATCGCGAATCCTGGAAATCGGCAGGGCATCAAGGTGACGGCCGGGTGATGCTGGCCTTCCACATGTACTGCCATGAAGATGAGGAGGAGGCCGCACGGATCGCCCGGGGGCCCCTTAACCGGTACCTGAAATCCCTTGTCGATGCTGCGAAGGACTGGGTCGATGGCGCGGCGTCGGACAATTACAAGGGATACGACAAGATGATTGCCGCCCTTGATGCCGAAACGTTCGAGAGCCAGGTTGAAAAAGGCGCCGCCTGGGTGGGCACGCCCGAAAAACTGGTGGAACAGATAAAAGCCTATGCCGATGCCGTCGGCGGCTTTGACGACGCGTCGTTGCAGGTCAACTTCAACGATATGGCATATGAAGACGCGGAGCGGTCAGTGAAAATCTTCGGCGAAAAGGTAATGCCGGCTTTCGCGTGACCGTTTATTGCTCGCTTGTTGGGTGTTCGACGAAATAGCTGACGAAGTACATTTACGGCGCGGAAGCTCGTGACTTATAGCCGTTTCGCGTGGTGGTGTAATCGACCGGTATGAAAGCAATGTTCGTAGCGCCGTCCCGAATTTCGGTTCGGTGCTATTTCCTTCAACAAATTTTAAAGCCCCTGCGTGGTTGCTGATCGCCATCCGCTCAGATCAGCTTCCTGAAAGAGCAGAAATACCGCACACCGATCCAAACTTCTCGAAATGTTTCGACATTGATGCCTAGAAAACTGTGCGTTTTAATATCGAGAATCTGTGCGATGCGACCCCTAAGTCCTTTAGGCTTTTAGTTCGGGCGTAACTGACGAGGATCTGCCATGTTGACGGTTCGGGTAGGTCTGCCGGAAGCTCGAAGTATCTTTTTGGATGCGGATTGTAGACCGCTTTCACAGCCTTGGGTTTTGACCGGGCCGGTGGCAACCTCAATTGCTGCTCGGTGCCCGGGCCCGGAACAAGAAGCCAAAGAATCGGCATGTTTGCCAACAGGGCGAGTGTAGGAATGACAATATCAGAGCGCGGATTCCGCATCATTTTTGTCGGTCTTCCAGTTTGCTCACAACAAAACTATAGAAACCCTTGGGATGTATGTTAGTAACCAAGCGCTTACGAATTTTCCAATGACCATTCCCTTAGGTGCGTAGTTTATGAAAACGCTCGTCACCGGAGTTGCCGGGTTTATCGGCTTTCACACAGCGAACCGATTGCTGGATCGTGGCGACGAGGTCGTGGGTATCGACTGTGTGAACGACTATTATAGCGTCGATCTTAAAAACGCGCGTCTGGATCAATTGCTTACCCGGAAGGGATTCACCTTTCACAAGCTCGATCTGTCGGACCGGCAGGTCTATGACGAAACCCGCAAGGCAATCAGTGGTGTGAACCGTGCCATTCATCTGGCGGCACAGGCGGGCGTGCGCCATTCGATCGAAAACCCGTTTGACTATGTCGACGCGAATCTCACCGGCCATATGACGGTGATGGAACTATGCCGGCATCAGCCGGATTTCGAACACCTTGTCTATGCAAGCTCCAGTTCGGTTTACGGCAGCAACAAAAAACTACCTTTCTCGATTGAGGACCGGACGGATTCGCCGGTGTCGCTCTATGCCGCCACCAAACGTGCCAACGAACATATGAGCTTTTCCTACGCCCATTTGTACGGACTGCCCCAAACCGGGTTGCGGTTTTTTACGGTTTACGGGCCGTGGGGCCGGCCCGATATGGCGCTGTATATTTTTGCCGAAGCGATCGTGAAGGGGCGGCCGATCGAAGTGTTCAATCACGGTGATATGAAACGCGATTTCACCTATGTCGACGATATCGTGACAGGTGTCGTCGCCACCCACGACAACCCCCCGCCATCAGATTCCGGTCCACCGCACCGAATCTACAATATTGGCAATCATCGATCCGAGCCTCTGATGCGGATGATCGGCGTGCTGGAAGACGCGCTTGGGCGAAAGGCGGAAACTATCATGAAGCCCATGCAGATGGGGGACGTGAAAGAAAGCTTCGCCGATATCGATGCCATTCGGAACGATCTCGGTTTCGAGCCCGCCACGCCCATCGACGTGGGCGTTCCGAAGTTTGTCGAATGGTTTAAATCCTATCACGGAATAAACTGATTTCGCGGGGGCCTGTACTCGCCTCGAAGCTCTATCTACGTTGGATCACGTAACCCGACACCCCACCCAACGCTTATCCCCGGCGTTCAGCCGGGGCATGATGCGAATCATCGGTTGTTTACCCTCGAGGCCCATAATCTCGATCCGTTGTTGGTTTTTGAGCCAAGGCTCCGCCCAACCAATTCCGACGGGTCGGACGGGGCATTGTTCTGAAGAGGTTCTTCCTTGCTCATCGCTTATTTCCGCATGCGGAGCTGGCTCAGAATCCGAACCTCTTTTGAAGATCGTCGACGACCCGGCCCGCGGTTTTTCCATCCCACAAATCCGGACGGACGCCGCTTTGCCAGTCACCGGCGAGAATATCGTCCACACAATCCTGTAAATCCGGAGTTTTTGCCAGACGATTAGTTCCTTCGGTCACGGTGACAGGCCGTTCGGTATTATCTCGGAGGGTTATGCAGGGAATATCCAGGTAGGTGGTCTCTTCCTGGATACCGCCGGAATCCGTAATAACCAATGCCGCTTCGCGGACCAGCCCCATGAACCGGATGTAGTTGATCGGTTCACTCACGTGGATTCCCGGCGCCGACAGGAATGCGTCGATCAGCCCGTGGGTTTCCAGATTTTTTCGTGTCCGCGGGTGCAGGGGAAACAGCAACGGGATTTTAGCGGCAGACGCGACAAGAGCGTCCACCAGCAGTGCCAGGGTTTCCTTGCGGTCCACATTGCTGGGCCGGTGCAGTGTGACGATCCCGTATCCCTTTTCGTCCAGTCCGAATTCGGTGCGGGGTGTTTCGGCTTCGATCCGCGGCCGCATAAGCTCGTATGAATCCATCATTACATTGCCGACACGGGTAATCCGGTCGGCTGTCACACCTTCATTGAGTAGGTTTTCGTCGCCATCCGGCGACGGGGTCCACAGCACATCTGAAATGGAATCCGTCACAACCCGGTTGATCTCTTCTGGCATCTCCCAGTCGCCGCTGCGCAGACCTGCCTCCAGATGCGCCACCGGCAGGCACAGTTTTTTGGCTGCCAACGTGCATGCGATGGTTGAGTTCACGTCGCCGACGACGATGGTTGCGGTCGGCGGCATTTCCAACAGAATTTTTTCATAGGCAATCATGACCGCGCCGGTCTGTTCGGCATGGGTGCCGCTGCCCACTTCCAGATTATAATCCGGTGTGGGAAGGCGAAGGTCGTCGAAAAAGCTATCCGACATATTTGCGTCGTAGTGCTGACCGGTATGCACGATGACCGGTACACACCAGTCTGCCGCCTCCATGGCGTGATAAACCGGGGCGATCTTCATGAAATTGGGCCGCGCGGCGGCGATCAGATGAAATATGCGTGACATGTCGCTTTCTGGCGATGGTCGAACTGCTGTTCTGGCATAGGGTAGAATTCCGATCTGCGCAACGTTGAGCGCCCAATCCCTGATGGATAAACCCGACCGTATCAGGCCTCGGACATGCGACGGCCAGTGCCCGAAACTCTATTCAGGAATGGCACAGAACTTGGGAGCTAGACATCTTGAGTAATCCGTCTACGGAGCATCATATTGGTGCAAATGATATTCCAAGGCATAATGGCTGCTGGGACACCCCGATTTGAGGAGGACAGAGGGATGAGCAGGGCTCTCCACGAAAAACCAGAACTTACAAACGCCCGCGCCGATTTCTACGGGCGCATGGCCGAACAAAGCATGACCCCGTTGTGGGAAGTTTTGCACACACTGCTTTCCGAGGCGCCGGTGACCGAGGCGACGCCTCATAAATGGGATTACGATCTCTGCCGGCCGTACATCATGGAATCGGCAGACATCATTTCGGCGGAAGAAGCGGAGCGCCGTGTCATGGTGCTGGAAAACCCTACCCTCGAAGGTCGTTCCTGTATTACAGAGGCGCTATATGCTGGATTACAGCTCATCATGCCGGGCGAGGTTGCACCGGCGCATCGCCATTCCCCGGCGGCGCTGCGTTTCATCGTCGAAGGATCTGGCGCCTATACCGCGATCAACGGCGAAAAAGCGTTCATGGAAGTCGGTGACCTGATTCTCACGCCTTCCTGGGTGTGGCACGATCACGGACACGAAGGCAATGTGCCAGTTGTCTGGCTGGACGGGCTCGATATTCCGCTGGTGCGGCATCTAGGGCCGGTTTTCGCAGAACCCTATCCTGACGCTGAATTCCCGCAGGGACGTCCCACGGGCGACAACATGGCCCGTTACGGTGGCAACATGCTTCCCTTCGGCGACACCTACAGTTCGCAGAACTCGCCGGTGTTCCACTATCCATATGTCCAAACCCGGGAAACGCTGGGGACGCTCGCAAAAACTGGGGATATGGATCTGCGGCACGGATACAAACTGGAATATATTAATCCGACGACCGGCGGGCCGGTAATGCCGACCATCGCCACCTATATGCAGCTTTTGCCCAAGGGCTTCTCGGGCGATGCCTATCAAACCACGGCGGCGTGGGTCTATCACTGCGTCGAAGGGTCCGGCCGGACAACGATCAACGGCCAAAAAATTGAATGGAAAGCCCGGGATACATTCGTCGTGCCTGCCTGGTACAAACACGAACATCAGACGGATGAGGATTCGTTCCTGTTCAGCTTTACCGATCAGCCGGTCCAGCAAAAACTGGGCCTGTTCCGGGAGGCGGCCTAAGCAGCGACGATTCAGCCGCGGCTATACAGCTTTTTAAGCAGATCAATCAGTTGATCGCGTTCGTCGGTGCTTAACGCGCCGGCGACGTCGTCCTCGTGGGATATCGCCAGCTCTTTCAGTTGTTCAAGCAGAGCGAATCCGCTTTCGGTCAGGCGCAATGCGTGGGACCGCCGGTCCTTGGGCGAGACCTGGCGGACAACAAGGTCGCGGCCTTCAAGCCGGTCGATGATCTGCACCAAGGTCGACCGGTCGAACCGCAATGCCCCGGCGATCGCGCTTTGGCTGATACCCGGATTGGCTTCGATCAGCAGTAGCGTGCCAAATTGCGGCGCCGTAATGTCTTCTTGGCCGACGGTGGCGCTGAAATGTTGAAACAGCGCCAGATGCGCGCAGCGCAGGTTAAAACCGATTAGCCCGGGCAGCATACCCATTTCAATTCCCGGTCGTTGCTGTTGGACGTTCGTTGGATTTTTGTCCGTTGCCATGTTTCTAGCGTTACCCCAGCAACTTTTTGAAATCTTCCGGTATTTCGCCCGCCATCAGCTTGGTGTCGTCGTTAGGGTCAAACAGGCCCCAGATGCGGACTTCCCTTCCCTCGACCGCGATGGCGCCCTCATTCCAAATATTGTGAGACACGGTGAAGCTTTTTGTTCCGAAGGACGATATGAAGCTTTCCACTTCAATATGATCTGTCCAGCGGCATCGTCCCCGGAAGGAGGCCTGCGCATCGACAAGCGGTAATCCTGCAATGTTTCGCTTTTCGATTAGGTCGTCGTAGGGCTCGCCTACCGCTTCCAGCAGCTTGTGCGTTCCCATATCGAACCAGCGGAAGTAGTTGGGATAAAACGTCTGCGCCAGCGGGTCGGAATCCGCCCATTCCACGCGCGTCGAGTATTGGTTCCTAAAAGGCAAGTTCCCCGCCTCCCCGTAGTCCGTTTTGCGGACCGGCAGGAACCTAAGCGGAGTGCTGTATCAACACAAGATCAAAGCAAATCGTTCTGGACCCGGGGTGATCAGAGGATATGAAAAACGCCGTCATAGAGGCCCAGGGGCCAGTGACCAGACTGATAGAGGCGGAATTTCGCGGCAAACGGGTGTTCCCCCGAACAATTGGCGGCCAGCGCCAATGCCGCCTGGTGGACGGCCATGGAAGCTGCACCCGCCGCACTTTTGGCAAGCCCGGCATCCGCGATATCACTACGAGATAGGGCGACAGATGCGGTTCCCTGCAACAGGTCGGAGGCGTTTTGGCTGATGCGGGTCAGGCGCGTGTGCAGCATGTCTTCGCCAAGAACGGCTGAAGCCTGTTGGGTCAGGCCCTGGCGGAATTTCTCTTCATTTTTCCACCATTGCGGGGAGAAATCTTTTCGGTTCACCGTATCGCGCGCATCTGACCATTTGGGTGTTTCCTGGATCGTCTGGAACGTAATACCCAGACTGGTCAGATAGGCGGCGACATCTTTCCGTTCGGAGGTATCCAGGGGTGAGCCGGCCGCGGCAAACCAGGGCAGAGTGGCAAGAGATCTTTCAAACGCCCCCAAACGGCGCAGACGGATATCCGCGTCGTCAGGCAGGGGCGGCCTCGACATCCGGTAGACGCATGCCAAGCTTGCCCTCCACCAGTTCGCGGGCGCGGTTGATGTAGTCTTCGCGCATCTCCTCGTTGGTGCGCAGCTTTATGCCCCACTTGCGGTAGATTTCGTTATTCCGCGACCCCGCGCGACCGAAGAAAGCAGGCATCCAGGGAAATACCTTATCCAGCGCGGCTTGCACTGCTTCCTTCTCGCCGGTTTCGATCAGGTCGGTGCAGAAATCTTTCCCGAACTGGGCATGAAACCGTTCCTCCGGCATCGTCATCCGGGCCAGATTTCGCAGTGGATGGAACGAACAGTGGATCAGGTCTTCGACCTGCAAGATCTCCGCCAAGTCGCCGACCGCCTTGATGACGCAGAACTCGGTCCAGGATTCCATCTCGTAATCAAAAATGCTCAGCGGTTTCTTGTCGCTGGTCTGGGGGATCATATCGGCTTCGGGGATTCCAATCTGAAGGCCCAGTTCGAAAAAGCGGACGTGATGGCCGTATTCTTCCATCGCCACCCGGCAGGTCAGCCATTTCGCATACGGCGTCGGCGCCAGGCCGATGGCCGGTTCGTCGAATACCTCAGAACCGTATAGTTCGTTGATGGCATGACTGACGACGATTTTACGGATTGCGGTCTGGAACTCTTTAGGCTGGTCCGCGAATTCTTCCGGCGTTTTAACCTCGGGAACCTTCTGGTCTGACATGTCCGCCTCCTACAAAGCGGGGTCGGTGTTGAACACTTCAAGATCGGTGCGCATGTCGGCGAAGTGATCACGGAAATGGGTGTTCACCGTGTCCGTCAGTGTATCCATGGTCCAGGTATCGCCATCAGCGATCGCGGTTACAACCGGTCTTGCCTGCGAAAACAGCATGGTTTCCCGTCCGCGTACACCAAATATCTGGCCGGTTACATCCTGGGCGCCGTCGGTACATAGCCAGGCCGTCATGCGGGCGACGTGTTGGGGATCTACCTTCAACGCACGTTCCTTGTAAATTTCCTGTTCGTCGTTTGCCGGTTGGATGATCTCGGTCACCCGGGTGCGGGCAAACGGAGCGACTGCATTCGATGTGACGCCGGTGCGCGCCATGTCGAGCGCCGCAATCCGCATCAGTGATATCAAACCGCCCTTTGCGGCGGCATAGGGGGCCTGACCGTAATTGCCTATAAATCCGGCCGTTGAAACCAGGTTTATCAACCGGCCCCAGGTATAGGCATCACCGCCGCCGCGCCCGGCACGTGCCTGTTCCCGCATCACCGCCGTTGCTGCGGCGACCAGATAGAACGGACCTGAGAGGTTGTTGCGAATAACGGCGTCCCAGTCGTCGGGGCTGCCTTTGAAGACGAACGCATCCCGCAGGATTGCGGCATTGTTTACGACGATATCGATGCCGCCAAAGGTATCGACCGCCATTTCAACAGCCTGCACCGCCGCCGCCGACACACCCATGTCTTCGGTATAAGCTGCGGCGCGCTCACCTAGACCCGATGCAAAGGCTTTTGCCACGGATGGATCGGGGTCATTCCCGGCAATATCAACGCCGCTGTCGGCGACGATCACGGACGCTCCTTCTGCGGTCAGCATTTCGCTGATCGCCGAGCCAATTCCTCGGGCGCCGCCGGTGACAATGGCGACACGACCTTCCAGCGCCGGGGAGTCAGTCATTTCCGTTCTCCAATACCGCTTTCTCCGCCTCTGTATAGAACGGGTCCGCGTGAATGTCTTCCTGCCGAAGGCCAAGCTCTTCCAACAACACCGTAGCGGCTTCAACCATCGGCGGCGGGCCCGCAAGATAGGCCTTCGCGCCATCCGGATCAGTCATGTCTTCGCGCACCGCCTCGTGGACGAAGCCAGTCCGCCGCGTGGTTTCGCCGGCCGGTTC
>CAJWUK010000106.1 GCA_913047365.1 uncultured Alphaproteobacteria bacterium | reverse complement strand
CTAGATCCCAGAACCTCTGTCAGATTGGCGACCAATTCGGCCATATCGGCCATGTTGTGCGACCGGTGCGCGACGGCGATATGGGGCGACAGAACGACATTAGGATAGTTTTTCAGCGGTTCGTCGGCATCGCCTGGTTCGTCGTAATGCACATCCAGTCCTGCACCGCCGAGGCGGCCGCTCTCCAGGGCGTTGATCAGTGCGGTGCGGTCGATGATATGCGCGCGGGAAATGTTCACGATGATGGCGCCGGGTTTCATTAGGGCAAAGGACGCAGCATCGATCATGCCTTCCGTGGAAGAATTCAACGGCAGGTGGATGCTCACGAAATCCGAACTTTCGAGTAGCTTCTCATAGGACAAGTAGCGCGCATGGCAGGCGGCTTCGATGTCCTCCGGCAGGCGGGTGCGCTGGTAATAGAGAATGTCCATGCCCATGGCGTGGGCCCGTTGGGCGACCTCGCGCCCAACTTCTCCCAGACCCAGCGCGCCAAGAGTGGCCCCTTGCAGGCTTTTCAGCCCGGTTACCCGCGCCCAATTGGCGCCGGCCACATGGTCTACGTGGAACTTCGCCGGCTGATAGCCCAGTGCCTGAAGCGACGCGAAATCCAGGGCGCCATCGGTTTCGACCGTCTTCCGGCCCACCGCCATCATCAACAGAAGGGCATGTTCGGCCACCGTCCCGTTCACCCGGCGGCGCAGTGTCCGGACCGTTAAATCCGCAGCAGCGCACGCATCCATGTCGATATTACGGGCATCGATGCCGAATTTCTGAACCAGCTTCAGATTTTTACTTGCGGAAAGTTCACTCACCCCGATTGGAAGGCTTTCGGACACGACGGCATCGGCGTCCGGCAGCGCGGCGCGCATGGCATCTTCGTCTTCCACCATCGTTACTCTGGAAGGATAGATGGCGTGCGCGTTTTGGCGCTGATCATCGAACCAGGCCAGCGGGTCGTCGATATCGAAGGACAGATAGTCGCGAAACGCTTCCACACGTTCCGGCGATACATCGGGATCCAGAATCACCTGAAGAAACCTGAGAATCTTGTCGTCCTGTACGACAATATGCGGCATGAGGCGCATCCCCTCCGAAAGGGTTATTGTTTTCCCGAATACTAGACGGAGGAATTTTAAAAGCCATGGCCCGCGTCCCCTTTCTCAACGCCGAAGATCTTCCCGAACACGCCGACCTTGTCGATCGCATTCAGGGACAACGCCGCGGCAGCCTGATCAATGTTTACCGCACCCTGATGCACAGCCCGCCGCTGGCGGAAAGCTGGTTCGAACATATCAACCGGGTCCGCTGGGGGACCGAAATCAGTGGCCGGTTGCGCGAAGTCGTCATCATCCGCCTCGGCCATCTTCTGTCGTCAGCCTATGTGCTACGCCAGCACGTGCCGGCGCTGGCCGGCGCTGAGGGCATGACGCAGGAAGAATGCGCCGCCCTCGCCGACTGGCAGGGTTCGAGTTTGTTTGATAACGCTGAAAAATCCGTGCTGGCATATACGGATGCCATGGCACACAATATCGTTGTGTCGGATGACGTGTTCGCGCCCCTGAAAAATCATTATTCTGATCGTCAGATTGTGGAACTGACGCTAATGATCGGTGCCTATATTTCCCACTCCCGCGTGCTTCAGGCGCTGGAAGTGGACCTTGAACCCGATAAATCCGCCGGCATCTGAATTCTACGGCAGTCCGGGCCTAACGCCGTCTGGCAATTGCGCATCGAAGGCAATCAGAACCGCCGCTGTCATAGCATACATACCCATCAGATTGACCAAATCGACCAGGGTTCGCCGGTCGAACCGGGCAGCTACCCTGGCGTAGGTTTCGGGCGCTACCCGGTGGTCGCCGAACAGTTCTCGGCCAAAGGCGATGAGCGCGGCGTCATTGTCATCCAGCCCGTCGGTGGATTTGCGATGCCGCACAATGTCGATGACTTTCTTCGAAACGCCTTCCTTCCTTGCTTCAGCTTCATGCGCGGCCCATTCGAACTGGCAATCATGTTCCCGCGCGGTGACAAGAATAGCGAGTTCGCGGGTACGCGGATTGATCACGTCGGATTGGCGTAAATAAAGATTTACCGGCCGCAGCCCGTTCGATACGGCGGGGCTATGGAGTCGAATTCCGCCCGGTCCGCGCAATCCCGCGAGAGACCCGCCAGCAGGATCGGCGAGAGAATCGTATGTTTGCAGCGCCTGTCCATCAAGCCCGTCCCGATCGGGTAGGGGCAGCCTGCAGCGGGATTCGGGATCGATATCGGGGGGCGGTGTTTGGCGCGCCATTTTGGCCTCCTAGTTTGGATAACGCCCTAACGATCCCTCTGTCGCAGGCAGGATGCAATATCCCGCGCAAGATTTTGCATAAGGGTCGGCCACAGACCGGCTCCGGGAGACAAACGGGCGCCCAGCGGGTCCAATACCCCGATCTTCGCGGACGTGCCACGGACCACCGCCTCTATTGTCTTTCCAGAAAACTGCGGTTCCGCAAAGACACATCGGATCTGCCGGTCTCGAATGCGGGTTTGTATTTGCGCCAGACGCCGCGCACCAGGCGGTCTTTCCGGATTGACGGTCAGTGCCCCCGCAGACGACAAGCCGAATTCGACCGAAAAATATCGCCAGGCATCATGGAAAGTGGCGAAGGCGCTTTTGCGCACAGGTGCCAGTGTCTTATCGATTTCCTGTTTCAGCGCAGCCAATTGCCGGGATCCCGTTTCCGCATTCCTGCGAAAGGTCACAGCGTTTCCCGGGTCGTGTTTTGACAGGCCGTCTGCGACGGCATTCAGAAATATTCGGGCGTTGCTCGTATGCAGCCAAATATGCGGATCGGTCCCGCGCCGACTGTGGTTGTGATAGTGACCCGAATGATCATGGGACCTGCCGGTCGACACCGGCAACTTCAGAACTCCGTGAACGTCGATCAGATCAATGACTGACGCGCGCTTCGCCAGAGATTTCAGAGGCTTTCGCAAAAAACTTTCGAGCGGATCCCCGATGCGAACGATGACATCCGCGGCAGCCAGCAAACGGCTCTGCGACGGACGCAGGGAATACCGGTGGGGCGTCTCTCCGCCCTCAAGCAACAAGGCGGGCTCTCCCACACCGCCCATGACCATCGATACGAGGGAATGCACTGGCGCAATCGTCGCAACGACGCGAACTCCGCTGGCAAGAACAAAATTTCCGTTCCCTAGCACGACAAAAAGGACCGCGACGGCCAGCACGTTACGTGCATGTTTCACGAATATTCGCCAGTTTTGTTATGTTATAACAAAAAGAGATATGTCATGCTGGCCATTAGCCGTCAATCGGAGGGAAGCATGGCGCCCCGGAATACTACAAATCTCACTTTCCCGGATTTAAAACACGATCACGCCAATTGCATCGCAGATGCGCTTGACGAGGCCGAAGGCCTCTGTAGACAGCGGGGTTTACGTTTTACACCACTGCGACGGCGCGTTTTAGAAATCGTATGGAACCGGCACGCACCGACAGGGGCCTACGACATTCTGGAGGTTCTGGGCGAAGGCAAACGACCCGCGGCGCCGCCCACCGTATACCGGACCCTGGAATTTTTGTTGAAAAACGGCTTCGTCCACAAAATTGAATCCCTTAATGCGTTTATCGGATGCGGCATACCAGGCGACACGCATGCTGGTCAGTTTCTGATTTGCGGCGGATGCCGGCAGGTGGGCGAACTGGATGATCCGGAAATTGCGGAACTGATTTCCCGAAAAGCGGCAGAAGTCGGGTTCGCCGTCACCCATCCAACGGTAGAGGTAAAAGGTCTCTGTACGGATTGTGCTAAAACCGCCAATGCCTGACGGACTTTCTCCTAACCCAGCGGCTCTGGTGGAAGGCACGGGCATTAGCGTTCGCCATGGACGCCGTACCACCCTGCGCGACGTCGATATTGCCGTTGCGAGAAACGAGATCGTCACGCTTATCGGCCCAAACGGTTCTGGAAAGACGACACTGGTACGAGCACTGCTGGGTCTGGAAGGTCTGGAAGCAGGAATGGTGCGGCGCACGCCAGCCCTCACAATCGGCTACGTACCGCAAATCCTGACCGTCGACCGGACGTTACCGCTTGATGTCGGCCGGTTCCTGCAGATGACCGGCCAGACCGACAGGGAAACACAGCAACAGATTTTGTCCATGGTGGGCGCCCCCGATGTGATCAGCCGGGAAGTTCGGCTTCTGTCCGGCGGAGAACTGAAGCGGGTGCTTCTTGCGCGCGCCCTGCTGCGCGACCCCGACCTTCTTGTACTGGATGAACCCACGGCCAATGTCGATGTTCATGGCCAGACAGAATTTTATAACCTGATTGGCCGCATTCGCGACGATCGCGGGTGCGGCATTCTTTTGGTGTCGCACGATCTGCATCTGGTTATGTCGGCCACCGACAGGGTGTTCTGTCTGAACGGCCATATTTGTTGTTCGGGGTTGCCGGGGGATGTTTCCCGCGACCCGGCCTATCTGGAACTGTTCGGCGAGGCCGGCGACGCCATGGCCGTCTATTCACACGACCACGACCATCAACATGCCTGATTTCTTGCTATTCGCCCTGATTGCGGGAATCGGCATCGCCGTCATCATGGGAGCGGTGGGTGTGTTCGTGGTTTGGCGGCGTATGGCGTATTTCGGCGATACGCTAGCCCATTCAGCGCTGCTGGGGGTCGCGGTCGGTTTCGTTGCCGGCATCAACGTCAATATCGGTATCATTGCGGTGTGCTTGGGAATTGCCATCGGCATGGTCTATCTCCGCCGTCAGCGTCACCTGGCGGAAGACACGCTGCTGGGCATTCTGGCCCATTCCTCCCTGGCGCTTGGACTGGTCACCATCTCGTTGTTGTCGGCTTTGCGTGTCGATCTGATGGCCTATCTGTTCGGCGATATTCTGGCCGTCACTGCAACCGATATCGGCTGGTTATACGGTGGTGGCGCACTGGCGCTTGGCGGACTGGCATGGCTATGGAAAGACCTGATTGCGATCACGGTGCACGAAGACCTGGCCCAGACTGAGGGCGTCAACGTATTGCGCACACAGATCGCCTTTATGGCGCTATTCGCGCTGGTGATCGCTATGGCGATGAAGGTCGTCGGCATCCTCCTAGTGACGGCGCTGCTGATCATCCCGGCGGCGGCGGCAAGGGGGTTTGCGCGCACGCCCGAACAGATGGCGGCATTCGCTGCCATCGCCGGATCTCTGGCTGTAATTCTTGGACTTTACGGGTCGCTGTTTTGGGACCTGCCATCCGGCCCCGCGATCGTTGTCGCGTCCGCGGCGATCTATGCCGTATCTATGACCCTTCCCCTGCGTCGGTCCGCGTAGAATATGATCCGCTTATTCGGAGTGGGCCAGTGCCGCCCATGATGAGTCACCCCTAGATATCGATCCCGAACAGCCGCATCGAATTGGTGCGACCGATTTTCTTCCGGTCATCTTCGCTGATGGTACAGGTGTCGAACCAGTTTGCGGCATGATCGACGTTTTCGAACGGCCAGTCGGCGGAAAACAGTATCCGGTCGGAGCCGATTTCCAACATCGCATCGATCAGCGTCTGGGTCCGGAAATTACCCGACGTGGTGATGTAGAAATTGTCCTGGAAATATTCACCAAGCATCTTTTTTGCGGGATAGGCGCGCTCGTCCCCGACCCATTTGTTTCGGTTATCGATCCGCCACATGCTGTAAGGCAGACCCTCACCCATGTGGCCCAGCACGATCTGCAGGTTGGGATGCTTGTCGAACAGCCCGGACGCCATCAGACGCAGGGAATGGACCGCCGTTTCCTGGCCGAATGCCCAGGTGGGTCCCAGCAGCCAGGGGTGACCTTCATAAATCTGCGCCATGCTAGGCAACGGATTGCGGGGGTGCAGATAGAACGGCACGTCCAGATCCGCCATCACATCCCAGAACGGGGCGAATTGCGGCAGGTCGTAATAGACCGCGGATTCTTCCGTATCAACCTGCGAAAATCCGTTCACCAGGGCGCCGACGAACCCCAACTCTTTCACGCAGCGTTCCATTTCCACGCAGGCCATATCTACATCCTGCAGCGGCAGGGCGGCGAAACCGCGGAACCGACCCGGATTGCGTTCAACCCATTCGGCAAGCATGTCATTCGATTTGCGCGCGATTTCGTTCGCACGCTCCCTATCGTAAATAGCCTGCACAGCAGGTGCATTCAGCGACAGGATCATCATCTCGACGCCGTTCTGATCCATCTCGTCAATTCGCCGGCCTTCGATATCCATCAGCCGTCCTGACAGTTCTTCCCAGGTTTCAGGGGGCAGATAGCCGTTTGAATCCTGAAGTGTGTCTTCAATGGCGTAGTGTTCTTCGAGTGCAATTTTGCCCTGCATGGGGTCTCTCCCTTTGTTCGTACTTTACCGTCAGCGTGCGCAGCTTCTGAATCCTGCAAAAATGTCCCGGCGTTCGGGTCCGAAATAGTTACGATACCGCCCGTTTACGTAACGGCTTCGCGTCACCCAGGAACCGCCGCGCAATACCTTGGTATGGCCGAACAACGGTTCTGAATATTCCTTGTAATCGTCAGGCGCAAAACCGTCGAACGGTTTGAATGTATCGGCCGTCCATTCCCAGACATTACCGATCATCTGCCGGCAGCCCCAGGCATTGTCGCCGCCCGCGTAGTCGGCGACAGCCGCAACCCCCATGCCGAAACCGTCCATGTTGAGGCGATCGGCGGACGGTGCTTCGTCGCCCCACGGATAGGCCGTGCGTTGCAGCCCGCCATTTCCGTCGGGACGCATGGTCGCCGCGAACTCCCACTCGACTTCCGTCGGCAGCCGACGGCCGGCCCATTGGCAAAACGCGTTTGCTTCATACCAGTTCACATGCACCACGGGGCAATCGGGTTGCATATCATTCCAGCAATCGAACAGGCGTACTTTCCAGGCGCCTGAGGCATCCCGCATCCAGTAAACCGGATGCCGGATACCGGTGCCGTAACGCCATCTGATCCCGTCTTCGGACCAGAGCGAGTCCGTCTCATAGCCATCATCTTCAACAAACTCGGCATATTCGCCGCAGGTAACCGGCGCGCGCGCCATAGCGAACGGGGCAACCGTGACGTCGTGCGCCCATTTTTCGTTATCGAAAACAAAGGGATCGTCGGGGAACGAGCCCATGCTGAAGGTTCCACCGGGAATTTGTGCATCACCCCTCAAATCGCCCCCAAACGGTTCATGCGGAATAACCTCACCATCCGGCGCGAATGACGGCGTCGGATAAGCCAAGGTCTGGCGTGCCCAGGTAAAGGCCTCGTCGTGCATGTCTTCGTGAAAAGCGGTGAACTGATAGAGGTAGCTGTCCCGTTCGCTGGCCAGCACGTCATTCAACCGTTCGATCAATGTGTCGTGGACCCGCGCCATATAATCTTTCATCTCATCGAGGGGATAGACCGGGAGATCCCACCTGGTCTCGTGCGCGATGGCGATGGAATCGTAGAGCTTGTCACCTCGGTCGAGCAGCGGCGGATGGCCATATTCTTCCCGCAGGATGAAAAATTCATAGAACCAGGCAACATGGCCGATTTCCCAGATCATCGGATTGACGATGGGAAGCTTGGGCCCGACGAACTGTTCGTCGGTCAGGTCGTCGATCAGTTCAAGCGTCCGCTGGCGCGCGCTTTGCAAGGTGGCCGTCAGATAATCGGCAGTGACTTGAGCGGTCATAATTCTTCGCTAGGTTGGGTGGAATGAAGATTAGCCTTGTCACCCCCGCAGGGAAACAGTCCCGCGCCGGAAACCGGACCACCGCCGTTCGCTGGGCGCGTATATTGCGCAAATTGGGGCATGATGTGGTCATCACCAAAGAAAGCGATGGCACCGACGCTGACATGATGGTGGCCCTGCATGCGTGGCGGTCTGCGGATTCGATCCGCGCGTTTTCGGACCACTACCCTCACCGGCCGCTGGTCGTTCTGCTGGCCGGGACGGATATATACGAATTTCAGGAATCCCAACCGGAAACCACCCACGATTCCATGGATAGGGCGGATGCCCTGCTGTGCCTGCACGATCTGGTATTTAGTGCGGTCCCGGCGCGGCACCGGAAAAAGCTGCAGGTGATATATCAGTCGTCACTTACCCTGCCCGCCCCGCGTGCACCGTCTCCGCGATGGTTCGAAGTATGCGTTGCCGGACATCTGCGCGATGTGAAGGATCCTCTCCGTACTGCCTATGCCGCTCGGCTAGTGCCGAAGGACTCACGGCTTCGCGTTGTCCATTTGGGCGAAGCCCACAATGCGGGCTGGGCGCAGGATGCGCGGGGAGAGATGAAACGTAACCCGCGCTATATCTGGAAGGGTGAAGTTCCCGGATGGCAGGTACGCCGCCAATTCGCCCGCAGCCACGCCATGGTCATCAGCTCATTGACAGAGGGCGGCGCCAATATCGTCTCCGAAGCCATCGTCTGCGGCGTGCCGGTCATTGCCTCCCGGATTGACGGCAATGTGGGACTGCTGGGGGAAGATTACGACGGCTATTACCCGGCGGGTGACGAACGGGCCCTGGCCGATCTTCTCTATCGCGCGGAAACGGATGCCGACTTGCTGACACGCCTTACCCTGCAGGTGAAAGCGAGGCAGCCCCTGTTCACCCCAAAGCGGGAAGAGGTGGCATGGCGAAAGCTTCTGAAAGTATTGTCCGGCTGATCAGATCTTCACCGTGATCGGCTCTAGCCGGTCAGATTTTTCCAGCACCGTGCCGACGATCATCGTGCTTCCGTAACCTAGCTCTTTCAGCTTCACAACGCAGGCATCCGCCCGGTCCGCCGGCACGCTGGCGAGCAGACCCCCGGCAGTCTGCGGATCGAAGATCAGAGGATAGCGCGGATCCTTGCCGGCCTCTTCCAGATTGGTGACCGCACGGCGCAAACGCACGTTCTGCGGTTGAAGAGATGACAGGATTCCGGCACGCGCCGTATCCTCGGCGCCGTCCATCAGCGGCACGTCATCAAGTTTCAGTTCAACATCGACCTCGGATGCGCGAACCATTTCGACCAGATGGCCAAGCAGACCGAAACCGGTGATATCCGTCGCTGCCC
>CAJWUK010000105.1 GCA_913047365.1 uncultured Alphaproteobacteria bacterium | reverse complement strand
ATGTCTGCAGTCAATAGCCGGTTGGTGCGCGGCACGACGTAACAGACCAGTGCCTCGCCGTAGATATCGTCCGGCACGCCGATGGTGCAGGCCTCCATCACATCGTCATGTTTCATGATGGCGTTGTCAATTTCCAGCGGCGCGATATTCACTCCGCCGCGGATCACCAGATCCTTCGCCCTGCCGGTTACGCGGAGATATCCGTCCTCGTCAAGAACGCCCAGATCACCGGTTTTCAACCTCTTGCCCCGCACTTCTTCAATACTGCCGTCGGGGTTCAGATAGGCGGTGGCATTCTGCGGTCCGCCGATTTCGATCTCGCCCTCCATGCCGCGGGGCTGAACATTGCCGTCTTCGTCGACGATCGTCAGGTTCTGGCCGATCCCCGGCATACCGACGCTGCCGATCTTTCGTGTCTGGTGGTGATTACCCGCCACCGTGCCACCTTCGCTCATCCCGTAATGCTGGATCAACTGCATATTGTAGACGCGTTCGAACCGGCGGTGCTGTTCTTCCATCAGCGGCGCGGTCGAACAGCTCATGAACTGCAGATGGTCGGGAACCACAATCCGATCCTCGTCCGGCTGATCCAGCAGCATGTTCACTACGGCGGGAATGCCGATTGCTTTAGTGATGCGATGCTCCGCAATCCAGTCGAATAGGCTGCTGAACGAGAATTTAGACGCGAAGACAACGCATCCCCCGCCTATCAACAATGGTTGTAAGACGATCTGGTGTGAGGACGACCAGGAAAACGACCGGTATTCCAGCACTCGGTCTTCCGGCGTCAGTCCCCACAAATAGGCAGTTTGCGCGCCGATGAAGTTGTAGTTGCCGAAGCTGTGTATCACGCCCTTTGGGCGGTCGGTGGTGCCGGAAGTGAAGCATATGACGGACGCATCGCTTTCCGCGGAAACTTCCCGCGGTTCGTCTTCACCGTCATATCCATTGAGGTTTTCGAACAGACCACCATCCGACGAATTCTCACCCTGAACATCGGCGCTTCCGAAAGAAACCCATTCGCCCGTCATGCCGTCTGCAAGACCGCCCATATTCAGCGCGTCATGCCACAGCACCAATCTGGGCGACAGACGGCTGATCATTTCGCGGATGTGGTTGGCGTTGATATCCACATTGACGGTGCAGAAGGTTGCGCCGTGGCGTTGCACGCCGAAGTATAGGATCAGGTTTTCCAGCGAATTGTCCGTCAGCACCAGTACCCGGTCGTTTGCGCCGATATCCCTATCGTGCAGCCAGGCCGATAGCTTGTTGGTCAGCCGGTATAGCTGTTGCCACGTTATAGAAATGTTCTGGTCGATGGCGACAAGGCAATCCTGATAGGGGCGGGCTTTGGCGTGCTGACGGATCATAGCCAGGACGCTGCAATAACTTATGTCGGGTGGTGGCGGGGCGGTCATTCGGTCTCCTGCGCCTTTGTAGCCTTGCGGGCTAGGCCTTCCCGGTAAACGATATAATAGGAGGCGCAGAAGATCACGCCGGCGCCCACCCAGGTCCACAGATCCGGCAGTTCCGAAAACATGATCCAGCCGATGGCGGTGGCAAAAATCATCCGCGAAAACTGGAACGGCTGCACAATCCGTGCATCCGCCGCCGATACCGATCGGGTGAAGCAGTAGCCTCCAAGGCTGCTGATCACCGCAATACCCATGATAAGCGGCCATTGTTCCAGCGTCGGCGTGACCCAGAAAATCAGGGCCGGAACCAGTGCCAGCGGCAGCATCAATAGGTTCGTCCATAGAGTAATGACTTCCGGGCTGTCTTTTCGAGAAAGCAGCTTGATCGTGGTGTTCGTGCCGGCGTACAGAAATGCCATGGTCAATGCCGCTGCCGACGCCAGGGTGATTTCAATGATGCCGGGGCGCATAACGATCAGGGTGCCGACGAAACCGACCATGCAGGCCACCCAGCTATGGCGGTCCGCTTTCTGCTTCAGGATCAGCACCGCAAGAACCATGGTGAAAAGCGGGGTCGTGTATTGCAGCGCGTACACATCCGCGATGGGCATCTTGCTCAACGCAAAGAACAGCATCGTCATCGCGCTGTAGGCAAATAATACCCTTAATACGTATATGCCTGCTTGCGACCGGTCCGGCAGGGTCAGGCCCTGTCGGCGGACGATGGGGATCAGGACCGCCAAAGCAACGACGTTGCGGAAAAAGACCAGCTCCATGGTCGGAATTTCACCCGCCAGTTCACGGACCATCCCTCCCGAGATGGAGCTGACAAGCGTCGCCATGCACATCCAGAAGATGCCGGCGGCAGGGCCCGATTTAAGCATTCTTTTTTCTTACCTGTTGAAACTGAATTTACCGCAATGACTGCCATCGCGATACGCTTGGCGGTTATTGAAAGTGTTTCTGGCTTAGGCTCGAATCACGGACGTGCTATACGCTCGCCGACATGCTTCGCACTTTTAAATCCTGTCCCGCTCGGCGATGACACGGAGTAATGCATATGCGCCCGGCTGACAGAACCACGATTCTGCTGCTTTTGCAGTCGATGGCTTTCCTTCCCCTTCTGGTGTTTTTCACCAAGGGAACGACGGTCATGCTGGTATTTACCCTGATTGCGGGTTCGATCTACGCTCGGTCGGTTCCGGCCCTGAGATCGACTTATATCGGCTGGGTGTCGCTGCTGTTTTTTGCAGGCGTGGTTAGCGCGCTTTGGTCAATCGCTCCCACGGTATCTTTGGAGCGTTCGGCGAAACTGGCCATGTTTCTGGCTGCCCTAGCGCTCCTTATTCATATTGTGGATCGGTGGACGGACGAAGACCGCCGCCGAATTGCCGCCATGGCCATATGGGGCTGGTGCATCGCCCTGGCAGCACTTTGTGTAATCGCACTATTCGGAGACGCTATAGCGTCCGCCCTTGGTGGTGCTTTTCCGTCTCTTAAGGAAAAAAACCGGCTCTACAATATTGAGAACTTACCCAATAACGGCGCCGTCATCCTGGTTCTGACGGCTTTTCCTGTATTGCGCGGCATTTTGCAGCGGCAGAACGGTAAGCTAATTGCAGTAGGCCTGACGCTTGTGCTGTTTCTAATGATTTTCCTCTCCAGCAGCGCCAGTGCCTTACTCGGCCTATGCCTCGGACTGGTCCTGTGGGGGGCGTGCGTTGGTTTCCCTAAGGTCTTTAAAAGGTGTTTCGGGCCAAGCTTGTTTGCCGTGCTTCTTCTAATGCCCCTGCTTTTAACGCCGCTGACAAATAATATCGAACCACTCGTGCGCAATGTTCCCAATTTCCCCAATTCCTTCACTCATCGTATTCTCATCTGGGATTTCACCATTGATCGCATTGCAGAAAAGCCTTTGTTCGGCTGGGGGCTAGAAACGTCTCGCACAATCCCGGGGGGAGATGAAAAGCGGAAAATCAACTACGCGGTCCCTTGGGCGGACAAACCCCTTATAATATGGGATGAAAACCTTCCACTCCATCCGCATAACGGCGCCTTGCAGGTCTGGCTGGAACTGGGGTTGTTTGGCATGCTTGTGGTGGTTGCGCTGCTTCGAAAGATCGTTCGGACCCAGGTGGTTGACAGATCTGTGCAGGCGGCAGGACCGATGGCCGGATTCCTGGGGGCGGTCATCGCGGTTTATTGTGTCGCCTTCGGTTTGATGCAATCTTGGTGGATCGCAATCATGTTTCTTGGCTGGGCGGCGTTAAGAGCCATGGAATACGGGGATCTTCCAGCCGAAGCGGATCGGTAGAACATGGGCAATATCAAATACAGTGTGCCGAAAAAGAAGGCGGTGCGAGCTTTCATGCTTGCCCAAATGCCCGGGCTACACGAATGGTGGCAGGTTCTCCGTTGGAAGGTGAAAGACTGGGTCTGGTGGATAACCCAGCGCGAAAAGTTCGAAAAACTCTCCGATCGGGCCGAAATGCCCACCCATATAGAGATCGAAACCGTAAACCGTTGCAACAGCACCTGCTCGTTCTGTCCGGTAAATCGGTTGGTCGATCCCCGAGATGGCGCGCGTATGACGGAAGATACTTTTCAGGAAATCATCGATGAGCTGCGCGACTGGAATTACACCGGCACGCTGAACCTGTTTTCCAATAACGAGCCCTTTCTGGACAAACGAATTTTCGATTTCATCGACATTGCGCGGAAAAACCTGCCAGACGCCTATATTCAAATCATCACCAACGGCACGTTGCTGACACCTGAAAAGGCGGTAGCCGCCCTAGAAAACCTGACCAACATGGTCATCAACAATTACGCGCCGACCCACGAATTACACGACAACCTAAAAAAAGTCGTCGAACATTTGGAAACCAACCGCCCGGATCTTGCCGCCAAGGTGACCGTGGGTTACCGAAGCACGGAAGAAGTAAAGACCAACCGGGCGGGCAATGCGCCGAACCGAAACAAGCTGCCGACCATCTTCCGCAGCCGCTGCGCTTATCCGTTCGTGCAGATGGTGGTGCGTCCCGACGGCAAGGTCAGCATGTGCTGCAACGACGCGCTGGGCCAGGAAACGCTGGGCGACGTAGCGCAGGACGGGTTGCGCAAGGCATGGAACGATCCGGTCCGGAAAGAATTGCAGGAACTGATGATTGCAGGGCGCCACAAAATCGATCTGTGCGCCACCTGCGACAATCTCGGATGGGCGTCCCCCAGACGTGTCGCCCGACTGATCGACTGACCCCCCTAAAGTGATACTGCGCGCGTCCCTGACGTGCTATACGCTCGCCCGACATGACAGAAGAAAACAACACAGACGCCGATTTCCCCGAGGTTCGCGACTTCATCCGCGATCAAATTCGAAGTGATCTGGATGACGGGCGCGGTGAAAAGGTGGTTACTCGGTTTCCGCCGGAACCCAACGGTTATCTGCATATTGGCCACGCGAAATCGATTTGCCTTAACTTCGGAATTGCGTCCGAATTTGCTGGCCGGTGTAATCTGCGCTTCGACGATACAAATCCGGCGAAGGAAGACCAGGAATTCATCGATGCCATCCGAGAAGATGTTTCCTGGTTGGGCTTCGACTGGGATGGCGATGTCAAATATGCGTCCGATAACTTTGAACAGCTTTATGTCTGGGCGGAACACCTGATTGAGGCGGACAAGGCCTTTGTTGACGATCTCACCGCGGAAGAAATGAGGGAATATCGCGGCACGTTGACCGAACCCGGTAAAAACAGTCCCCATCGGGACCGCGGTGTTGACGAAAACCTCGATCTTTTCCGTCGCATGCGGGCCGGGGAATTCGAAGACGGCGCCCGGGTGCTGCGTGCCAAGATCGATATGGCATCCGGGAACATCAACCTGCGCGATCCTGTGTTGTATCGGATCGTCCGCGCCTCCCATCCACGCACCGGGGATAACTGGTGCATCTATCCCACCTACGATTTTGCCCATGGTCAAACCGATGCAATTGAGGGCGTAACCCATTCGCTGTGTACGTTGGAATTCGAGGATCATCGCCCTCTATACGACTGGCTGATTGAAAACCTACCGGTGCCGTCGTACCCCAAACAGTATGAATATTCCCGCCTGAATATGACCTACACGGTGCTGTCAAAACGGCGGCTGATGCAACTAGTTGAAGAAGGCCATGTCGCTGGTTGGGACGATCCGCGGATGCCGACGATCTCGGGTCTGCGGCGGCGCGGGGTTCCGGCGGCGTCGATTCGCGATTTCATCAGCCGGCTTGCGATTTCGAAAAGCGAGGGCACGGTCGAGGCGGCGATGCTCGAACACTGCATCCGCGAACCGCTGAATGATAGCGCGTTGCGACGGATGGCGGTGCTGCGGCCGCTGAAGGTGGTGATCGAGAATTACCCGGAAGGGCAGACTGAAGACGTGGAGGCAACGAACAACCCTCGCGATGAAGCAGCCGGCACGAGGAGTGTCCCATTCAGCCGCGAAATTTATATCGAGCGCGACGATTTCATGGAGGATCCACCGAAGAAGTTCTTCCGCCTCGGACCGGGTAGAGAGGTGCGTCTGCGGGCCGCATATTTCATCACCTGCACGGATGTCATCAAGGATGACGCCGGCGAGGTCGTCGAATTGCGTTGTACTTACGATCCTGAAACCCGAGGTGGCGATGCGCCGGATGGGCGCAAGGTAAAGGGCACATTACACTGGGTGTCGGCGTCCCATGCGGTTGACGCGGAAGTGCGGCTCTATAGCCCCTTGTTTGTGGTGGAAAATCCCGGGGCGACCGCGGATTTTCTGTCGACGTTGAATCCGGCATCGCTGGAAGTTCTGAAGGATTGCAAGCTGGAACCAGAGCTGGCCAATGTCGCTGGGGGTCAGGTCGTCCAGTTCGAGCGGCTCGGGTATTTTTGCACCGACCCTGATGGGTCGGCGGATACACCGATCTTCAACCGGACCCTGGGCCTTAGGGACTCCTATGCAAAGGTGATGGCGAAGGGATAGGGGCTATCCCCGAAGCGCGGTTAACTGGTCGCGATAACCGGACGGGTCCACCGTTACATCTACCAGTGTTGGTCCATCGGTTTCGAAGGCTTCTGACAACGCGAATTCCAGCGGGTCCTGAGCGCCCACTGTCCAGGCATCGCATCCCAAGGCGCGGGCGGCGTCGGCGAAATTAGATTTCGGATACCGAACGCCCAGCGGGGGGCGCTGCTGGCGTTGCTGCTTGATATCGATCAGCGACAGCGCCGCGTCATTGAAGACCACAATTGTGACATTTGCGCTAAGCCGCGAAGCAGTCGACAATTCTCCCAGGCACATCATCATGCCGCCATCGCCCGTGACCGCAACGGCTGGGCGGTCCGGTTCTTCCAGCCAGCTTGCGAGAGCGGCGGGCAGGGCAAACCCCATCGTCGACAGCCCGTTGGATTTCAACACATCGTGCGGGGCGGCGGCGGGCCAACGGGCCATGGTAGAAAACATGTGAGCGCCGGCATCGACTGCCAGCCGAGTACCTGCCGGAGCGGCGGCAGCAACCGCATCGATCA
Organism: uncultured Alphaproteobacteria bacterium; assembly: GCA_913047365.1. Lineage (GTDB taxonomy): Bacteria > Pseudomonadota > Alphaproteobacteria > MPNO01 > UBA830 > CAJWUK01. Next base: position 2,264 of record CAJWUK010000105.1, on the reverse strand, counting down.
CCTCGTCCGGCGACCGGCCGGGCGTTGAATTATTCGCGATGGTCTGACGAAGGCGATCCCGGTGCGCGGCGATTTTTTCGGGCTTCCAGGCCGATTTGACCTTCGTTTCCGAAAGCGGAGCCGCGATATCCGCCAGGGGTCCGGAAATCGCTTCTGCCGCTACGAAGGGCAAGGCGAGACCGGCGGTTTCCGACAGGACGACTACGGGAGCGTCATGGGTCCAGTTACCGGGAATCATTTCAACCGGATCGACGCCGCATAAGACGATCAAATCCGATTCTGCCAGAACAGAGTGGTCGAGTTGCGCATTGGTAAAGGCCCCCACGAACAGGGCATCGGTTTCCGGGAATACACCTTTTGCCTTGTAGGTCGTCATCACCGGTCCGTTTAAGGCCCGTGCAAGGCGGATTGCGGCCTCCGCCCGTTTCTGCGGCCGGCATTGGTGACCAACGATAAGGACGGGTTTTTCCGTGGCTTCGATCACACGAGTGGCGGCTGAGAGATCGCCAATTATCTGTTGTTTGAAGGGTTCGGGTGTCTCCGCAGATTTCAGTTTGACAGTTGTGCCTGCAACCTTGGCCGACAGGTCTATATGGACCGGGCCCGGCGGTTCGGCGATTGCCATATCCGCTAGCTCCGCGAACACCGTCGCCCCGTCCTCGGCATTTAGGCGGCATCGTGCCTTCGTGATCGGTTCGAACATGGACCGCTGGTCGAAAATCTGGTGCGGCGGAGCGATAGCGGTTTCTTCGTGTGCGTCGGTGAAAACGATCAGTGGTGCACGTTCCAGTGAGGCATAGGCGACACCATTGGTGACGCTGGCTGCGCCCGGCCCGATGCCGGTCAGGACCACGCCCGGCGCTCCGGTCATCTCTCCCGTAACCGCGGCCATAATCGCGGCCGCGTTTTCAGTCCGGCTCAGGACAAAGTCGATACCATGTTTTGCCGAGGCGTCGATCAGGTCGAGACTAGATCCACCGCCCGGCACGCCAAACATCCGTTTGACGCCAAGGTCGGTGAGGGTCAAGGCGATGGCGCCGGCGAGTGTTTCTTCGTTCATGGAGCTGACATGGAGATTTGATTTACGGGGCGTTTGTGCCCAAGCTTACAGACATGGTGCAACCGGCTTCAAGTGCGGCGGGTCAGGGCCACTGGAGCCCTTATTTCGTGTCGAGCGAAGCGCAAGAAATTCGTGAAATCGTTGGGCGGGATATCGCGACGCACACGCTGGAGCACAAATCCCGCAAAACGCGGCCGGTAACGGTTCGTTTTCGAACTGCATCGGTGGGGGCACTGACCCTGCATGAAATGGCCTATTCAATGTTCGGCGGAGGCGAAGCGACCATCCACGCGCCGCGCATGGAAAATACCTTTTTATGCGAAATCAATCTGTCCGGCGACATGCGGGTCGGTGGGCGAAGGGCCACCACGCCGTTCAGGCCAGGTGAGATTTATATGATTAACGCAAACGCGCCGCATACCAAAATCTGGCAGTCGGATGGCCGACAGCTGATGATCAAGGTGCATCAGCGCGATATGGAGGCCGCGCTGGAACGTTTGACAGGGGCCCCCCTGCATGAGCCCCTTCGATTCGATCCGCACCCCTGGCCTATTTCTGATGGGGCGGAAACTCTGGGCCGGTTGATCGAACTGCTGGGGGACGATCTGGAAAAACCGGGGTCGATATTTGCAAGCGTGGATGGCGCAAGCGCGGATCGCATTATTCTCGATCTGATGCTGAAAATGCTACCCAACAATTATTCGACGCTGTTGCAAAATCCAACGCCTGCAGTGCGGCCGCGTCATATTCGCCATGCGGCGGAGTATATCCATACCCATTGGGCCAGCCCTATCCGGCTGGACGATCTGGTCACGGCAAGTGGCGTCAGCAAGCGGTCGCTGCATAGCGGGTTTCGCCGTCATTTCGGCGTGCCGCCGATGACTTATCTGCGTAATGTCCGCCTCGATCGAGCCCGGCTTCGTCTCAGCAATGCTCTTGCCGCCGAAGCCTCGGTGACGGCGATTGCCCTTGAATGCGGTTTCGGCCATCTCAGCAAATTCGCTGCCGCCTATCGGGAAAGGTTCGGCGAACAACCGTCGGAGACGTTGGCCAATGCCTGAAGATTTTTGCGTAAAAAGGATAATTAACGCAATATAAGGCTAGTTATAACCTGCCTTTATTGCGAGCCTATAGCCTGAAACCGCGTAGCCAATAGCGGTCAAAATCAGCCGGGAGACGATCATGAGCTGGACAACCGAAGAAC
>CAJWUK010000104.1 GCA_913047365.1 uncultured Alphaproteobacteria bacterium | reverse complement strand
GTAACCAGGCGAGGGCAATATCGATATCATCCGGGTCGCCCACCTGATCCGGCCACAGCCGAAAATCAAGGTCGGGGAGCTCGGAACACAGCGCCTTATCCCAGATATCTGGGTCTTCGCCATCGCAAATGAACAGAAGGGCCATGTAAATATGCTGTCCTGTAGGGTTTGATGCGGGCGCACTTTGGCGCTAAGCCTTTCCCAAGTCACGGGAAAAGGGAGAGGTCGATTGAAAGTCGGAATTGCCGGCTTCGGCACCATTGGAAAACCGGTCGCCGCCGCGCTTGATAAGGGTATCGAGGGGCTGAAACTCGTCGCCATCTGTTCACACGACCGTGAAAAAGCCGTTCGCAATATGGAAGGGCGCTGCGCGCCCGTCCCGGTTGTCGGTCCTGAAGAGCTGTCGGAAATGTCCGATGTGATCGTCGAATGTGTGCCGAAAGCCGCATTTAGAGACATTGCCGAACCGGCTCTGAAAGCAGGCCGGACGTTTGTGACGGTCAGTGGCGCCGGACTGCTTGTTCATCCAGATGTCGTCGATATTGCCAGGGAGAACGGTGCGCAGATTATTCTCGCGACTGGCGCGCTTTTGGGGCTCGATGCCGTTCGAGCTGCGGCGGAGGGTGAAATTCATGAAGTTCGGATGATTACCCGCAAGCCGCCGTATTCACTGGCTGGCGCGCCACATCTGGAGGAAAACAATATCTCAATTGAAAACCTCGAGGCTCCGCTCAGAGTGTTTGAGGGAACAGCGCGCGAGGGCGCGGCAGGCTTTCCCGCCAACGTGAATGTCGCGGCGGCGCTTGGCCTCGCAGGTGTTGGCGCAGACAAGACCATGCTGGAAATCTGGGCCGATCCGGCACTCGACCGAAATACACACCGGATCGAGGTGGAGGCGGATAGTGCACGCCTCAAATTCAGCATCGAAAACGTGCCCTCGGAAGAAAATCCCGGGACTGGAAAAATAACCGCCCTCAGCGTCGTAGCGACGCTGCGCGGGCTTACGGCGCCGCTGAAAGTCGGCACCTGAGACAAGAGGGAGATTAAATATGGAATACAAAGCGCTGAAGTGGGAAATACGCGAAAACCCGAACAATCCGGGAGAGAAGTCTATTGGGGTGCTCACTCTGAACCGTCCGGATTTTCTGAACGCCGTCGACGTGCGAATGCGGGTGGAGCTGGACATCCTCTGCGACGAGATCGCGCATAACAGCAACGTAAAGGTGATGATCATCACCGGCGAGGGCAGAGGCTTCTCCGCCGGCGGCGATCTGAAGACTGAGGCCGATCCACTGGGAGCGGGCGAGGAGGATTTCGATTTCGGTAATTTCGGTGCTTATAAGGAAATCGCAAGCCTGTTCTTCAACGATCTTCGGCACCAGGTGCTGCAGAGGGCGTTCAAGAAGTTCGAAGACCTGCCCTGCATTGTTATCGCCGCGATCAACGGGCCCGCTGTCGGTATCGGATTGGAAATATGCACCCTCTGCGATCTCCGCTTTGCGTCCGACAAGGCCAAGCTGGGGGAAGTTGCTGTCCCTGCAGGCTTCCTGCCGGAATCCGGCGGGGCGCGGAACCTTCCAAAGCTGGTTGGCGTCGGCAAAGCCATCGACATGATCCTGACCGGTAAGATCATCGACGCCAACGAGGCGCTGGAAATCGGCCTCATCGAGAAAGTATTTCCACACGACGATTTGTTGGACGAAACTTTTGCTTATGCGGCACAGGTTGCTTCCAACCCGTATCTGTCGGTCCGCTACGCCAAGGATTTGGTCAGGATGTATTGGAACCACAATCGGTCGGATGAAGGCTGGGCCAAGGAATTTGCAGCCATTCAGGAAATCACCCGCACCGGCGATTGCCGGGAAGGCATCCGGGCGTTTCTGGAAAAACGCCCGGCCGATTACAAGGGACCCTATTACGATAATCCGCCGTTCGGGGGCAGTGACCGGTAATGACCCCTTCGCGGCCCGAGCCGCCGCCGGGATATCGAGAGATCCCGGCGCGGCTGAACATAGCGGGTGAATTGATCGATAAAATTCCTGAACGTGGCTTTGCTGACCGTACGGCGTTCGTCTGGGATGACGGGTTGCTGACATTCGATACCTTTGCTGACCGGGCGAACCGCCTGGCGCATGGGTTCACGCAGAATGGGTTAAAGGCCGGGGATCCCGTTCTTGTGCGCATGCATAACTGCCACGAATTCGCCCTGACGGTGCTTGCGCTGATCAAGATTGGTGCGCTTCCGGTTCTTCAGAATTCACTGTTGGGAGAAGAAGAAGTCGATTACGTCATCGCCCATTCAGGTGCCAAGGCGGCGGTAACCTTGGAAAGCCTTGCCACCCCGCTTCGCAATCTGGCCCGAAAACTTCCGTTGGGTATCTTTGTTGCGCGAGGTGTGGACAACGATCGGTCGTTTGAACGTTTGATCGAAGATGCGCCTCCCGGACACTATCCGACGGCGGACACGTCGTCGGAAGATCCGGCGTTCTTTGTCTATACATCCGGAACAACGGGCAGGCCGAAAGGCATCGTTCATGCTCACCGATGGATCATCGCGCTAGGCGATTCAAACGCCTACCGCCTGCCGCCACTGGAAGGCGACCGGGCCTATGCAACCGGTGAATGGAGCTTTATCAGCGCACTGGGCCACAACGTTATGTTCCCGCTGCGTAACGGCGTGACCGGCGTGATCCTTGAAGGCCGGCCGAGCCCGGAAAACGTGCTGCGGACGATCCAAGATTACCGCGTCACCGTGATGTATTCAGTGGCAACAGTGTATCGCCGGATACTGGCAATGGACGGTGTGGAGAACCAGTACGATCTTTCATCGCTTCGTGGCTGCAACGCAACAGGCGAGGCGCTGGAAGCAGCGACCTGGCAGGAGTTCAAAGACCGTATCGGTTGCGAGATCTGGGAACACTACGGAGTGTCGGAAATGCAGATGGTTTTGGGGCAGGGACCCTTGCAGCCGGTGCGTCCGGGGTCGATCGGCGTCCCGATACCGGGAACCGATGTAGCTGTTCTGGATGACGACTACAACAGCATTCCGGCGGGCCAACCCGGGCATTTTTTAATCCGCTCCGATAACTCGGGCTTCTTTCTCGGCTATCATCGCGATCCGGAAAAAACCGCGGAGGTCGTTCACGACGGCTGGTATCATACCGGCGACCTGGCCTGGCAGGATGAAGACGGGTTCTTCTGGATTGCCGGGCGGAGCGACGACTGCTTTAAAAGTCGTGGCATCTTCATTTCTCCATATGAGATCGAAAACGTATTGCGTCAGCACCCCGCCATTGCCGAGGCCTGTATTGTTCCCCTAGCGGACAAGGAAATAGGAAACCGCATTCGGGCGGTCTGCGTTCTAAAGGAGGCCGCAAAAAGATCGGACGATACCGCGGAAGAAATACGCCTGAGTGTTCGCGATCGCATCGCGCCCTACAAGGCACCGCACGTGGTCGAGTTCGTGGATGAACTGCCAAAAAGCCCGGTGGGTAAAGTGCTAAGACGGGAGTTGGTTTCCTGAACGCCACGATGAAGGCAGGCGGAAAGTGGCCGGGTTGGCTGTTTCTTGTCGCCCTGGTGGCGGTCACCATGATCGGGCCGCTCGCGGTTCATATGTACATCCCGATCATGCCGACTATTCAGCAGGTTTTCGGCGTATCCACCACGCTGACCACGCTCACCTTCAGCATGGTTTTTTTCGTGATGGCCTTTGGGACGCTGTTATACGGTCAGGCTTCGGACCGTTTCGGCCGGAAGCCGGTGTTGATGATTGGGCTGGGATTGTTCGTTGCTGGCTCCGGCCTTTGCGCCATCGCCTGGAACTTTGAAGCCCTTATTGCCGGAAGATTACTCCAGGCGCTAGGCGCCGGGTGTGGCGTCGTGCTCGCGCGTGCAATCGCCCGCGATGTCTACGGCCCTGAAAAACTGGCTCAGGTAATTGCATATATCACCACCGCTTATGTCCTCGGTCCGACCCTGGCACCGCCGATTGGCGGTGCAGTTTCCGATTTTTTCGGATGGAACGCGGTCTTTCTTCTCGCGGCCGGTGTGTCACTTCTGGTCATTTTGCTTGGAGGTTTCGTCATTCCGGAAACCCACTTCGTCCGAAAGGGCGAAAGAGGGGTGGTCGAACTGGCGGGGGACTATGTCCGCTTGATACGCAACCCGGTGTTCATGTGTTACGCGCTGGTGCCCGCCTTTACCTCCGGTGCATTCTTTGCACTGGCAGCTTACGCAACCTTCCTGATGCGCGATCACTACCAAGGTTCATCAGGCGAATACGGTCTGTACTTCATGCTACTAACAATTGGTTTTATGTCCGGGAATTTTATTTCCGGCCGACTGGGCAATCGTGTCACCACGGAATATATGGTTGTCGTTGGTTGCGTGATCGGCCTGATAACAGTCGAAGTAATGACTGCTGCCGTCCTGCTGTTGCCGGATATTCCTTTGGCACTGTTTCTGCCTGGCGCATTTGTTGGCGTTGCCCAGGGACTAGCCATGCCGCACGCACAGGCGGCGGCTATCAACGCGGAACCGGATCTGACCGGCACGGCATCCGGGGTCGTCATGTTTTTACATTTTTCGGCTGCGGCGGTGGCATCGCTGTTTATCTCAACGCTCTACGACCAGACGTTTTTTCCATTGATCGAAGTGGTGTTTGTGTTGAGCGTCTTTGCGCTCGGCTTCGGCCTCGCGGCTAACGCGTTCAATCAAAAGAAGAAGGCGTCCAAGGGCTACGCCTGATCAGTAATTGTCGAAAGCGCTGTCGTGACGGCCGAGCGCGTCAAGGGCATCGGCAACGAAAGTACGCGGCAGCATCTCATCCTGTGATACTGCGCGAAGATCCGGATACAGATCCCGGTACAATTCCATCTGACGGGTCCAGTGTGCCTCTGACATTTCGCCATTTACCGCAAAACCGCCGGAATCGTGCTCCTGCTGCCAAATTTCTTTTACACGGTCATCAGGGACCGCCACACTCACGTTTGCGTCGTAAACCATACGAAAAGTGTCGTAATCGTCATGCAACGCGCGCGAGGCCCGGATCATCCCGCGGGTGAGCCGCGTCAGTTCCTCCTTGTGGCCGACTTCGTATTCCTCCGAGGTGCCAAGAACACCGTGCGGCTGGGTTGGTACGAGCTCCTTTAGCTGTGCGAAGCCGAGTAGATTGTGAACTTTATCTGCGTGTTCAAGGCTAAGAGACACGGCTTCTTCGACCCGGATCAGCGATACATCAATGGAAGCGTTAAGCAGTCTTTCAATTCTTTCCGGTGGCGGGCCGACGACCTGCCAGTCGATATCGCCTTCATCGATCCCTAGGGCCCGAACGGTCAGTCGCGCCATGTGATGGCTTAGTGCATTCATGCCGTCTAGGGCCCAGGAAACTCCCCGTAAATCAGCCGTCGTTTCAATCCGCTTCTGCGTGATCAGGTTCTGCGCCAGTCCCCTGGCCATGGAAACGACGGCGCGTACCGGGTTTCCTTCGGCCCTGGATTTGATAACGGGCCCCAACCCGCCATAGGAAACATCCACCGTGCCGTCGAGTACTGCGTTGATGGCGGCGACGCCGCCATGAACCGGCGTCCAGGTGACATTAAGGCCCTCTTCTTCCCAAAGGCCTAGCGTAGTCGCCGCGGCACAGGACAGATCATCAACGCCGAAGGTAGGGCCGGAGCCCGCCGCTAGCCGAATTGGCAGTTTATCTGTCATTACAATCCCCGTTTATGTCTATGTTCTCACGTCGGTCTGCGCCGGACAAAGTGCAGGCTTGTGAGTGTCATGACAATTTCATCGTCCTGATTAAGCGTATCATAGCGAATTCTCACCGCATCGCGACCGCCTTCCCTAGACGCCGGCGAGCATTCAACAACGTTGGCCATTACACTCAGGGTGTCCCCGACTTTAACCGGTCTTTTCCATCTCAGACTGTCGACGCCTGGCGATCCCATACCGCTCAAACTGAGAGCGCCGGTTTTGGCAAAGAGGCCAAAGGTTACTGCTGCGGTTTGATACCCAGCTGCGACGAGGGTACCAAAGCTTGTCTCCTTGGCGGCTTCCGGATCGGTGTGATAGGGCAACGGCGCATAATTTTTTCCGAACGTGATAATTTCATCCTCATCCAGGGTATGGCTGCCTGTCTCGTATACCTGACCTTCTTCAAAATCCTCGAAATACAGCGGGCGTTCTACTTTCATGAGTTTGCCTCTGCGGTGGCGTTTTCTTCGACCGCGATTTTTGCGAGCCGGGTGGCGAGTTTGCGAACGCCTTTCAGGCGTTCCGACGGTCTAGACCATTCCCGACGAACGACGATCGTATGATCGGGTCGAAGCTTCGTACGTCCGACGTCTTCCGTGACCATGGAAATCAGGCCCTGCGGATTAGCGAACCGGTTGTTCCGGAAGGAAAGTGTTGCGCCTTTTGGCCCGGCGTCCAGTTTTTCAATTCCGGCCATCCTGCAGTTTCTTTTGACGGTCACGACCTGCAACAGGTTTTCGGCCTCTTCTGGTAGAGGGCCAAACCGGTCGATCAGTTCGGCCGCGAAAGCTTCGCTTTCCTCCGAGCTGTTAAGCGCAGCAATCCGACGGTAGAGCCCCAATCTAACGCCCAGGTCGGAGACGTAACGTTCAGGGATAAGAACCGGAATGCCGATGTTGATCAGCGGGCTCCAATCGCGGTCGCTATCATTATCGACGCCACGAGCGGCGGCAACGGCTTCTTCCAGCATGTGCTGATACAGCTCAACACCGACTTCCCGGATATGGCCGGATTGCTCTTCGCCAAGCAGATTACCCGCACCACGGATATCCAGATCATGGCTTGCCAGGGTGAAACCCGCCCCAAGCGTATCTAGCGATTGCATGACTTCCAGGCGTTTGTTTGCGGCATCTGTCAGTTTCCGATTGTTCGGAAGCGTCAGGTAACAATAGGCCCGGAGTTTGGACCGGCCGATCCTGCCGCGCAGTTGATACAACTGGGCGAGGCCAAACATATCGGCGCGGTGAATGATCATGGTGTTGGCGGTCGGGATATCGAGGCCGGATTCGACTATCTGCGTCGAAAGTAACAGATCAATCGATCCATCATAAAACGACGTCATGACGTCTTCGAGCGGTCGGGTACCCATCTGGCCATGAGCCACGGCGATTTTGATTTCCGGCACCAGGTCGCGAAGCGTAGCGGCAATTTCGTCGAGATCCGCAATCCGGGGACAGACGTAGAAAATCTGACCGCCTCGAAAGTGTTCACGCATGATCGCTTCGCGGATCATGACTTCGTCAAAGGGCATGACGAATGTGCGAACGGCCAGCCGATCTACCGGCGGCGTTCCGATCAGGCTCATATCCTTCACGCCCGAAAGCGCCATCTGCAGCGTTCTTGGGATAGGTGTAGCCGTCAGCGTTAGTACATGTACGTCGGCTTTCAGCGTTTTCAGCCGCTCCTTGTGGGTAACGCCAAAATGCTGTTCCTCGTCGACGATCAGCAGTTCCAGTTTGTTGAATGAAATGGATTTCGATAGCAGCGCGTGGGTGCCCACCACGATATCAACTTCTCCGTTCTTCACGCCGTCGCGGACATTGTCAGCAGTCTTCCCGGTTACAAGACGTGAAAGCTGTTCAATTCGGACCGGCGCGTTGGTGAAACGTTCCCGAAAAGTGGCGAAATGCTGCCGACAGAGCAGCGTCGTCGGCACGACGACAGCAACCTGCCCTCCGGACATAACAGTTGCAAACGCCGCGCGCAGCGCAACTTCGGTTTTACCGAAGCCCACATCGCCGCATATCAGACGGTCCATCGCGGTACCCGATTGCAGATCCGCAAGTGTATCCTCGATGGCGTGAACCTGATCATCGGTTTCGGTGTAAGGAAAACGCGCGGCGAATTCCTGATACAGGCTTTGCGGTGGATCTATCTTGCTCGCGGTTTTGAGTGAGCGATCCGCGGCCACCTTGATCAGTTGATCGGCAATGTCCCGAAGCCGCTCTTTCATGCGGGATTTACGCGCCTGCCAGGCTGCACCGCCCAGTTTGTCGAGCGTCGCCGGCATATCCCCGGACCCGAAACGCGAGAGGACTTCTACATTTTCCACAGGAACATACAATCGGTCGTCCCCCCCATAGATCAGCCGCAGGCAATCATGCGGGGCGCCGGCGACGTCTAGGGTTTCCAGACCATCATACCGCCCGATACCGTGATCCACGTGTACGACCAAATCGCCGGTCGCAATCTCGGAGACGTCCGCGATGAAATCTTCTGCGCGGCGACGTTTTTTCTCCGTACGGATAATCCTCTCGCCCAGGATGTCCTGTTCCGTGACCAGGAAAATATCGTCGCTGACAAAGCCGTTCTCGATGGGTAGGACAGTAACGGCTGTCTCATTATCAGATAGCCTGTCTGATTCTGGCCAGGTTTCCGCTTCAGTCAGGTTTCCTACCTCATGGTCGCGCAGCAACTGCGACAGGCGTTCCCGCGATCCGGTCGTGAATGCGGTGATCACCGTCCTTTTTCCCCGTTCGATCTCGTTTTGAAGCCGAACCTTCAGCGCGCCGAAAACATCGTCGGGACCTTCGTCGTCCCTGGCGCCACTCTTTCCCGTTCTAACTCTGGCAGCAGCAAAATTGGGAACCCGTCTTGCCCCTGATTGGACTATTTTCTTGTAGGTGCCGGACGCTACTCCATCTGGTGCCGCAAACGGGGAAAACTGGGCGACCGTTCGTTCGGCCAGCATCTGCTCCAGGTCCTTGTGTTCCAGATAGAGCCGACCAGGTGGTAAAGGGCGATAAACAGACTGTGTACCCGATGTGTCGGTTTTCGTGTTTTTCAGAAATGTAAGCCGGGCGTCATAGTAGTCAGCGATCATATCGATCCGCTGATCGAGCACCTGTTCAATGTCGTGGTCCAGAGAAACGGAGGCTGTTGGCATATAGTCGAACAGCGTTTCAAGAGTTTCTTGGAACAGCGGCAGCCAGTGTTCCATGCCGATTTGTTTGCGGCCTTCGCTGATCGAGACATAGAGCGTGTCGTTCCCCACCGCCCCGAAGGCGTCGCGATACCCGGTTCGGAAACGGGCGATGGCATCCTCGTTGAGCAATACCTCGCTGGCCGGCTTCAGGCTGAATTCCTCTAACGTTCCGAGGCTTCTCTGGGTTACCGGATCAAACGTTCTAAGAGTTTCCAGTTCATCGCCGAGCAGATCCGCACGGATGGGGAAGGGATCACCGGGTGGATATATGTCCAGAATGCCCCCGCGAAT
>CAJWUK010000103.1 GCA_913047365.1 uncultured Alphaproteobacteria bacterium | reverse complement strand
AAACCGCTTCTATCCGCGTGGATTCTGACGGGTCAGGGCAAGGGTGACCTCGCGGTGGCAGCACTCGATCCGTTGAAGAAACAGGAGGGCCTTCGAGTGCTGTACGAATTGCATTCCGCGTTGCTTTCGGACGTGTCGGGAAATGCACAGGCCGCAGCCGAACACTACAAGCTGGCACGGGATAATGCCGAGCTGCCAACGCTGCGGGTGGTCCAAGGCTACGGCCGGCACCTGGAGCGGGCGGGAAAGACGGAAAAGGCGAAAAACCTGTATGACGTCTATCTGAATGCAAATCCGGATTCAGTGGTGCTGAAACCTGCTGTGTCGCGGGTGGAAAAAGGTGATGAACGGCCCGGTCTGTTGGCGTCGAACGCCCGGGAAGGCGTCGCGGAGGCTCTGTTCAATATTGCCAGCACGATGACGCAGCAGAATTTGGCCCAATTGGCGCTGATATACGGGCGTCTGTCGACCTATCTGCGACCCGATCTCGACCTGGCCCACATGCTGGTGGCGGGAGTCCTGCAATCCATGGGACGGCACGACGACGCGATAGCGGTCTATGATCAGATCGATCCGAAATCCGCGCTTTACTGGTCGGCGCGTCTTCGCATCGCGGAAAACCTGGAAGCGGCGGAAAAAGATGATGACGCCATCCGTCTGTTGCAGCGCCTTTCCGACCAGGAACCTTCCCGGCCTGATCCGCTGATAAGCCTTGGCGACCTGCTGCGGGCAAACAAACGTTTCAACGAAGCGGTTTCCGCTTACGACAAGGCAGTCTCTCTTCTGGGGGACCTGGAAAAGCGCCATTGGACAATTCTATATTCCCGCGGCATCGCACTGGAACGGTCCCGCCAATGGGCACGGGCCGAAAAGGACTTGCAGCAGGCGCTTGAACTTAACCCCAACCAGCCATACGTCCTCAACTATCTCGGGTATTCTTGGGTTGATCAGGGTGTAAACCTGCTCCGCGCTGAGGAAATGATTAAACGAGCCGTAAAGCTCCGCCCTAATGACGGGTATATCGTCGACAGCCTGGGATGGGCGCTGTACCGGCTGATGGACTTCGAGGGCGCGGTCGGCCATTTGGAACGGGCGGTCGAACTGCGACCAGAAGACCCAACGATAAACGATCACCTGGGCGATGCCTATTGGCAGGTAGGCCGACATGCCGAAGCGCGCTTCCAGTGGCAGCGCGCCCTATCCCTGCAGCCCGAGCCCGATCAGGTGTCGGCGATCGAGAAAAAGATCCTGCGGGGACTCGTGTCGTCTTCCCGTGAAAAAGATAGCTGAGAGCGCGGCGTGACCGCTGAGGATTCCAACCGCATCATCACCATCGATGCGCCGGCAAAGATAAACCTGTTTCTGCAGATTACCGGCAAGCGGACGGACGGCTATCACCTGCTGGAAAGTCTCGCGGTGTTCACCGAATCTGGGGACAGGGTTTCGGTTCAGCCCTCCGATAAGATTTCGTTATCGATAAGCGGGCCGTTCTCGAATGATTTGGCTGCGAACGATCCGGACAACCTCGTCCTGCGGGCGGCCAATCTGTTGGCCCGCACATTCGACCGGAGAGACGGGGTAGAGATACACCTGGAAAAAAACCTGCCCGTGTCGTCTGGCATCGGCGGCGGGTCTACCGACGCTGCCGCAACACTTCGTGCTCTTGTGAAAATTTGGAACCTGGACACAGATGCCATCCGCCTGGCCGAAATCGGCCTTTCGCTGGGGGCAGATGTGCCAGTCTGCCTTTACGGGGACACTGCTTTGATGTCCGGAATTGGTGAGACGGTCGAGCCAGTTTGTCGGTTGCCGCATTGTGCATTGGTTCTGGTTAACGCAGGTGGGTCGGTCCCGACACCGCAGGTATTCGCTCAGTGGGCAGGTGACTTTTCACCCTCCAGACCCTGGCGGGGTACCAGGTCCTATAACGAGTTCATCGCGGCTCTTGCCGCGCGCCGAAATGATTTATCCGATGCGGCAATCATTGTTGCACCCTCGATCGGTGAGGCGCTTGATTGCCTTGGAAAATCCGCAGGCTGTGACTTGGCCCGCCTGTCGGGGAGTGGGGGGACCTGTTTCGGTATTTACAGGGACATGGCTGCTGCGCGTTCTGCGGCCGCAGAACTTTCGGAACGAAATCCGGACTGGTGGGTGGTTGCGACCGAAGTTAGGGATGCAAAGGTTCCCTGACTATCCGCCTTTAGACACGGTTCTTGCAACAGTCTGAAGATCTACCAGCAGATTTCGAGACCGATTGCTATCAATCCCATAATTGCGGTGGTCAAAAGTGCGGCCAGAGGTCTTTCCCAGCCATAAACGGAGGTCATTTTTACAGGAAACTACAAAGATTGACGTTGCGTGGATATATCGCCTTTCGGGCGCCAGGGCATGTTCGGATCGGTTATGAAAAAATTAAACGCCACCTGATTCCAAGATACCAAGGTCCGGCGTTGCAACAGGATAGTCAGTTCCTATATGTTCCTGCCGCGTTGATGCTGGGGCGTAGCCAAGTGGTAAGGCAACGGGTTTTGATCCCGTGATCCCTGGTTCGATCCCAGGCGCCCCAGCCAACGCCTTTCCCGACGACATTCCCTAGCCTTCGAGCATTGCGGTCCTGGACAAGTCCCACAGACAGGGTTTCCTATCGAGCAATGCGGGGCGCGGATGTTTATCCGCCCCCCTTTTTTTGTAAAAAAACCTCATGGATGATCTGATTTCCATCTTTTCGGTCTGGGTAATCGCCATCGTTTACATTCTCGGTCTCGTAATGTGGGAACAGATCGGACGTGCGGCTATGAACGTCTTTCTGCCCGAGAATACGAATTTCTTTTTCATGCGGTCGACCGATCCGCTGGTCAAGGTCTTCGTGCCGATCACGCCCGGCTTTCTGATCTGGCGGCTTGTAACGTCTTACGTTGCCTGTTTGATCTTTATGTTCGGGTTCTACATCATGCCCTGGAAGCTGGGGCGTTCGATGATGGGCATGCTTTCCTTACCGACGGAAGGCGAAATCTCAGCGGCGCCCTATGACATTTTTTCAACAATTAGGACTGTCCCTTGGCAGACGAAATTACACGGCTGGATGCAACGGGGCTTCGGTGCCCCCTGCCAGTTCTGAGGACGCGCAAGGCGCTGAAATCAGTTTCTTCCGGCGCGCTGATAGAGATTTTGGCGACCGACCCTGCCGCCCCCGCCGATTTTGAAGCTTTCTGCAAGGAAACCGACCATAGTTTCGTTTCTATCGCCGAAGACGACGGGGTCTACAGGATTATAGTTCGAAAAAAAGCGTCAGGCTGAAAGTTGCAGCCATAATCCTTTTGACAAGACCCCGCATTCCGCTATCTCGAACAGGCCATGGGCGAGGATGACGAGTTTGGTCAACCAGCCTTTGTATTTCGGGAAAACAGCAGCAGGCAGATGGACAGGATCATGAAGCCGGCAGACAGATAGAGTATCTCGTTTGTGAGTGCTCTGTCGATTAGTGCGCCGTAGGCTAGCGGGGCTAGCCCCTGACCCACATTGAAGCCGGTGCTTACGAAGGCAAATACCGTACCCAGTGCTCCTGACGGGGCGACCTCACGCACCATCATGTCGCGTGACGGGTTCACGATGCCGCGCACGAAGCCTCCGATCACGAACGCACCGATCAGGGCAACTACCGGGATAAGCGCGGTACCCACGACGGTCAACATAACTGCGTATATTGAGAACGACACCACCAGAACAAGATCGTGGCGCGGTGTCCGGTCGGCGAGCCATCCACCGAACAGGGTTCCCATAGCATTACTGAATAACAGAACCGAGAGGATGTAGCTCGCGGTCTGGACGGATACGTCATACAGCGCAGGCAGATAAAACGGCGCGAATGCAGTAAGCCCAATATTCGCCGACGATGTCAGAACGTAGAACATAAACAGCAAAACAACCCCACGGTTAATCATACTGCGAAGTGGCGTTTCCGATTTCGTCGTCTGTTTGCGGGCCGCATCCTCGCGCAGGGTGTCACCTGAAAAGACAAAGACGAAACTTAGGACGACCCCGATCGTCCCGCCGATCATCAGAGCTATTCGCCAGTCGAATTGCGCCAGCAGCAACGCCATGGCCGCGGGGCCTGCGGCGGTACCAAGCGACCCCCCAAAGGAATGCATTGAATAGGCCCGGCCCTGACGCGTCGCATCTACCGACGCGGTTAGGATCACATAGTCAGCAGGGTGGAAAACGCTATTGCCCGCACCAGCCAGGAAGAAAAGGACGAGCAGTTCCCAATAGGAGGAGGTATAGCCCGCGGCTCCGAACGCGACCCCGGTGACAAACAGACCCCCAATCAGAACGCGCCTGGCGCCTAACCGGTCCACCAGAATCCCCATCGGTGTTTGCAGCGCCCCCGTCGCGATATTGTAAACCGTTAGAATCGCGCCGATTTCGACAGCGGATAATCCGAATTCATTGCGGATAGCGACCAGCAGAGGCACCAGCCCAAAGAAATAAAAGTGGCTCAGAAAGTGGCCGAAACCGATCAGGCCAATTGCGCGTACTTCGCGTCCCACGCCGGAGGAAGTAATTGTGGACATGAACCTAATAATTTCCTGTTTAAAGTGTCCGCGCGATAGCGCGGGCACTCACCACGTTTCGTTATTTACATATAACGAAGGCGTTAACCGCGCTTGATAGTCGAGTAGCGAGTGACCACCTGATAATCCACGTGGCGGCTTCAATCAACACGGAGATCTGATGTCACCCTTCGTCTGTTCAACTTTTCGCCTGTAGGAGAGAGCTAGCGCGGGATTTCGCTGTCTTTCGGTATCCGGACGCCCAGCAATTCGCACAACTCTTGAATAACGTCGGATTCCTGGGCGCTTAATTTGCCGTCTGCTTTCGATATGGCGATCGCCACCAAAATCACTAGCTCTGCGGCATTGTGGTCGCCCGCGATTTTCGATGCGGCGGCGAGTGCGGTGTCCCGCCCCTGTTCCGGGTTTTCGGCGATCGCATCGGCAAAATCGCGATAGATGTCGGCAGCGACATGGGGATCGTAAATTTGCAAATCCTGAATAGAGTCCAGAACATTATCCAGTGCGCTTAGCTCCGAGAATGTGACATCGCCATCCGCGGTTGAGACCAATGCCGTCGCCGCCATCGTCGCATCGAGAAACTGCCGGTTCCTCATTCGCGACAGGCTGTTGCGCAATGTTTCGCGGGCCGTCCGAAACATATAGCGACCCCTATAACCCCACCTACGACGGAAGGTTAGCACATCATCGATTCCCTATCGAAAAACTTTGTGCAGGATTGAAATGAAGTCGGGGCCCGCCCGGCTTACGCTGATCTGTTTCGGCTGTGATAAGGTATTTGCTATTTTACGCCCCTCAGGAAACCAGTCCGGCGGTAGGCCATGCGCCGATTGAGCCCATCAGTTTTGGTGGTAGGACAAATCCTGTATTGTCCGACTAAACGGGCAGACCGGATAGGAAAAATGAATAATGGCCGAAAATTTTCGTGAACTGATTGACGAACTGCGTAATGCCGACGAGCTAATCGAAATCGAAAAACCCGTCGATATCCGGCATATCGCAACGCTGGTAGACCAGTCGGACAAGGCGTTGATGTTCAAAAACGTTAACGGCTATGACATGCCGGTGATTTCCGGTGTCACCAACAGCCGCGAACGCCTTGCTATCGCCGCAGGGTGCGATTTCTCGGACATCGAAGGCCGGCTGCGCCAAGGCCTGGACCGCCCGATCGAACCCGAATTCGTCAATACCGGCCCGTCCCGGGAAATCTATCTCGAGGACACAGACGTCGACCTCTACAAAATGCCGATCCCCCTATTTTCCGTGCTCGACGGCGGACCGATGATCACCGCTGGAATCACCCTGTCCCGCGATCCCGATGATGAAGAAAACGGCAGCCTGAACGCTGGCGTCTACCGGTATCTGGTCAAAGAAAAAAATCTTACCGGTATCGATATCGTGACGCCAAACAATCTGCACCGCTATGCCGCCAAGGCCTATGAACGTGGCAAATCCCTGCCGATTTCGATCAATATTGGAACCCATCCATTCGAACTTATTTGCGCGACCTATAAAGCGCGTGCCGGCGTCAGTGAACTGGGTATCGCGGGGGGTATGCGCGGCAAGGGCGTGCCCCTGACCCAGTGTCGGACCATCGACCTGCCTTGCATCGCGGATGCGGAGATCGTTCTGGAAGCGGAAATTCTTCCAACTGGTTGGACGCAGCCGGAAGGCCGGTTCGGCGAATTCACCCGTCTGATGGGTGGGCTGCACTGGAACCCGCATGTGCGCATCAAGGGAATCTCGATGCGGAAAAACCCGCTCTATTACGCACTGCACATGCCGTGGGAAAACATATGGCCGTCAGGGCCGATTTACGAGGCAAACGTCCGCCGCGTTCTTGATGAAGCGGGCGTCAACGTGACGGCGGTCAACATCACGCCGGGCGGTTGCTGTCACTGGCACGCGGTCGTTGCAATACGCCCGCTACCGGGAGACGGGAAGAACGCGATCACGGCGGCGTTGTCCGTTGCGGATATGAAGCATGTCACTGTGGTGGATGAAGACATCGACGTCTTCGATCATGTCGATGTGGAATGGGCGGTGGCAACGCGGGTTCAGGCAGATCGGGACGTGGTGATCATATCCGGTGCGCGGTCGAAGCCGTTGGACCCCAGCCTGCCGCCGCCAGGACCGTATTCCCGCGTGCCGACCACCGCAAAGATGGGGATTGATGCGACCATTCCGGACAACGTGCCACGGGAGAGATTTCACCGGATCGCCTATGCCTATGCCGATGAAGTGAAGCTCGACGATTTTATCGGCCCCGCGAACGGCGCCGCGCCTGCTATCGAGGCGGTTTCGACAGAAAAACTGGCCAGCGAGATCAAACTGCTGATTCAGGACGAACCGCTCTATTTTGCGGAGTTATGCGAACGCTTCGTTTCCTATGGCTTTCAGGCCGTGACACAAGCCATCGGCCTGCTGCACGAAAACGCCATTCTCTGGCAGGACCCCGAAGGGCGGTTCTGTCTGAAAGGGTCCGAATTCGCGGCGGTGCCGCCGGAGCGCTAAAGTTCAGTCGTCGTAAACGATCAGGGAATGGACGGGCACATCTAGTTTGTTCCGACCGTTCAGAAAATTCAGTTCAATGATAAAGGCCGATGCAACCACATCGCCCCCGACGCTGCGCAGTAATTCCACGGCTGCCGCGGCGGTGCCCCCGGTCGCTAGCAGATCGTCCATCAGTACCACCTTCTGGCCCTCCTGCAGGGCATCCGACTGAATTTCGATGGTGTCTGAGCCGTATTCCAGTTCGTATGTGAAAGAGATTGTCTCGCCCGGCAGCTTGTTCTGTTTTCGGACCATGGTGAACCCAATGCCGAGGCGAACCGCCAGTGGGGCCGCAACCAGGAACCCGCGGGATTCGACACCGATCAGCCGATCCGGTTTATAAGGATAGATTTCCTCCGCCAGCCGGTCCACGGTGGTCTTCCAGGCCTCCGCGTGCTGCAGCAGTGTCGAAATATCGTAAAATAGGATTCCCGGTTTAGGAAAATCGGGGATAGACCGTATATGGTCTTTAAGATTCATTGGACGTTCCGATGGCTGTTGCCGTCCGCGATCGCGAACCTTGATAATTCTAACGATTATCGGGTCGCCGGCCAACGGATACCGCCATGGAACATGGCTTATACCGCTTTCCGTGCAACGCGATGTCGACTGTTTCGCATGGCGACGGGAAGTCTAGCTAGCACACGGACCGCAAGGCCTATCTCGATGCCTGCGGCGGGGCGACCGGGTTATCCCATGGAGAAACCATCGATGGCGGCCGTGGCGGGCATGTTCTTCTTTCGGCGCCGTATATCATGGGGAATGCTCACATCCCTTGATCGTCAATCGACTCGGCACTGCGATAGAAATCGCCGTCAACAATTGATCCTTAGAAGTCTATCTAATCCAGTTGTTTAGCGGTGTTTTGCGACCGGCTGAGATTGACCTATCTCTACTGTACGGGCATGCTTTAACCCCTATCACTTCGGCGAAGATGCCGATTCACTGCTGTATTCCCACTAGTACCCTAGGTACCCCGCAAGAAACGTCTGGAATTTGCGGGCATTAAAATTGCCCGGAGCGACGGGAAAACGGTGATTGACGATGTCATTCAGGCAGATGATCAGGGCAAACCCTCCGCCGCGGGCGAGTTAAAGCTTGAATTGGAAATGGTAATTCAATCCGCGGAGGGGACCTGTGAAAGAATGCCGAAGCAGATATTCTATATTCCGGTAGTGGTGCTTCTGGCATTGATCTGGATGTTGCAGCGCCTCCGCCGGCCGGCCGGATCGGCACAACCCGAGGCCGCATAGGGAGAAACAGTATGTACAAGGATATTCTTCTGCCCATCGATCTCGGCAACGAGAGTTCCTGGAATCGTGCTCTGCCCGCGGCGATCGAATACTGTAAGGCCTTCGGCGCAAATCTTCATGTGTTGACAGTTATGCCCGATTTCGGCTCGCCCATGGTCGCCCAATTTTTTCCTGATGACCATGAAGGCAGAATGATGCAGAACGCTAATGACGTGCTCCATAAGTTCGTTGCCGATCGCGTTCCCGACGACATAAATGTTCAGCATGTTGTGGCCGACGGCACGATTTACAAAACCATCATCGAAACGGCAGAAGACATAAACGCCGACCTGATCATTATGGGATCCCACCGACCGGAACTGCAGGACTACCTGTTGGGGCCCAACGCGGCGCGTGTGGTCCGGCATTCATCGAAATCCGTCCTCGTGGTGCGCTGACACTACCGACGCAAATTTGATGACCCGGCGAAGAGGTCGTTGGAGGTATTCGCGTATGTCGAAGATCAGCTGACAATATCGTCAGCGAACTTTTGAAGGGGCATGAGACGTTTTTGGAATGCGATCGCTATCCCTCCGGCGACGTATACGATCACGTCGCCCACGCGCAGTTATACTATTATCGTACGCATCCGCAGTAACAGCGCAGTGGTGAACACGGCCACTTTCTCACGTTTTCTAGGTTCAACGGAATTCCGGATGGTATTCTTCCGGTCGCGCTTTCGGATTACGAGAAATCTGGCGACCCGAACGACGACCTGAATTATTGAATCGCCAATTCGCCTGTTTTCAACCAATCGCTTGGTGGACGGCAACACTTGGTGTGGGGCAGACGATGTCTGCAAACTGATTGACCGGTTCGAGATCGACCACGCACACCCATCCTGACCTTTAAACAATGGGGGGTAACGCAATGTTAAAGTTGTTTCATCC
>CAJWUK010000102.1 GCA_913047365.1 uncultured Alphaproteobacteria bacterium | reverse complement strand
AGGACCTGATAGGCCCGAATATCTACGCATTGTCGTCCCGGTTTTGGATGAAGCCGGGCCAGGACGGCTCCTACGTGTCCTGGCATCAGGATTCCGCCTATTTCGGGCTAGAACCCAACGAACTGGTCACGGTGTGGCTGGCCCTGACCGACAGCGTTCTCGAAAACGGGTGTTTGCGGGTGATCCCGGGCACGCATCACGGCAAGATTTATTCTCACGTCGAAACATATGATGAGAAAAACCTGCTCGCCCGTGGACAATCGATAGAGGGGATCAATTCCTCCAACGCGGTCGATCTGGTCCTGAAGGCGGGGCAGTTTTCGTGCCACCACGAACGCATCGTTCACGGCTCGGAAGCCAACGATACGGACGCTATGCGGATCGGGCTCGGGATCTTCTATTTCCCCGCCCATGTCCGTTCGACGATTGGCCGCCGGTCCGCATCGCTGGTTCGCGGCGTCGATGAACACGGCCACTGGGATGCCGACCCGGTTCCGGTGGGGGACCGTGACGAAAAGGTCTGGAGCCATGTTCGGGAGGCCGGGGAACGCTACGTCGATCCGACATTTTCCCAGGAAGCGGCACGCGTCGATTAGAATGGCTTCCTTCGCGCAAAAGCCCCACAATTTGGCGTCCCTTTCCGCATCGGAGATCGCTGCAAAGATCGCCGCCGGCGAGACAAACTCCGAAAGCGTCGTGACCGATTGTCTGAGCCGCATTGCAGATCACAATGGCACTCTGGGCGCGTGGATCCACGTTGATGCCGAGAAGGCACTGGCGCAGGCGCGCGCCAGCGATGCCGCGGATACGGCCGGTCCGCTGCAAGGCGTGCCCGTCGGTATTAAAGACGTTCTCGATACGTACGATATGCCGACGGAGTACGGTTCTGAAATTTACGCGGGGCACCAGCCAGCTGAAGATTCCGCCTGTGTTACGGCGCTGAGGCAGGCGGGGGCGGTTATTCTTGGCAAGACCACGACCACGCAGTTCGCCAGCCCATTGCCGGTGGGTGTCCGCAATCCGCACGATATTGACCGGACACCCGGAGTTTCGTCCAGCGGATCGGCGGCGGCGGTGGCAGATTTCATGGTGCCGCTTGCAAACGGCACACAGACAGGCGGGTCAGTGATACTGCCTGCGGCATTCTGCGGTGTCGTTGGATACAAGGCGAGCCTCGACGGGTTGGACCGGACCGGGATTGTAGGCCTGAAGAATTCGCTCGATACCCTTGGCTATTTCGCGCGCTCTGTCGAAGATATCGCGCTGGTCTATGGCGCTGTTACGGGGAACTCCGTCCCGGCCGACGACACGAAGCCCAGGATCGGACTGTGCCGCACGCCCATATGGGACGAGGCCGAGGATTGCACCCAGACTGCTGTCGAAAACGCCGCTGCGACGCTTTCCGCAGCAGGGTACGACGTTTCGGATATCGATCTGCCGCCGCAGTTCGATACCATCGAAAGCCCGTTCCGTGTAATTTCGAATTACGAGGGGAAACACGCGCTCGCCAATGAATTCCGGGATCACATGGACAAGATGAACCCCTGGATGCAGGAAACCGGAATGTCCTCCTGGGCAGAGGACGAATATCGTGAGGCGCTGGCGGCGGCGGATAATGCCCGTGCGGCGCTCACTAATCTTTATGCCGACTACCCGGTGTTGCTGACGCCGTCGACGGCGGGGGAAGCGCCCGCCGATCTGGTGAGCGTCACCATGTCGTCGTTCAACCGTATGTGGACATTGATGCATGGCCCGACAATGACATTGCCGGTTGCCACCGGCCCCAACGGGATGCCGGTCGGCGTGCAGATCGCGGCCAGGGTCGGCGATGATGCGTCGCTGATTGCGCGCGCCCGTGGAATTTTCGGGATTCTGTCTGAGACCTAACGGCGGGCTTGCCACCGCCTTATCCGAAACTATAGTCCGCGCGAGCAGAGAGGAGCGCGAGACCATGCCGTCGAAATCCGAAATACTGACCAGAAAACTGCGAACAGGCACCGATTTTATCGTCGCCCCAGGGGTCTACGACATGATTTCCGCGAAGATGGCCGACCGTGCGGGATTCGATGCCATTTATATGACCGGCTCCGGGACGGTGGCGTCGCATCTGGGACTGCCTGATGCTGGAATCGCTACATACACTGATATGGTTTCGCGCGCGGGCCGCATTGCCGGGGGAACCAAGACACCCCTGATCGCGGATGCGGATACCGGGTATGGCGGACCAGTGAACGTCCGCGAAACCGTAAGGGGTTACGAAATCGCGGGGGTTTCCGCTATTCAGATCGAAGACCAGGACTTTCCTAAGAAATGCGGCCATCTGTCCGGTCACAAGCTGATTTCGGCGGAAGACATGGTCACCAAGATCAAGGTCGCGCTGGACAGCCGGTTTTCCGACGACACGCTGATCATCGCGCGGACGGATGCCCGAAAAGCCATCGGACGGGATGAAGCGATGCGGCGCTCCCAAATGTATGTCGAGGCGGGGGCCGATATTCTTTTCTATGAAGCGCCGGCCGATATCGATGAAATGCGGGAAATCGGCCAAAGGTTCGGCGCCGACGTGCCGCTGATGGCGAACATGGTCAATGGCGGGGTGACCCCGGTTATAAAACCGGAAGAACTGGCGGAATTGGGCTATCGTCTGGCGATTTTCCCGGCGGCCGGTTTCCTGGCGACGTGCAATGCGCTGAATTCTGTTTACGGTGCGCTAAAATCCAACGGAGATGCCGAAAGCGGGGACGCCGATCTGTTCTCCTTTGTGGAATTCAACGATCTGATGGGCTTCAACGACTTGATCGAGTTCGAGAATCGTTACAATTAATTCGCCAGGAGCGGTTCCATGTTCCTAGCCGGTCCTGCGTAATCGACACTTTCTTACCTAGTTAGGGTGCTCCAGTCTCGGCGATTAAGCCTTCTCCCGCAAAATTTGACGCCAAGCACTGCGTTGGCAGGGTCCCGCCGTTGCGGCATAGTGGCACCATGCCAGGTAAGCTGAAAATAGATCCGTCCGACAAGCGACCACCCGTTGCACCGGTTTTGCCCGAACCGGACAAACAGGCGGATCATCACCGCCAGGTCCGGGCTGCCCGGCAAACCGAGATTATGGAAGATTATGTGGAGCTGATCGCGGATCTGATCGATGCTACGGGCGAGGCCCGGTCCGTCGATATTGCCAAACGGCTGGGGGTAACCACGCCGACGGTCGCGCGCATGATCGGGCGGCTGAAGGAAGCCGGGTGGATAGAGGCTCAGCCCTACCGGGCGATTTTCCTGACAGATGAGGGCCGGCGAATAGCCGAGGCATCCCGCCGGCGCCATCAGGTGGTTGTCACGTTTCTGACCGCCATAGGCGTGAGCGAAGAAATTGCCCGGGCCGACGCGGAGGGAATCGAGCACCATGTGTCGGAGGAAACCCTGGCGGCGTTTGAGAGCTTTTTAAGATCGCGGTAGGGCGGCATCAGGCGCCGCCGAATCAAATTCTGTTTGTCTTTTAGAATTCCCCGCACCCCAGGTAGCGGTTTCGTTCCATTCACATATTTCCCGTTTTTCAAATCTCCCGAATCCCGCCATTCTCACAGGATATCCACAAGATGTTGGGGATATCACAGGATTTAGTCGTTTTTCGTTGACGGTACCCCAGATGTTGTTGCACACTCCTAAGTCGCGGCCATCGGGGAAAGTTATCCACATTCGCTTGTGGATAAGAATTCTGGTCGCGGGGCGGGGCCTACGCATCGGAAAACGGCCATTTCTGGCCGTTACCAGACAGCAGCACCAGCCTGCCAGAACGACGCAAATAACCGAGGGGTGAGTTTGCGGCGTACAAATGAACTGCCCCCTCAAGAGTCGTATAATAAGGAGGTTGGGCGTGCTTGATCTGGTTCAGACGGAACATGATCTTTTCCAGTCGAAAAGAGGTATTTCGCTAAAGATAGACCGCGGCCGCGATGCGAATCTTACCGATTTCGGGAAGGCCGTGCTTTCTGACCGATACCTGATGCCCGGTGAGGAATACCAGGACCTTTTCGCGCGCGTTTCGTGTCATTTCGCTGACGATTCCGCGCATGCCCAGCGCGTCTACGACTACATGTCAAACCTCTGGTTCATGCCCTCCACGCCGGTGCTTTCCAATGGCGGGACCGAACGCGGCCTGCCGATATCCTGCTTTTTGAACGAAGCGACCGACAGTCTCGACGGTATCGTCAATCTGTGGAACGAGAACGTCTGGCTGGCAGCCCTCGGCGGCGGTATCGGCTCCTACTGGGGCAATCTGCGCTCCATCGGCGAAAAGGTCGGCGCCAACGGCAAAACCTCGGGCATTATTCCGTTTATCCGGGTGATGGACTCGCTTACGCTCGCAATTTCGCAGGGTTCCCTACGCCGCGGCTCCGCCGCCATCTATATCCGGGTTGATCATCCGGAGATCGAGGAGTTCATCGAACTACGCCGCCCCACCGGCGGCGACCCGAACCGCAAGGCGCTGAACCTACATCACGGGATCATCATTCCCGACGAATTCATGCGCGCGGTCGAGAACGACGAGGAATGGGCGCTGAAAAGCCCGAAAGACCAGGCGGTTATCCGTAAGATTTCCGCCCGCAGCCTTTGGATCCGCATGCTGTCGACCCGGATCGAAACTGGTGAGCCATATTTCCTCTATATTGATCATGTCAACAAGGCGATCCCGGAACACCACAAGCTGGCCGGGCTGGAAGTCAAAATGTCGAACCTGTGCAGCGAAATCACGCTGCCGACGGGCCTCGACAAGGACGGTGAACAGCGGACGGCCGTGTGCTGCCTGTCGTCGCTGAACCTCGAAACCTACATGGAATGGCATGACCACCCGACCTTCGTCGAAGACGTCATGCGGTTCCTCGACAACGTCATTCAGGATTTCATCGAGCGCGCACCCGATTCCATGGAGCGCGCCCGATATTCGGCAATGCGAGAACGCTCCGTCGGGCTTGGTGTGATGGGGTATCACTCATTCCTGCAAAGCCAGGGCGTGCCGATGGAATCGGTTATGGCCAAGGTCTGGAACAAGCGCATGTTCAAACAAATCCGCGAACAGGCCGATGCGGCATCCCAGATGCTGGCCGAAGAACGGGGGCCGTGCCCGGATGCTGCCGAATACGGCATTATGGAGCGGTTTTCCAACAAGATGGCTATTGCGCCGACCGCGTCTATTTCCATCATCTGCGGCGGTTCCTCGCCGGGGATAGAACCCAATGCAGCGAATGCCTACACCCATAAGACCCTTTCCGGCTCCTTCAGCGTTCGCAACAAATACCTGAAGCAGTTGCTGGCAGAAAAAGGTATGGATGACGACGACACCTGGTCGTCCATCACGGTGAATAATGGTTCCGTCCATCATCTCGATTTCTTGGACGATGATGAAAAGGACGTGTTCAAGACGGCTTTTGAACTGGATCAGCGCTGGCTGATCGACCATGCCGGCGACCGGGCGGAATATATCTGCCAGTCGCAATCGCTGAACGTATTCTTGCCAGCCGATGTTCAGAAGAAAACCCTGCACGATGTTCACTGGAGGGCGTGGGAGAAGGGCGTTAAATCTCTCTACTATTGCCGGTCGCGGTCGGTCGCACGAGCGGAAAGCCATGCGAGTGACTCCGTTACCGGAGCGACGGAAAACACAGCGACCGCGCCGACAAACGGCAACATGGAACCGCTACCGCTAGCGGCGTCAGGCGAAAACGAAAACGATTACGAAGAGTGCCTTAGCTGCCAGTAATCGGAGAAGGCCCGCGAAGCGGGTGACAGGGAGCAAAGAACAGCAATGTCTTTATTAGAAGCTAATCCGGTCTACAAACCGTTTCGCTATCCCTGGGCCTATGATGCCTGGCTGACCCAGCAGCGGGTTCACTGGTTGCCGGAAGAAGTGCCGTTGGCGGACGATGTGAAGGACTGGCACAACAAGCTGTTGGCCGAGGAACGAAATCTGCTGACCCAAATTTTCCGGTTCTTCACCCAATCGGATATCGAGGTCAACAACTGTTACATGAAGCGGTATTCGCGCGTGTTCCAGCCTACCGAGGTGCAGATGATGCTGTCCGCGTTCTCGAATATCGAGACCGTACACATCGCGGCCTATTCGCATCTGCTCGACACCATCGGGATGCCGGAAACCGAGTACCAGGCTTTCCTTCACTACAAGGAGATGAAGGATAAGTTCGATTACCTCCAGCAATTCGATGTGGACAGTAAGGAAAATATCGCCCGGACATTGGCCGTTTTCGGTGGGTTTACAGAAGGCCTGCAGCTATTTGCCAGCTTCGCGATCCTGATGAATTTCCCGCGCTTCAACAAGATGAAGGGCATGGGCCAGATCGTTTCCTGGTCGGTGCGCGATGAAAGTCTGCACACTGAATCGATTATCAAGTTGTTCCGCACCTTCATTTCAGAAAACCCGGAAATCTGGACCGAGGAATTCCAGCGCTCCCTCTATGTGCTGTGTTCCGACATGGTCGAACACGAGGACGCCTTTATCGATCTCGCCTTTGAACTCGGGGGTGTCGAGGGGCTTAACGGATCGGAAGTGAAGCAGTACATCCGCTACATCGCCGACCGCCGACTGACGCAGCTTGGCCTGCAGCCCATTTTTCGGCTGGAAAAGAACCCGCTGCCGTGGATGGACGAGATGCTGAACGGTATGGAGCACACGAACTTCTTCGAAAATCGCGCTACCGAATATTCGAAGGCCGCGACCCAGGGGTCATGGGAGGATGTCTGGGCGTAAACCTGGCTCCCTACAGACAAAAAAACCCGGGCCGCTGATCGCGGCCCGGGTTAGTTCGTTAAAAGGCGGTTGGCCTATTCCATTTCTTCCTGGGGCATCAGCGCATTCATGAGTGCGGCGCAAAGCCCCGACACCACGATGCCAGATACGAACAGCGGGATCGACCACGCCGGCAGGAAATCGGCGGGAAGCGGGCCGAATTTCGCCAGTTTGGCGAGCTGATCAACCTGCCACAGGCCCAAGCCGAGGCCGAGCGAAATAGCGACGATCAGCATGTTCCGCGTGTTGTAGCCGGACTGCCCGACAAGCTTCATCCCGGCCGAAACAATCATACCGAACATGACAATTGCGGCCCCACCGAGTACGGCAGAGGGCATCGCAGCGATCACGGCGGCAAGCTTCGGAATAAGCCCGCATAGGATCAGGAAGATTGCCCCTATGGTCACGACGTGGCGGCTCATAACCTTTGTGAAGGACACCAGACCTACGTTTTGGCTATAGGACGTGTTCGGCAGACCGCCAAACAAGGCTACGACAGCCGAGCCTAGACCGTCAGCCATAATACCACCGCGTAGTTCCTTGTCGGTCGGTTCGCGGTTTGCACCGCCCATGGTGACGCCGGAAATGTCGCCGACCGTCTCAATGGTGGTGATGAAGGCCATGATGCACATCAGACCGATCAGGCCGATCGCAGCCGGCGACGTAAAGTCGAGGCCGAAATGCGTATCGGGAAGACCCAACCACGCTGCATTTCCGATGGCGTCGACCTTCTTGCCGTCCACCATGCCGAACGGAATGGCGATCACATAGCCGATGACTAGACCGACGAAAATCGAGGCGGTCGACCAGATGCCCTTACCGTAACGGCGGATCAGCAGCGTGATGATGATTACGAAAAGGGCTAGCAGCCAGTGCGACGTGTCACCGAATCCAAGGTTCTTACAGAACGGCGCCGGATACGCGCCGCAGCCAGCGGAATACTTGATGCCCACAGGCAACAGGGTGAAGCCGATTGTCATCACGACCACGCCGGACACCAGCGTTGGTATCCATTTCCTGATCTGGGGAATAAAAAAGCCGAGGATGATCTGGAACAGCCCGCCGATCAGCGATGCTCCGAAGACCATAGCAAGGGTTGCCCCTCCTTTGAGAGCTCCGGTCAGGATACCGATATAAGCGAAACTGGTGCCTTGCACGATCGGCAGTCGCGCGCCGACGGGCCCGATCCCGATTGTCTGAATGAGGGTAGCGACACCAGCGGCCAGAAGCGCAATCTGGACCAGGACCGTGATGTATTGTGGCCCGGCGGCAAGCGCGATGATCAGCGGAACGGTAATGTTTCCCGCAAACATCGCCAGCACATGCTGGATACCGAGTGGAACCGCCTCACTCATAGGCGGCTTATAGTCTGGATCTCGTAATTGGTTTTCGTCTGCCATAATGACTTTCCTAGTGTGATTTCTCTCTTCTGTTACGCTGTACAAGCCTGTAAGACGTAGCAAAACGCATTCGGTTGTCCCGGAAATGTTCCACTTTGCCTGCACCGCCATTGTAAATGCCGGTGTGTCCACCGCAGGTAAGAGGACTGCCCTGCGTCTGTCGCACTCCTGCGGAACGAGGAGATTTTATCTAACCGCCTGAATTGTGTCCATGGCCCGATAGAGCTTGAGTTCAGCAGAAAACTGCGGTTTTCAGTCGGACAGCACGGCGATTTTCAGTTATTGTGTCGATATTATGAGTGAAAACAGCCCTTCGGAATCCCAAACACCTGGCTCGAACGAAATCTATCTGGATCACGTCGGTTGGTTCGTACCTGACATGAATGAGGCTTCCCAGGCGTTTCAGCGCCTCGGTTTCCCCTTAACGCCGTTTACGGTCCACATGAACGAACAGCCCGACGGAAGCCGCGTACCTTCCGGGACCGCCAATCGTTGCGGAATGATTGAACGGGGCTATCTGGAAGTTCTGACGCGCCTGCCGGAAGTGGACTCCGCGATCACCAAGCAGATGGACGACGGTTTGGCCCGCTATACCGGTCTTCATCTTATTGCGTTCACCGTATCGGATACCGAGGCGACGACGGAACGGCTGAGAACCGCCGGATTTGAGCCCGATCCGCCAGTAGCGTTGCGCAGGCCCATGCCATTAGATGCGGGCGGGGAGGCAACGGCGGCGTTTTCCGTTATCCGGCTTCCCAGTGACGCCATGGCCGAAGGGCGGGTGCAGGTTTTAAGCCAGGATACGCCGGATGTGGTTTGGCAAAGGTCGGTTATCGCGTCGGACAATTCAGCGGAAATGTTGAGCGGGTTGTTGATTTGTGTGCGGGACCCGGACGAAACCGTTAAGCGCTATGAACGATTTACGGGGAAAACTGCAGAAGCGCGGGGTGAGGGGTACCGAATTGCTTTGGATAGGGGGCAAATAGCCATTTGTTCTCAGTCTGAATGCGAGCAGGTTTTACCTGGCATCAACGTTCCGGGTTTGCCGTTCATTGCAGCTGCCTCGATCCGAAGCCGCGATGTAGGAGAAACTCGCGCTTTTTTTATGACGCAGGG
>CAJWUK010000101.1 GCA_913047365.1 uncultured Alphaproteobacteria bacterium | reverse complement strand
CCCACATTGACCGACCGGTTCCGCGCCGTGGCCAGCATGTCCGGCGTCAGATCGCAGGCGGTGATCGATCCGGTGCCGCCCAGCGCGACGCCAATGCTGATGGCGGGATCGCCCGTGCCGGAACCCAGATCCAGAACGCATTCGCCAGATTTAATGGCAGCGTGGTCGATCAGGAACTGGTTCAGGGTGTCGTCGGTCGAAAGGCCCTGGGCGGCGGTCGCGGTCCAGCCGGCGATGCGTCCCTGCCAGTGGCCGCGACCGACCTGGTTCTGGTCTTCCATTAGATCTTTTTTCTGCCTTCTTTTTCGGCGAACTCGAAATAGAGTTCCCGCGCCCGGGTGGCAAAGGGGCCGATCTGATAGTTAGTTTCCGCCACCTTTACGACCGGCTGAACCTTGGAATAATTACCGGTCAGGAATACCTCATCTGCGGCGGCCAGATCGCTAAGCGTCAGCGTGGTTTCCTCAACCTCCTGGCCGTCGCCGCGCAGTAATTCGATAATTCGATGCCGGGTCAGACCGGTCAGGAAGGCTCCGTTCGGCGCCGGTGTCTGCACCAGACCGTTGCGCACCATGAACAGATTGTTGGTGGCGAATTCGGCGACATTGCCCATTGCATCCAGCACCACGGCAGTGCCATAGCCGTTCTGGCGTGCCTCCATCAGGGCGCGGGCAACATTGGGATACAGGCAAGATGCTTTGGCGTTGGTCGGGGCGGCTTCCGGCGTCGGGCGGCGGAAGCTGGAAACCATGGCGGTAACGCCGTCCCATTCCGGCATCGGCGCATCGAAGACGGTAATGATGAACTGAGTGGAATCTGTGTTTGGTGCCACGAAACCGTCTTCAAAATACATCATCGGGCGGACGTAAAGCTCTGCGTCTTGCGGGAATTTTTCGATGCCTTTCCAGGCCAGCGCGATGATCTCCTCGACATTGATCGGCGGGGTCATGCCGAAAGCCTTCGCTGATTTCACGAGCCGGGCGCAGTGACGGTCCAGATCGGGGGCCAGCCGGCCAAACGATCTTGCTCCGTCGAATACGGACGAGGCCATCCACCATGCGTGGCTCATGGGTCCCAGAATCGGCTCGTTACCTTCGAACCAGGTTCCGTCTTTCCAGGTAAAAGATTTCCGATCCATTACGACAATGCCTCTGGTGCGACCGTGTCGTCCGGCAGCCCGTCCTTGAAGGCGTTTGCATAGGCGTGAATACGGGTGACCATAGCGTGGAGGCCGTTGGCGCGGCTGCCGCTCAAATGCGATCCCAGCTCCAGCACTTCAAAAAATTCCGGTGGCGTGCCGATGATCTCGTCCGGCGTGCGGTCTGAATACACCCGCAACAGCAGGGCAATCAGCCCGCGCACGATCATGGCATCCGAATCAGCCTCGAAACGGATGCGGCCATTACTCTGCATCGCATAAAACCAGACCTGCGACTGGCAGCCCGGCACCTTGTGGGCCTCGTCCTTTTTGTGGTCAGGCAGGCCGTCCAGGTTTTTGCCTAGTTCGATGATGTATTCGTAACGTTGCATCCAGTCGTCGAAGAATGAAAATTCGTCGACGATTTCCTGGGTCGTCGCGTCTATGTCTGCGGAACCGCTCATGCGACGGATATAATCGGCTTTGCCGGGCCAATCAATGCAGCCCCGTTTTTCCATCTCCGTGATTCGCGATAGCTTGTTGGTTGCTAGGTTTTCAAAGGTATTTCGTTGGCAGATATACACTCCGCTCTCCTTCCTTTGCTTCGTCTGTTGCCGCCCGAAGCCGCCCACAAGGCGACGATCCGGGCGTTGGCATGGGGCATGGGACCAATGGATCGCATCGCCGACGATCCGGTTCTTGCCACATCTGTCTGGGGGCTAAATTTTCGTAACCCCGTCGGGCTGTCTGCCGGGTTCGACAAGGGCGCGGAGGTGCCGGATGCCATGATGGCTGCGGGTTTTGGCTTCGCAGAGGCCGGCACGGTGACCCCGCTACCCCAGCCTGGAAATCCGAAGCCGCGCATGTTCCGGCTGCCGGCGGACAACGCCGCCATCAACCGGTTGGGGTTCAACGGTAACGGGCTGTCGCCCTTCGTTTGGAAGATTTCCCGGCGGAAACCCGGGCTCGGTCCGTTCGGGGCGAATGTCGGCAAGAACAAGGTGACGGAGGACGGCGCCGCCGATTACGAAATTGGCATCGAGGCGGTCGCGCCCTATGCGGATTATCTCGTGACGAATATTTCGTCCCCCAACACACCGGGTTTGCGCGCAATGCAGGGACGGGAAATCCTTGCCGATTTGGTTGACCGGGTGCTGAAGGCGCGTGCCCGGGCGGTACCCGAAGAAA
Organism: uncultured Alphaproteobacteria bacterium; assembly: GCA_913047365.1. Lineage (GTDB taxonomy): Bacteria > Pseudomonadota > Alphaproteobacteria > MPNO01 > UBA830 > CAJWUK01. The sequence continues at coordinate 7,028 of CAJWUK010000101.1, read as the reverse complement.
GCGAGCGCCCGCCCCTGATTGTGAAAATTGCGCCGGATCTGGACGATGCCGAACGGGCCGATATTGCCGCCGTCATTATGGACTCCGATGTCGACGGGTTGACCGTGGCGAACACTACCGTCAAGCGGCCCGACGACATGACCGACCCGCAAACCCATCAAGACGGTGGCTTAAGCGGTGCGCCCCTGTTTCCCTTTGCGCTGGAAATCGTCCGAGATATGTATCGCCGGACGGAGGGCAAGCTGCCGATCATCGGCTGCGGTGGTGTCGCCAGCGGGGCGGACGCCTACGCCATGATCCGCGCCGGCGCATCGCTGGTACAGCTTTATACCGCGCTGGTGTTTCATGGCCCGGCCCTGATCCCCCGGATCAAACGGGATTTGACCCAACTTCTGAAAAACGACGGTTTCGTGTGTGTTTCCGACGCTGTCGGCGCCGATCACGGTTGACAATTTAGGGCACTAAACCAGGCGGTCTTAACGTAACGTCAACCGGTTAACCCGATATTATCCTTGTTACCATTTCCAACTCGCCTTCGGCCACGGCTACCCGCCTGTCTTTCTTCCAATGTAATAGCGTATCAGCGCCACGGCCTCGTCCGTATCCCATCCCGCCGAGCCGGTCAGGCGGCCGAGTTCCTTGCCGTCGCGGCCCACAAGAATAGTTGTTGGCAGGCCCCGCGCTTTCGTTGCGAACATCATTTTCGACGAGACGTCGTGGAATAGTGGCAGGCCTTTCAGGCCGACCTTATCCTGAAACCGCGTTATCTTGTCCCAGCCCCTGCGGTCTTCTGATAGGGCAATCACCGTGAAATCATTTCCCTGCAGCATTGTATGCAGCCGTTCAAGAGATGGCATTTCCCGGACGCAGGGCCCGCACCAGGTGGCCCAGAAGTTCAGCAACACAATCTTTCCCCGGAAATTCTTTAGGGTCAGCTCGCGGCCTGATTTGTCGGTAAAGACGGTTTCGGGCATCTGCACGGGGTTTTCGGCTGCATCAAATTTTTCCATCCCTCCGGTCAGTGGAGGGCCGGATTTCGCAACTTGATTGGCGTATGTGCTTGAATCTGCGCCAAGAATGGCCATTATCGCGACACCGGCGGCCAGGGCCGCGGCCACCGCGCCGGTTTTTCTATTTTTAGCCAAGAAACCGATACGAACCATGAGCGACAAAAAGAACCTCGACAGCGCGCAGGAAGCGAGCGGCGAGTCCAACCGGATGTGGGGTGGGCGTTTCGCTGCCGCGCCGGATGCGCTTATGGAAAGAATTAATGCCTCTATCGGCTTTGACAAGGCTCTCTATGCCCAAGACATCGCCGGATCGGTCGCGCATGCGCGGATGCTGGGCGATGCGGGGATTCTGTCTGACGCCGATGTGACCGCTATTTGTGACGGTCTTGACACGGTAAAGGCCGAAATCGAGGGCGGAAACTTCGACTTCCGTGCCGATCTGGAAGACATTCATATGAATGTCGAAGGACGCCTGACCGACATGATCGGCGATGCGGCCGGTCGGCTGCATACGGCGCGGTCCAGGAACGATCAGGTGGCTACAGATTTCCGCCTTTGGGTACGCGATGCCATCGATGCGGCGGATGATGCGCTTAAGTCATTGCAGTCCGCACTGATCGATCAGGCCGAGGCACATGCGGACTGGGTGATGCCGGGCTTCACGCATCTTCAGGCCGCGCAGCCTGTGACGGTCGGTCACCATCTGCTGGCCTATGTGGAAATGTTCGGGCGCGACCGGGGCCGGTTCTCTGATGCGCGGGCACGGCTGAATGAATCGCCGCTGGGTGCAGGTGCACTGGCGGGCACGTCTTTTCCCATCGACCGGGAGGCGACAGCGAAGACGCTGGGTTTCGACCGGCCCACCGCGAATTCACTGGATTCTGTGTCGGACCGGGATTTCGTTCTCGAATATCTGTCCGCCGCGGCCATCTGCGCGGGACATTTGTCCCGGCTGGGCGAAGAGCTGGTGATCTGGTCGTCTGCCCAGTTCCGGTTTGTCCGGCTGTCGGATTCCTTTTCCACCGGCTCGTCGATGATGCCGCAGAAACGGAACCCCGACGCGGCGGAACTGATCCGGGGCAAGACGGGCCGCATCCTAGGGGCTTTCACGGCACTGGCGACCGTGATGAAGGGTTTGCCGCTGGCCTATTCCAAGGATATGCAGGAAGACAAGGAGCCCGTGTTCGATGCGGCGGAAACGCTGATGGTTTGCCTTGCCGCCGCGGCAGGCATGACGGCCGATATGGCGTTCGACCGTGACCGGCTGGCTGCTGCCGCCGGCGAAGGTTTTACAATGGCCACCGATCTGGCTGACTGGCTGGTGCGGGAAGCGGGCGTTCCCTTCCGGGAAGCCCATCGAATCACAGGCCGTGTCGTGGCGTTGGCGGAAGAAAAAGGCTGCGGGCTTGAGGACCTACCGATTGCGGATCTGCAGGCCATCGACGCGAGGATCGACGACAGCGTGTTCGGCGTCCTGGGGGTGGATAACTCCGTCCGCAGCCGCACCAGTTACGGCGGTACAGCGCCCGACAACGTGCGGGCCCAGGTTGCATCCTCCCGCGATAGGTTTCTGTCATGACCCGACGCTGGTTTGTATCGCTGTTCGTGTCGCTGGCACTGGCGTTTGCCGTTTTGGCGTGCGGCAAGAAGCCCCGGGACGTGAAACAGCCCGACGGCACCAAGCCCAACCCCGTCACCTATCCGACATCGCGATAGGGCGCAGCCGCAATGACAGGTTTTTCCTATCGCGATGGCGCGCTTTGCGCCGATAACCTGCCGGTCGCCGAAATCGCGGCGACGGTGGGGACACCGTTCTATTGCTATTCGGCCACCGCGCTGCGCCGGGCCTACACCGATTTCGCTGGCGCCTTCGACGGGCTCGATGCCGAGATCTGCTATGCCGTGAAGGCGAACAGCAACCAGGCGGTGATTGCGCTTTTCGCCGGGCTTGGTGCGGGGGCCGATGTGGTGTCCGAGGGTGAACTGCGCCGCGCGCTGGCGGCGGGCGTGCCCGCCGAAAAGATCGTGTATTCCGGTGTCGGCAAGTCGCGCGGGGAAATGGCCTCGGCTCTGGACCTGGAGTGCGGTCAGTTCAATATCGAATCCGAACCGGAGCTTGCCGCGCTGGCTAACGTAGCGGCGGGCATGGGAAAGACGGCGAGAGCGGTCTTCCGGGTCAATCCGGATGTGGATGCCGATACGCATCACAAGATTTCCACCGGCCGTGCGGGCGACAAGTTCGGTATCGAATTCGACCGCATTGCCAATGTCTACGCCCGCGCCAATGCGCTGAACGGCATCAACGCCTGCGGTCTGGCTGTGCATATCGGGTCTCAACTGACCCGGCTGGATCCGTTTCGCGAGGCCTTTCAGAAGATTGCCGGGCTGGTTCGCGAACTTCGGGCCGAGGGCCATGTTTTGGACCGGCTGGATTTGGGGGGCGGTCTCGGCATCGTGTACCGGGACGAAGTACCGCCGGTACCGACGGACTATGCCGACATCGTGCGTGACGTTTTCGGGGATATGGATGTCGCGCTGATGTTAGAACCCGGACGGCGGCTGGTGGGCGAGGCAGGGATACTGGTGACCGAGATCGTGTACATGAAAGAAAGCGGCGGCCGGAGCTTTGCGGTCGTCGATGCCGCCATGAATGATCTGATCCGCCCGACGCTCTACGAAGCCTGGCACGATATCGATCCGGTCGCCGAACCGGATGGCGATGCGCGGTCTCCGGTCGATATCGTCGGCCCGGTGTGCGAGACCGGCGATATCTTCGCGGTACAGCGGGACATGCCGCCGCTGCAGTCCGGCTATCTTCTGGCTATCCGTAGCGCCGGCGCTTACGGAGCGGTAATGTCATCCACTTATAATAGCCGCCTTTTGATCCCCGAGGTCATGGTTAACGGCGATCATTCAGCCGTGATTAGACCTCGGCAGGATTATGATACACTTATTGGGCTGGATACCGTGCCCGACTGGATCGGAAACGACTGATGCGCCGGCGCCTTCGAAAGGGAAGCAGCCGCAACATACCCGATCCTGAAGAACGCAAAGACGATAAACCCCACAATCCTGCGCTTGACCGCGGGATCCTTCTAGCGCGTCTCAGCCTCGCCTGGGAGGTAATCTGGCCCGCGATCTGGCCGGTTCTCGGCCTGGCTGGTCTGTTTGTCGGGATTGCCCTGCTTGATGGCTTCGCGATTTTTCCCGGCTGGTTCCATACTCTGGTTCTGATTTTAACCGCCGGGGTTTTCGGCTACGCGGTCTGGCGGGCCGCGCAGGTTATGTCCTGGCCCAACCTGCGGGATGCGGTGCGTCGCCTCCAGACTGACAGCGGGCTTGAGCATCGTCCGCTGGAAGCCGTGAGAGATACGCTGCCCGTAGAATTCGCCAATCCCGAAAGCCGTGCGCTTTGGCAAGCGCATCAAAGGCAGATGACGGAACGTATCCGCGCCCTAAAAGTCGGCGCGCCGTCACCCTGTCTTTCCGCGCGCGATCCGTGGGCGCTGCGGATCGCAGTTGTGCTGCTTTTGTTTGTTGGAGTCACGGTGTCGGGAGCAGAGGCGCCTGAACGCCTCGGCCGCGCCTTCGTGCCGGAATTTGGTGTCGGCGCGTCCACACAGACCGCAAAGCTTGAAATCTGGATGACGCCACCCGGCTATACCCGTCTGCCGCCGGTCTTCCCTATTCAGATCGCACGCGATCATGCGCGGTCGCTGGAAGCCGTGGCCGAAACGACGAAGGTCGACGGCACCGAGGCGTCCGCCGCCGTACCACCGGAAATCGAAGTTCCCGCCGGTAGCGAACTAACGGCAATTGTGTCCGGCGGCAAGGGCGACGCGGTTCTGGATGTCGAAGGCGTCAAAGCCCCGTTCGAGGCGCTGGACAAGGTTAATCGACGCCTGCAGCAGGCGGTCGCGGCATCGGGCCGGCTGTCGGTCATTCATAACGGCAAGATAATCGGGTCCTGGCAGATCCGCGTCCGCGAAGACGCACCTCCCGCGATCGCGTTCGACGGCGCACCGTTGGCGACCAAGCGCGGCACGCTTCGCATCGCCTACAAGGGCGACGACGACTACGGCATCGTCAAGCTACGGGCTGAGATGCGTCGGACCTATGAACGTGGACAGGTGACCGGCAGGGAGATTTCTACCTTTGATCTGCCAGCATTGTCTTTGAATGCACGCGAAATAAAGGAAGCGACGTTCCATGAAATCGCGGCCCATCCCTGGGCGGGATTGCCGGTAACGATCCGCTTGATCGCAACCGATGCGGCCGAACAGGACGGGTTTTCGAAAGAAATAAAAATGGTCCTGCCGGAACGTAATTTCCTTAACCCGGTTGCCAGAAAAGTTATCGCCGAGCGGCGCAAGCTGACGACCCACCCGGAACGCCGGGCCGAAATCATCGATGAGCTAAACGACATTGCTGGCACGCCGTCGGAATACAAGGACGATACGGTGGTGTTCCTTGGGCTAGCGATGTCCCGGTCGCGGCTAGCGTACGCAAAGGATGACGCTGCCATTCCGTCAGTGCGGGAATTGATGTGGGATATCGCGCTTCGGCTCGAAGACGGCCAGCTCTCCCATGCCGAACGGGAATTGCTGCGCGCGCAGGAAGCCTTGATGAAGGCGTTGGCCCGCAACGCCTCTGACCGCCAACTTGGAAAGCTGATAAGCGATCTGCAGCAGGCGATGAACCGCTATATGCGCGAGTTGGCGAAAAAGGTGGAACGGGAGCAGGGTACGGATTCGGCTATGCCATTCGACCCGAACGGCCAGATGCTAAAATCGTCCGACCTGCAGCGGATGATGGTACAGATTCGCCAGATGATGCGCATTGGCGCGCGCGACGCTGCCCGCCAAATGCTGTCACAGCTTCGAAGTATGCTGGAAAACCTTCGTAACGCTCGGGTGATACGGGCAAATCCTAGTACCCTGCGCGGCAGCAAGGCGCTGCGTCAATTGCAGGAAATGATCCGCCGGCAGAGTGAGTTGATGGACAAGACCTTCCGCCAGTCCCGCGGGCGCCACCCCGGCCAGAACCAGATGCAGCAGGGCGCGCAGCAACAGGCAGCACTGCGCAAGATGCTGCAGAATTTCCGGGAAATGATGCGTCGCATGATGACCGGCAACAGTCCCGGCATGCGATCCCTCGGCCAGGCCGGCCGCGCCATGGAAGACGCGCAGAACGCCCTGGGACAGGGTCGTCCGGGCCAGGCTGTCGGACCCCAGGGTCGGGCGATTGAGGCGCTGCAGCGCGCGGGGCGCGGCATAATGCATCAGATGATGCGCGGCCAGGCGCGCGGCCCCGGCAACGGAATGGACGAGTTCTCCAAACAGCTCCGCGGCATGCGCGACCCACTGGGCCGCGACTGGCTGGATGAAGAAGGTGGCGGTGGCGATATCCGGAGCTTCAAGATCCCCGACCGCGGTTCTATCGAACGCGCCCATGAAATTTTGCAGGAACTCCGCGACCGCGCCGGCCAGCGTCACCGCGCCACCCCGGAACTAGAATATATCGACCGGTTGCTGAACCGGTTTTAGGGGTTGGGTATTCTATCCGCTAACCGCTTCAAATTCCCTTTGTCATCCTCCGAATCCGCCCGACAATTCATGAAGAAAGTAGTCGTGGATCCTCGGGTAGGGCCCTAGGGTGAGACGTTGGGATAGGCGCTAATTGCCGAATCCCGGCACAAGGCCGGGCAGACAGTCTGTCGGTGTTTTGCGGTCAGAGGAGGGGTCTCCGGCTTAAGTCCCGGTGTCGAGACCTTTTTCGCCGCTTCGCGGATATGCTCCAGGGTGAACGGCTTCGAGATCACGTGGTGGATCAGGGCTGTACAAGTTATGCGCCCGTTGCCGTTCGGCGGCATATCCGGTCATCAGCAGGAACAGCAGGTCTGGCCAGTGCTTTGAAACTTCCGCGCAATTACAATGCAGTTCAGTTCGGGTATCAAAATATCCGACATAAGCTGGTCGAAGTCGTCCTGTTCCAGCGCTTCGAGGGCTTACACGCCGT
>CAJWUK010000100.1 GCA_913047365.1 uncultured Alphaproteobacteria bacterium | reverse complement strand
GATATTGAGGATTTCCACTGGATGGATGCGCCTGGCTGGAGGGCCAAGGGCGAACTGCTGCACCTGAAAGCGGACTACAAGCTGTTGGTTGAGAACCTGCTCGACCTGTCACACTTGTCCTATATCCACGCCACCACGCTGGGCACCGATGCCGTTGCTGAAACGCCGATGAAATACGAAAGGGGTGACCGGCACGTTACCGTCACCCGTTGGGTAATGGATTCCGTGCCGCCGCCGTTTTTTACCAAAGCCGGTGGCTTCGCGCCGGACGAACATGTAGACCGCTGGCAGCACATCACCTGGACGCCGCCGGCCTTCGTGCGGCTGGATGTGGGGGCGGCCAAGGCGGGGACGGGTGCAGAGAACGGTGATCGCAGCCAGGGTTTCACCATGCGGAACCTGAACGCGATTACGCCGGAAACCGACAAGACCACCCACTATTTCTGGGCGCAGGCACATGATTTCCGCACCGACGAGCCATGGATTACCGACCTGCTGGTTGCCAATGTACATGAGGCGTTTCTGGAAGACCTCTGGATCATCGGGTTGCAGCAGGAAAACATCGATGCCGGTACTTCGCCCCACCGCATCGATATTAACCATGATGGCGGCGGGTTGCAGGCGATCAAAACGCTGGAAGCCATGATCGCCGAGGAAAACGATACAACGCCTACCGCACAGGCGGCGGAATAAAAAAGGCCCTCGAAGGGGGCCCTTTTTATTCGTTATCAACCCAGTTTACCGGCAATGGCGCGAGCGCCTTAGTCCGATGCCCAAAATTAACAAACCGAATATCGCGGAGATCCCCCGCACTGAAACCGGCTGCGGGCTCTCGATTGCAGTCCAAATTACGGCTAAATACAAAACCGCTGGATTAGGCAATGTTCCACGCCTGACGAGGAAAAAAATCGGGCCCCAATTAGGGGCCCGATCTGCATCCTGGAATTTTCCTTCCCGCTATTCGCGATTACCGAACAGGTGCAGTAGCATGATAAACAGGTTGATGAAGTCGAGATAAAGCCGTAGCGCGCCGGAGATGGCAAGCTTGCCCTGAGTTTCTTCATCGTAATGCTCGGCATATTCGTTTTTGATGTTCTGGGTGTCGTAGGCGGTAAGGCCGACGAAGACCAGCACACCGATCACGGAGATCGCGAATTGTAGCGCTGATGATCCGATGAAGATGTTGACGATCATCGCGATGATGATGCCGATAAGGCCCATGAACAGGAACGACCCCCAGCCGGAGAGGTCCTTTTTCGTGGTGTAGGCCCAAAGGCTCATGCCCGCGAAGGTGCCGGCAGTGATGAAGAAGACGCGAGCGACGCTGGCGCCGGTAAAGGCCATGAAGATGGTCGCTAGCGAAATGCCCATAAGGGCTGCATAGACCCAGAAGGTCGTCTGCGCTGTGCTGTAGCTCATTTTGTGAAGTCGGGCGCTGAGGAAGAAGACCAAGCCCAACGGGGCCAGCATCACCACCCATTTAAGCGGCGAGCCGAACAGCGTCTGGCCGAGGCTGGTCAGCCCGACGATCTGGCCGGCGTCGTTTGTGACCACTGAAAACTGGGCGACAACGACCGCCAGGATACCGGTCAGCAGCAGACCGCAAACCATGTAGTTGTATACACGCAGCATGTGGGCGCGGAGACCAGCATCGAATTCTGCCTGATCTACCCGCGTACCCGTATAAACCTGTTTTTCCGCACCAAAAGCCATTTGCGAACCCCTTCAGACTCAAAGATTAGATCCCAGATTAAATATGGGATGTTATTGGGCCAAAATCAACCGGAACCCGTTGGAATTGAAGGGATAGTTATTAAAATTTAAGGTTCGAACCCCAAAAAAGTTGCCCTATTCGTTCCGCAGCAAGGGTGCGGTCCGCTGGCCCAGTGCCCGCCAGGTGCCATAGAATCCGAAGGCAAGCGTCACGGCGACGGCGAGGATCACCGCCGTAACGACGGCCATGCCGTCAAAGGCGTATTCGAACCGCATCACCTGTGTTACCACGGCCCAGGCAGCGAAGGTCCCGATAATCGATGCGACGACTGCCGTCACAATGCCCAGCATGCCGTATTCCAGCAGCAGGGTTCCCATGATCCGTCGCCGGGTTGCGCCAAGCACCTTAAGTACCACGGTGTGATATACCCTCCGCCGGTGGCCGGCCGCGATGGCGCCCGCAAGTACCAGCGTTCCGGCAATTATGGCTACCCCCGCGGTCAGCCGGATGGCAAGGCCGAGGCGCCCCAGAAAGCTGTTCACCGTTTCCAGAACGTCGCGTACGCGGATGGTTGTCACGTTCGGAAAGGCCGAGGCGATGGCGCGCTCGATGCCGACTTCCCGTGAAGGATCGACATGAACGGTGGCCAGATGGGTTTGTGGTGCGTTGTCCAGCGGACCCGGTGCGAAAATGAACAGGAAGTTCATGCGTAACGTGCCCCAGCGCACGTCGCGAAGATTAGCGATTGTGCCGGTGATATTGCGGCCCAGGATATTGATCGTGATGGTATCGCCTATTCCAAGGCCCAGGGCGGCGGCGTTCCGTGCCGCGACGGAAACAAGCGGCGGGCCTGAATAATTCCGCGGCCACCAGTCTCCCGCGACGATTGTTTCTCCATCTGGCAGGTCCCGCGCCCAAGTAACGCCTCGGTCGCCGCGCAAAATCCATCTGCCGTCTTCGGCCACGTTTTCGACCTTAGCGGCTTCACCGTTCAGGCGGGCTACTCGGCCCCGCAGCATCGGGGTGCGGCGAATTTCGCGGAACCCTTCAACAGCGGTCACGGTCTTCTCAAAGGCTTCTACCTGATCGTTCTGAATATCGATGAAGAAATAACTGGGTGCGCGTTCCGGCAGGGATTTGGTGATTTGATTTCCAAGGTTGGTCTCGATCAGCGCCACGGTGATCAGCACGGCCAGCCCGAGGCCGAGTGAGAGCACTACGCTGCCGGTCGGTGCGCCCGGCCGGTGTAGATTGGCAAGGGCCAGTCTCACGCTCGTGCCGCCGGTGCCGCCGATAGCCTGCGCTGCTCGGGCAACAGCAACACCCGCGATCCCGAAAAGAACCATCGCCGCTGCCGCCCCGCCCACGAACCACATGGCAATCGACCGACTGTGGGCGGTTTCGACGGCAAGAGCACCAAGTCCTGCCAGCAGGATTATCGTCGCAAGTGCGAAGGGCAGGTGATCCAGTATCCGGAACCGGGCAATGGAATCCCTGAACAGGCTTGCTGCCGGAAGATCGCAGGCCCGCGCGATCGGCCATACAGAAAATGCTAGAGCCGTCAGAATGCCAAAGGCTCCAGCCAGCAACAGCGGTTCCCAATACAGCCCGATCTGTGAAACAACGGGCAGAGCGTCTCGCAGCAGATCGGCGATTGCCGCCGGTATCACCGCGCCCACAATCAGGCCGATGGCGACGCCTACCAGGGCCATGAACATTACCTGGACCAAATACGCTGTAAAAATAAGGCCGGTCGATGCGCCGATGCACTTCAGCGTCGCGATGGTATGCATCTTGCCGGACAGGAAATCGCGCACTGCGTTTCCGACGCCAACCCCGCCTACAAGCAGGGCGGTCAGACCGACCAATGTCATAAACAAAGTGGTGCGGTCGATGAAAAGCTTAATGACAGGCGATGCGTTGCTTCGGTCTCTGACAACCCATTGGGCGTCGGGGAAGGTCTCGTCTAGTTCCTGCTTCCAGGTATCCAGTCCATTCCGGTCGGCCAGACGAACGCGGTAGAAATACCAGACTTGGCTGCCGGGCTGGACCAGGCCGCTTTCGACAACGGAATCTGCCGACCCGATGAACCGGGGACCCAACTGAAGGGCGCGGGCGCCGGACACACGGTCCGGCTCCCGGTCGATGGTCGCACGAATTTCGTATGTGATATCGCCCAGTTTCAGACGACCGTTCACCTTGATGCCAAGCCGGTTCAGCAGGGCGGTATCGGCGACCGCTCCCCACATGCCATCGCGCTTTTCAAACAGCTTCGACGTGGGCGCGGCGGGCGATGTTTCCAGTTCTCCAAACAGCGGATAGACACGGTCGACCATTTTCATTTCGACAAGGGACCGTTTTTTGCCGTCCATGGTCCGCGCCATGGAGCGTAGATAGACGACACGGGAAATATCCGCAGAGCCGTCCAGCCAGGCGCGCTGGTCCGGAGAAATGTCCCGATGGGTGATGCGGAGTGCCGCGTCGCCGCCCAGCAGAAGCGCCCCGTCCTCTTCCAGGCCGGCCATCACCGAGGAGGCGATCGACCCAACGGCGGCTATTGCTGCGACCCCCAGCGCCAGGCAGGCAAGGAAGACGCGAAATCCTCGCGTACCGCCTCGAAGTTCCCGGCGCGCAATGCGCAGCGCATTGATCAAGCGACATTCCCGTCGGAGCCGATCAGCCCGTCAATCAATTCTATCACACGTCCGCATTTTTCGGCGATGGCCGGATTATGGGTGATCAGGATCAGGGTGGCCCCATGGTCGGCGCGCAACGAGAACAGAAGTTCGATTACCGCGTCGCCGGTTTTTGCGTCCAAATTGCCGGTAGGTTCGTCCGCGAGAAGAAGTTTCGGACCGTCAACGATGGCGCGTGCAAGGGCGACACGCTGCTGTTCGCCCCCGGAAAGCTGGCCCGGATAGTGACTTGTCCGGTGCCCCAGTCCGACGGCGCCCAAGGCGTCGCGGGCCCGATCGAACGCGTTGTCCAGTCGGGCGAGTTCCGCCGGGATGGCAACGTTTTCCAGCGCGTTCATGGTGGGGACAAGATGGAAGTTTTGGAAAACAATGCCGACATTGTCACGGCGGAACCGGGCGAGGCCGTCTTCATTAAGCGTCGTCAAATCTTGCCCGCCGACAGCAACGCGGCCGCCGGTCTGCTTTTCTAGCCCGCCGATCAGCATCATCATCGATGTCTTTCCCGATCCCGACGGACCGACAACGCTGACAGTCTCGCCGGCAGAAATTTCCAGATTTATCCCTTTCAGGATGTTGACGGGACCGGCTTCGCTCTCCAGCTTAAGCTCAACATTGTCGAGGAGAACCATGGGTTCCCGTATTCCGTTATCGTCTTTCATAAGCCTCCGCAGGCATTGCGAGGGGGCAGGGTTTGTCCGTCGGTATAGCTTATTTACGCTGCTTCTCAAGCGCTGGATTGTAGCGCTTGTTATAATCTTCCTTGGGCTTTCACCCGCCACCGCGCAGTACGTGCCGCGCCTGATGATCCTGGGTGACAGCCTGACCGCCGGTTACGGTTTGCCCGCCGATCAGGCGTTTCCCTTGAAACTGCAGGCGGCCTTGCAGGCCACAGGTGTTCAGGCGAACGTCATCAATGCGGGGGTTTCCGGCGATACGACCGCTGGCGGGCTGGCGCGGCTGGACTGGGCGCTGGCGGACAAACCGACCCATGTACTGGTTGAATTGGGCGCCAACGACATGTTGCGGGCGGTGGATCCGCGGGTCACCCGGCGGAATCTCGATCAGATTGTCATCAAATTGAAGGCGCGCGGCATCAGGGTCATGCTGGCGGGGATATATGCAAGCCCCAATCTCGGAAAAGAATATGTCGATGCGTTCCGTAACCTGTTTCCCGGTCTGGCAAAAAAACACGGCGTACCGCTGTATCCGTTTTTTCTCGATGGCGTGGCGGCTGTCCCGGGTTTGAATCAGACGGATGGCATTCATCCCAACGGTGCGGGTGTGGACATCATTGTCGAACGGATACTGCCTGCCGTCACCAAGTTTCTATCGGAAAAGGAGTAACAGATGGCTTCCGCCCCCCAGACTTTCCGAATGGGCCACGCGGCCGACGCTGACTGGGAAACGATGACGGAAAACTGTTTGCGCCAAATGGGTCCCATCCCTGAAGACGCCAATCTCGGTTTTGTTTATGTGACGGACATGCTGGATGACGATTTACCGCTGGCTGCGGACAAGCTGCGTGCGGAAACCGAGATTGCCCACTGGGTCGGAACCGTTGGGTTCGGTGTTATGGTTGGCGGGCAGGAATATTTTGACACTCCTGCGATGGTGACGATGGTCGGTGCCCTTCCTGCTAACGCCTTTCGTGTTCTTCCGACCGTCGAGAAACCTGGCGACCCACTGCCGGATGAGGTAATGGACTGGGTGGAAAAAGCGAACCCCATGCTGGGCGTTGTTCACGCCGATCCGCGCAATGCCTATGTCGCGGATATTCTGAACGCGATTACGGACGATACCGAGGCATTTCTGGTCGGCGGTCTGACGGCGTCTCGCGGCCAGCAGTCCCAGATTGCCGATGGTCTTACACAGGGCGGCGTTTCCGGCGTTTTGTTTGCAGACGATGTTGCTGTCTCTACCGGGTTAAGCCAGGGGTGTTCGCCGGTGGGCAATATTCACGACGTGACCAGAGCGAAGGATAATATCCTGATCGAACTGGACGGGCATCCGGCTCTTGATGTGTTCAAGGAAGATATTGGTGAGGTTCTGGCGCGAAATCTGGAACGGGTCGCCGGTTTTATTCATGCGGCCCTGCCGATCTCCGGAGATGACAGCGGCGATTATCTGGTACGGAACGTGGTCGGGATTGATCCCGACAATAAACTGGTGGCGATCGGTGAGCGCATCTCCGAAGGGGACCGAGTGATGTTCGTCCGTCGTGATGGCCCAGCCGCAATGGAGGATCTTGATCGTATGCTGAGTGATGTGACGGGTCGCGCGGGGCCCAATCCCAAGGCCGCCCTGTATTTTTCCTGTGTCGCCCGGGGGCCAAACCTTTTCGGCGCCGATTCCGAAGAGCTGAAAACTGTGCAGGACGCCATTGGCGAGGACACGCCCCTGGTCGGGTTTTTTGCGAATGGCGAAATCTGCAAGAACCGGCTCTACGGATATACCGGTGTGTTGACACTGTTCACCTGACCCTAAGATTTTTTTACTGGTGCTCCGACTATTCGCAGGCGTTGCTATACCCGACGATCTCCGGTCCAGACTGGCGGTCCTGCAGGGCGGGATCGACGGTGCCCGCTGGGTGGCGTCTGAGAATATGCACATCACGCTTCGGTTCATCGGTGAAGTGGATGAAATTACGGCTGAGGAAATCGACGGCGCCCTTTCTCGGTTGACCGCTTCTCCCCTGAACATTGCCCTTTCAGGCGCCGGTCGATTTAACAGCTGGAACAAGCCCCGCGCAGTCTGGGTTGGCGTCGAGAAGACGCCTGATCTAATGGCATTACAGGAGAAGGTGGATCGCGCAATTATCAATATCGGCTTGCCGCCTGAGGGACGAAAATACATGCCCCATGTCACACTTGCGCGGATGAAAAACGCGCGCACCCAACATACCCAGAACTGGGTCGCGGCCAATGGCCCGTTTCGCGCGGCGCCATTTGTCGCACGGGAAGTCGTCTTGTATGAGAGCCGGCTGGGTCGGGCAGGGGCCGACTACAGTCCCGTTGCTATCTATCCATTAGCCGGTTGAGCGCGCAATCCTTTGAAAAGTCGCTGATAAGGTCGTTCCCATGGTTTCGGGTTCGTAGCGGCCTGCGCCAAGACCGAGGGCCGCTTCGTTGAGAGCAACGTCCAGCGGGTTGGTTGGCTCGTCCATTGGCGTCTCCCGGATGTCTCCTGCCGACATCGATTTCGCCGTCTACTATGTGTATTGCGGGCGTTCCTGATTTGGTTGGTCAGTCGGACGGGCGCGTATCGGCGAATATCGGGTGGCCGTCATTGAAATCGTCCAGCCAGGTAACTAGGGCTGGAAATTCGGGACGCCAGTCGTATTGGCGGCGGAAATCCATGTATTCTAGCGCACAGGCAAGTCCGATCGAGCCCACGGTCAGATCTTCAATGATGGGGGGGGTCCCGGCCAAGACGGCCAGACCCCGGGCGATCTTCCCTCGCTGAAATTCTAGCCAGGGTTGGTAAGGTGTTTGATCAGGTCGGTAGCGGCCTTCATAGGTAATCAGTAACGCTGCTTCCAGAATGCCGTCTGCTAGCGCGGCCTGCCGCAGCGCGGCGAAACGCGCAGTCGCTTCTGCTGGAATAATTTTGTCTCCGTCGGCAAGCGTATCCAGATATTCCAAAATAACCCGGCTGTCGAATAGCGCGTCTTCGCCTTCCCGGAGAAGCGTCGGCACCTTGGCCAAGGGATTGTGCCCGCGAATATGGTCCTCGCTATCCGGGCTGGCGATGTCGATCCGGTCGGACAGCCCCAAGTGCTGGATCGCGAAGGTGCATTTACGCCCAAACGGCGACGGTCCACGCAGAAGCAGTTTCATGGACATGGCAGTTCATCCCTTGTTGCAGAGTTATTTGTCGAACGCACCGGCGCGATGGTCAAGCAGGGCACGATTCGGCTAAAGTCGGTTTCGCTTCCGAAACGACCTGAGCCGCAAATGCCCGTCTATCTGAACCAGGACGATGCCCTAGCTATTTGGCGCGATGCGCTCAGCGCCAGTGTTCGCAGTGACGGGCCGGATTTGTCCTCCCGGCAGATGGCGATCCTGATGACCGTCTATACGCAGCCGCCGCCGCATACGGTACGAGGGTTGTCCGACTCACTGAATATCTCCAAACCCGCCATTTCCCGGGCCTTGGACCGGCTGGGACAACTGGGCTTCGTCCGACGTCGGCGTGACGATTACGATCGCCGCAGCGTGCAGGTACAGCGGACAGTTAAAGGCGCAGTGTTTTTGTCTGAGTTTGCGGATCTGGTATCCGACGCCGGGCGGGAATTGGAGAGCCCGACACCCTTTGAGGCCGGGACCCCAGCGGAACAGTTACTTTCCGACGAAGAATTCTGACGTTTACGTCGGATGTCAAAAACATATTCTGAAAAAGCTCTAAGTGCCAATGGCTTCGGTCTTTACCACTTCGATATCGAAGGCCGCCGCCATCAGAGCCTTGGTGTATTCTTCTGCGGGTGATTCGAATATCTGTGCAGCCGTGCCCTGTTCGACCACTATGCCGCTGCGCATCACGATCAATTCGTCGGCAAGGGCGCGGACAACCTTCAGATCGTGGCTGATGAACAGATAGGCAAGGCCGTGCTGGTCCTGTAGGTCGCGCAATAAATCCACGATCTGCGACTGGACCGACATATCCAGCGCTGACGTAGGTTCGTCCAGCACTAGGAATTTCGGTTTCAGCACCATGGCCCGGGCAATCGCGATTCGTTGGCGTTGCCCGCCCGAAAATTCGTGCGGATACCGGTCCTGAGCATCCGCCGGCATGTCGACCTCTTTCAGCGCCTCTGAAATCACATCGCGGCGTTCGTCATAGGTTTCGCTTGCTAGACCGTGCAACCGCAGGCCTTCCTCGATGATCTGGCCGACCGACATGCGTGGCGACAGGGACGAAAACGGGTCCTGAAAAACGACCTGCATTTCCCGGCGCAGCGGCCGCATCTCGT
>CAJWUK010000099.1 GCA_913047365.1 uncultured Alphaproteobacteria bacterium | reverse complement strand
GGACTTTGCCTGTACGGCCAGGATATCGATGAAACCACGACGCCGGTCGAAGCGGCGCTGACATGGTCGATCGGAAAACGCCGGCGCGCAGATGGCGGGTTTCCAGGTGCGAAAATTGTTCAAAGTCAGATTTCTGACGGTGCGAAACGAAAGCGCGTGGGCATTCTGCCAGACGGAAAAGCCCCTGCACGGGAAGGAACCCAGATTACCGATACAGACGGAAATGGGATAGGTGCCGTTACCTCCGGCGGGTTCGGCCCTAAGGTGGGTGGGCCGATCTCCATAGGCTATGTCAATTCCGCTTTCGCGGCCAAGGGAACACCCGTCAATCTTTTGGTCAGGGGAAAGCCGCGGCCCGCGCGGATCGCGTCGATGCCTTTCGTCCCCCACAGATATTATCGAGGTCAGGAGTAACCGATATGAACGATCTGAAATATTCCAGGGAACATGAATGGATTCGGTTGGAAGACGATGTTGTCACCGTCGGCATCAGCGATTTCGCCCAAGAACAATTGGGTGACGTTGTTTTTGTCGAACTGCCGGAACCCGGACAGGCCGTTCAGCAGAATGGCGATGCCGCGGTCGTTGAATCCGTTAAGGCGGCAAGCGAAGTTTACGCGCCTGTGTCCGGCGAGGTGGTCGAAGTAAATGGCGCGCTGGGGGACGATCCCGAGCTGGTGAACCGAGAACCGACCGGCGGCGGGTGGTTCATGAAAATCCGTGTCAACGATGCGTCCGAACTGGACGGGCTTATGGACGAAGCAGCCTATAGCGATTTCGTGGCGAGCCAGGGAGGATGAGGTATTTGCCGCTGACGGACGCCGATCGCGGCGTGATGCTGGACGCCATCGGCGTCGGCTCGGTGGACGATCTTTTCAGCGATGTGCCGCAAAGCGTTCATCTAATGGAACCTGTCGACCTGCCTGAACATAAGGGTGAATTGGAGGTTGAAGGTGCCCTCTCGGCGATGGCGGCGGCGAACGTGCCGGCCGGCAGCGTACCTTTTTTCCTTGGCGCAGGCGCTTATCGCCATCATGTGCCGGCGACGGTGGACTATCTGATCCAGCGCGGCGAATTCCTGACCTCCTATACGCCTTACCAGCCGGAGGTTTCCCAGGGAACCCTGCAGTACCTGTTCGAATTCCAGACCCAGGTGGCACTGATCACGGGCATGGATGTCGCCAACGCGTCCATGTATGACGGCGCTACATCCTGTGCAGAAGCCGCATTGATGGCGCGCCGCGTGACCAAGCGGAAGAATGTCGTGCTGTCGGGCGGATTGCACCCACACTATGCGGAAACTACCGACACATTGTTGAAATTTCTCGACGGTACGGTGCAAACGCTGGAGCCTGACATCGACGGGACGGAGGACATCACCGGGCAGATCGGCGCAGAAACGGCTTGCGTGGTAGTTCAGTACCCTGATTTGTTCGGTCGAATCCACGACCTGCAGCCCATCGCCGATGCCTGCCATGACGCAGGCGCGCTGTTTGTGGTGGCCATGACCGAAATCGTGTCGCTGGGCGCCTTGAAGGCGCCTGG
The DNA here is from genome assembly GCA_913047365.1 of uncultured Alphaproteobacteria bacterium. Classification (GTDB taxonomy): domain Bacteria; phylum Pseudomonadota; class Alphaproteobacteria; order MPNO01; family UBA830; genus CAJWUK01. The sequence goes on along the minus strand of CAJWUK010000099.1, from coordinate 8,082 downwards.
CGATATGGGCGCCGATATCGTGGCCGCGGAGGGACGCTCCCTCGGAAATCCTTTGAACTTCGGCGGTCCCTATTTGGGGATTTTCGCAACCCGCGAGAAATTCGTTCGCCAGATGCCAGGACGACTTGCCGGTGAAACCGTGGACTCCGACGGGAAACGGGGCTGGGTACTCACGCTTTCCACGCGGGAGCAACATATCCGGCGGGAGAAAGCGACCAGCAACATTTGTACCAACTCAGGCCTTTGCGCTCTGGCCTTCACGATCCACCTGTCCTTGCTCGGTGAAGAAGGGTTCCGACATCTGGCCCACCTGAACCATGCCAAGGCGATTCAGCTTGCGGAGAAAATCGAAGCGGGTGGCGGAGAAATCCTAACTGATAACTTTTTCAACGAATTTACGGTTCGGGTATCCGCTTCCGCCGCCGATTTGGTTGACCGGCTGGCTGCGGAGAATGTTCTGGCCGGCGTGCCGGTCTCGCGCCTGTTGCCGGGGCGGGCGGGTGCTGACAACCTACTTCTTGTCGCCACTACGGAAACCGTGACGGAGGCGGATATGGACCGTCTTTGCATCGCAATGCGGGAGGCTGCGTGATGGAAACCTACACCGGAAATCGAGGCCTTCGCATCGAGGAACCGCTGATTTTCGAACAGGATTCCCCCGGGCGGACAGGTGTCGATCTTTCCGATGTTCCGGACGTTGAAGACAGGCTGGGCGGGTTGTCGCGAACAGAACCGATCGGTCTTCCCGGTCTGTCTGAACCGCAGGTCATGCGCCATTACACCCGGCTTAGCCAGAAAAACTACGCCATTGATGCGGGGTTCTATCCGCTGGGATCCTGTACGATGAAACATAACCCGCGTCTCAACGAAAAGATGGCGCGGCTTCCCGGGTTTGCCGATGTGCATCCGCTGCAGCCGGAGTCGACGGTGCAGGGCGCGTTGGAACTGATAGACACCCTTGCGCACTGGATCAAAACTCTGACCGGAATGCCGGCGGTGGCGATGTCTCCCGCAGCGGGCGCCCATGGCGAACTCTGCGGGTTGATGACCGCGCGCTCGGCCTTGGAAGCGCGGGGTGATGCCCGTAAACGGGTGCTGGTGCCGGACTCGGCCCATGGCACCAATCCGGCAACTGCGGCGATCTGCGGCTATGACGTGCAGGCAATCCCTTTAAACGATCGCGGACGTGTCGATCTTGCTGCTTTGCAGGATGCGCTGGACGAAGATGTCGCCGCGTTCATGCTGACCAATCCGAATACCTGCGGCCTATTCGAAAATGAAATACTTGAGCAGGCGAAAGCCGTGCATGACGCGGGAGCGTTCTTTTATTGCGATGGCGCTAATTTCAACGCCATTGTCGGGCGTGTGCGTCCCGGCGATCTCGGCATCGACTGCATGCATTTGAACCTGCACAAAACGTTTTCCACGCCCCATGGCGGTGGCGGGCCGGGAAGCGGGCCCGTTGTGCTGTCAGAGGCCCTCGCGCCCTATGCACCGATACCCTGGGTGGTCCACGGCGATAACGGTTTCGCCCTGATTGAACACGCGGCCGATAGTGGCGAGTCGGAACCCTATGGCCGGATGAAGTCGTTTCACGGCCAGATGGGCATGTTCGTAAGGACCTTGGCCTACATGATGAGCCATGGCGCCGACGGGCTTCGCCAGGCGTCTTCGGATGCGGTGCTGAACGCCAATTACTTGCTGGCGCGGCTGTCAGATACCCTGAGCCTCCCCTATGAAGGGCCTTGCATGCACGAAGTTTTGTTCGATGACAGTTTTCTCAAGGATACCGGGGTCACCACGCTGAATTTTGCCAAGGCGATGATCGACGAAGGTTTTCATCCGATGACCATGTATTTCCCGCTGGTGGTGCATGGCGCGCTCCTGATGGAACCCACTGAAACCGAAAGCCGCGAAGGCCTGGACCAGTTCATTTACACCATCCGCCATCTGGCAGAGCGGGCGAGGTCCGGTGAGGCGGATGCTTTCCAGGAAGCCCCAGTTCATGCGCCACGGCGGCGGCTGGATGAAACCGGCGCTGCCCGGCAGCCGATCCTGCGCTGGCGGCCGGATATTACCCTGGGAGAAGCTGCGGAATAGAAAAAGACGGGCCCAGAGCCCGCCTTTTGAATTTCTTCGCTGAAATGCGTGGTCAGTTCAGCTTCTGCGACAGATTCGAAATAGCTTCGTCCACCAACGCCCCGGAACGGCTCGCATCCATGCGCTCGGCGATTAGCGAGCGGGTTGCGGCAACGGCCACTTCCACCGACAATGCGCGAACTTCACGTAAGGCGTCGGCCTCCGCCTGGGCAATTTTCTCGATAGCGAGCTGTTCTCGCCGTTTCAGCGCTTCTTCCAGCTTTTCCGCGCCTTCCTTCGACAACCGCTCAGCCTCCGTCTTCGCGTGGGCGATCATCTCTTCGGTTTCTTTAACCGCGTCGCGCTGTTTGCGCTGGTATTCGGCCAGAAGTTGCTGCGCTTCCTCACGCAGGCTGGCGGCTTGATCAAGGTTCTCCCGAATACCTTTGATTCGGGAATCGACCATCCCGACAATGGGTTTGCGGGCAAAACCCACAACCAGTCCGACCAGGATCAGAAAACCGACAGCCACCCAGAAAGTGGGATCCTGAAACATCAGCCCCTACCCTGCAGGGCGGCGTCAACCGCGGCCTTCGCCTCGTCTGCCGGCACGTCCGCACCGATCAGACGGGATGTCGCCGCCTGGGCGGCTTGAACCGCGACCGTGTGGATGGTTTCTACAGCCTCGGCCCGAGCTTTCCCGATTCGTTCTTCGGCTTCGGCGGTGTCCCGCTTAATCTTTGCGGACAATGCTTCCTGTCGGGTGGCGGCTTCGGCGGCGAGTTTGTCATTTGCCGCGCGGATCACCGCCTGCGCCTCCGAGCGGGCATCGGCAACGGCCTTTTCATAAACGGACATTGCTTCGTCCGCTTCCTGCTTGAAAGTTTCCGCCTTACGAATATCTTCGTCGATCCGTTGCTGACGTTCCAGCAGGATAGTGGACATCCTGGGCAACGCGGCCTTCCACAGAACGACGTAGAGAAGCCCGAAGGTTACCACCAGCCAGAATATCTGGCTGAGGAAGGTATGGATTTGTTCAAGCTGAGGCATTAACGCGTCTAAACTTCGTTAGCCGTAGAGGTCAGCCGAAAAGAATGATCAGCGCGATAACCAGCGCAAAAAGCGCGATGGCTTCCACCAGGGCGAAGCCCAGCATCGTCATCGTGAAGACCTGATCGCGTGCGGCGGGGTTGCGTCCCACGGCGGTGATGAAGGCCGAGAAGACGTTGCCGATACCGATACCGGCGCCAATCACGCCGATAACGGCAAGGCCTGCGCCGATAAGCTTGGCTGCTGCGAGTTCCATTTCCAGTTTCCTTTCTAGCTTCGTTTCAATCTAGGCGAGGGTCGGATGATGCCGTCTAGTGTAGGTGCAGTGCGTCGTTGATGTAGAGACAGGTGAGAATGGCGAAAACGTAGGCCTGCAGGAAAGCGATCAGCATTTCCAGCCCGGTCAGCGCTCCGACGAAGGCAAGCGGCAAAATTCCGGCCGCGCCAAGCGCCGGCACAAAGCCCGCGAAAACCTTCAATAGGGTATGTCCGGCCAGCATGTTGGCGAACAGCCGCATGGCCAGGCTAATCGGCCGCGACAGATAGGAAATCACTTCGATTGGGATCATCAGTGGCCACATCCATATGGGCACGCCCGGCGGCACAAAGAGCGAGAAGAAATGCAGCCCGTGCTTCGCAAACCCGAGAATTGTCACGCCCAAAAAAACCACCATGGCCATGGCGAACGTCACTGCGATATGGCTGGTGAAGGTGAAGCTGTAAGGCACCATCCCCAGCATGTTGCCGAACAGGATGAACATGAACAGGGTGAAGATAAACGGAAAATATTTACGGCCTTCATTGCCCACGGTGTCGCGGATAAGATTGGCGACGAACTCGTAGAACATCTCCGCGATTGCCTGCCACCGGCCCGGGATCATCGCCTGTTTGCGGGTGCCCACTACCATCAGCAGCACGATCAGTGCGACGGCGATCACCATCATCAGTGCGGAGTTCGTGAACGAAATGTCGTTTCCGCCAATCTCTATCGGAATCAGTTCCTTGATTTCGAATTGTTCGAGCGGGCTGTGTTTCTCGCCGCCGTGTGTGTCAGTTGCCAACGGTTAGTCCCCGTTTTGATCCGGTTTGGCTCGGCTCGACGGAGCCGGTTGGTATCCCACCGCGCCGCCCTTATTCTGAACGACCCGATAGACGTTAAACATTCCGGCCGCTGCCCCCAATACGAAGAAAGCGACCATAAACCAGGGTTTGGTATCCAGCCACCTGTCGAACAGCAGCCCTATCCCGACCCCGACGATCAGCGCCGCAACAACCTCAGCTCCGATGCGCATCGCGAAACCGACGCCGTTCTGTCTGGATTTATCGGTGGTTGCGCGGCCGGAGGCGACATCCTGTTCGTCGCGAAAACGGCGCAGCCGATTGTCCAGGTCGTCACGGGGGTTCGGTAATTTGCGCTCCGTCATCGAAAATTGATGCGATATGAGTCCCACAAACGATTTCGCGTCTGCGAAAGCGAGCGCACCATACGGTGTGCCCTCGGGCCTGTCAACCCTGGCAAAAGGTGGTTAAAGCGTTGATACTAAACGTGAATAATGGACTGCGTCAGGCTGTCTCACGGAGTTGTTCTGCCTCCTGCAGATCGACCGAAACAAGCTGCGAAACACCCCTTTCGGCCATGGTTACGCCATAGAGCCGATCCATTCGCGCCATGGTCAGGCGATGATGGGTTACGAGCAGGAAACGGGTGTTCGACTGACGTGCCATTTCCTCCATAAGCGTGCAGAAACGGTCGACATTGCTGTCGTCGAGCGGGGCATCGACCTCATCGAGGACGCAGATCGGCGCCGGATTGGTCAGGAACACCGCGAACAGCAGTGACAGTGCTGTAAGCGCCTGTTCTCCACCGGAAAGTAGCGTCATGCTCTGCAGACGTTTGCCCGGCGGGCTGGCGAAGACTTCCAACCCAGCTTCCAGCGGATCGTCGGCCTCTGTCAGACGAAGATGCGCTCGGCCGCCGCCAAACAGCTTGGCGAACAGATCGCGAAAATGCTCGTCGACTACGTTGAACGCCGCCAGAAGCCGTTCCCGGCCCTCCCGGTTCAGACCGGAAATGCCCTGACGCAGTCGGTTGATGGCAGCGATAAGATCCTCGCGCTCGGTTTCCATGCCGCGGATTTTTTCATCCAGCTCGGCGGCTTCCTGTTCGGCACGCAGATTGACCGGCCCCATATTGTCTCGTTCGCGCTGCAACCGTTCCAGCTTGGTTTCCACTGCGTCCTGCGCCGGCAGTTCGTCTTCCGCTTCGATATCGACGCTGGCTAGCGCTTCTGCGGGCTCGCATTCCAATCGCTCGGAAATCCTTTCTGCGATCACCGCAAGGGTCTGGTCGATCTGTTCGACCGATGCCTGGCGGCGGACGCGGTCTTCACGGGTTTCGGCCAGGCGGCTTTCCCGGTTGCGAAGCTCCTGTGTCAACTCTTCCAGCCGGCTCTCGGCAGATACCAGATGGTCGGCCGCCTCGTTCCGCACGGTTTCGGCGTCCACAATCCTGTCCATCAGCGCGGCCCGTTCGGTGGCGATTTCCTCCGGCCGGGCTTTCAACTTTTCCAGTTCTGCAACTTCCTGAGCCCGGCGGGACACGAGCCGTTCCAATTGTTTCAGCGCATTGGCAGCGCGTGTTCGCCAGGAATCTAGCTCGTTGGCGATGACCTGTAGCCGAAGACGCCGGTTTTCCGCCTGTTGATCCAGACGGTCATGGGCGCTTCGGATTTCAGTGAGAGAAACCCGCTTTTCCGCGAGTTCCCGCTGCAGGGTTTCAACTTTCGCCCGGCGTTCCTGTACATCCGCCAGGCCTTGCAATCCGGTCTTCGCGGCCTGTTCCTGTCCCGCCAATTCTGCAACGTCGGCAGCCAGACTTTCCAGCGCGTCCTTCAATCCCGAAACCCGGGACCGGGCGTCCGCGGTACTTTCCGCTAGGGCCGCCGCTGCATCGCGGGTTTCCTGCGCGGTCTTGTCTGCTGCCCACACGGCTTCACGGGCGCGGCGTTCGGCCTCCGATGCCTCCCGCGCGGCGATGACCGTCCGTTCCCGTTCGCTTCGGGCGCCCCCAGCCTTGTCGGTCGCGGTATCAAGCTCCGTACGCATTTCTTCCAGGCGATTCCGCTGCGAGAGGCGCGTCGCCGCCGCCGTCGGGGCTCCTGCCGCCGCCGTGAAACCGTCCCAGCGCCACAGCGCGCCGTCGGCCGATACCAGGCGCTGGCCCTGTTCCAGGTCGTCATGCAGACGATCGCCCTGTTCCGCGCTTTCGACGACGCCGATCTGGGACAGGCGCCGCATCAGGGCGGCAGGGCCGCGAACGAAATCGCTTAGCCGACGAAGGTTTCCCGGCAGGCCTTTAGGGTTCGCAAACATCGGCAGCGCCCGCCAGTGGATGGGCGATGCTTCGTCCGTCGGGGCGATCAGATCGTCGCCCAGCGCCGCGCCAAGGGCCATTTCATAGCCCGCCTCAACCTCCACCGCGTCGATCATCGGCGGCCAGAGTTCCGGATCGCCGATTTCGAGCAGTTCGGCCAGAGCCTCCTGTTCCGCCCGCAGTTTGGCAGCAGCGGATTCAGCCGTCTGATGGGCCTCGCTGGCGTCATTTTCGGCACTGCGCGCCGAAACGGTGGCTGCTTCCGCTTGATGCAGGGCCTCGCGAGCGTTGTCGGCGGCATTGCGGGCCGTTCCCGCGGTCTTGCGAGCTCGGTCCAGCTCACCGTTGTCGTCGGCGGCGGCTTCCGCCTCACGCCGGTCTTTTTCGATGCCTGTCCGCCGTTCGTCCAGCCGCCGGCGGCGTATATCGAACTCTGACATCTGGCGCTTCAGGGTTGCTTCGCGCGTTTCGTCCGCGACCACCGACCGCGTCAGTTCGGCCAGCGTTTGTTCGTGCCCGGTAACATCGTTGCTTGCCGAGGCAAGGTTTTCCTTAGCGTCAGCCAGATCGTCCGCTTCCCGCGCCTGGGCCATGCGAATTTCCGTGGCCTCGCTGTCCAGGGATTCGATAGCGGCGGTTGCATCGCCACCTAAATTCTTTTCCCGTTCGGTATCGGAATCGATCTGCGCGATCCGGTTCTGGATGTCGGCGCGCATAGCCTCAATCCGTTGCTCCTCGGCCTCCAGCGCGTCACGTGCGACCAGCAGGCGTTGCAATGCAGCGGCGGCTTCGGCTTCTTTTTGCCGCAGATCGGGCAGGGCGGAGGACGCATTTGCCTGATCGGTGGTTGCGCTCGCGACCGCTTGTGTCAGTTCCGCGACCAAGGCTTCGATCTTGCTTAGGTCTTCTGAAGCAGTTGCACGTTCGGACTGGGCGGCAGTCCACCGTAGATGCAGCAGAATGGCTTCGTGGCGCTTGATGTGATCGGACAGATTGCGGTACCGCGTTGCCTGGCGTGCCTGTCGTTTCAGCAACCGGTGCTGTTCTTCCAGCGCGCCGACGATATCTTCTAATCGTTCCAGATTGGTCTCGGCCGCCCGTAGGCGCAGTTCCGCTTCGTGCCTCCGCGCGTGAAGGCCGGTAATGCCGGCGGCTTCTTCCAGCAAGCCGCGCCGCTGGGTCGGCTTGGCGTTGATGATGGCGCCGATGCGGCCCTGGCTGACCATGGCGGTCGACCGGGCGCCGGTAGAGGCGTCCGCGAACAAGGTCTGCACGTCCCGGGCGCGGGTATCCATCCCGTTGACCTTGTAGTTCGAGCCATTCCCCCGTTCGATGCGGCGGACGACTTCTAGCTCGTCCGCGTCGTTGAACTGCGCCGGTGCCTTGCGGTCTGCATTGTCCATGCTCAGGATCACCTCGGCCAGGTTGCGGGCCGGCCGGTCGGATGTTCCCGCGAAGATGACGTCGTCCATCTCGCCGCCCCGCATCTGCTTGGCGGACGTTTCGCCCATTGCCCATTTCAGTGCCTCGACAAGGTTCGATTTGCCGCATCCATTGGGGCCGACGATTCCGGTCAGCCC
>CAJWUK010000098.1 GCA_913047365.1 uncultured Alphaproteobacteria bacterium | reverse complement strand
ATGGTAAATACATATCGATCGATAATGGTGCCAGAGCGGCGACGAGGCCGAGACACACGATCAGCGAGGTTTGCGATCGCGGCGTATCGTCGTCAGCAGATTTGGATGGCTTTTCTGACATTTGGGCCGGAAACCTCGGGATAACGGCAACAGGCCCGCTAAATGACACGTGGGAGGGCGTGTGTCCATGCAACCCAATATGCTTGGAGCACTACTGCAGGGCGTCCGCGGAACTTTCCACGAGGCGTTCGGCAATTTTGATCAGAGCGTCAAAATCACTGCGAGATAGCGAGGCAAAAAAGGCATCGTTAGCCCGTTGAATTTCGGGAGTCAGATCACTCAGTTGCTGTTCGCCCAGCCCTGTCAGGCACAGGATCACTCCCCGTCCGTCCTTTGGATTTTCGCGTTTCTCTACCAAACCCACAGCGACCAACTTGTTCACCTGGGCAGTGATAAACGGCCCGCTGACATGTAGCCTGCGTGCAATGACCCGCACCCCCGCCCCGCCGTCTTCATCCTGCGCATGCGCGATTGCCATCAGAATAGCGTATTGGGGGCCGGTTACCCCGATGATACCCGCCAGTCGGTCGCGGACATCCTGCATGCGGGCACCAACCTTCAGTAGGTCATAGAGCATGCGCCGGAAGGTGCGGTCGCGGCCGTCCTGATCCAGCAATTCGGGGCGGGAGACGGACGGATTGGGACGCTCTGTCGTCATGCGCCCAGGAAGGCGGCGTTACCCTGAAGCGCTTCTTCAATGGGAATATGCAGCGCTTCGTGGATTGAATTGTACATTGCCCAGAACCCCACCACGCAGGCCAGTTCGACAATCTGCGGCGGTGTCATGTGTTCAGCCAGGGCATCCAGTGTCGCGCGCGGCACGTTCGAAGGATCGGAGCTTGCCGCCCTGGCGTATTCAATGGCAGCTTTTTCCGCCGGATAGTCTGGTACATAGGCTGGGTCGAGCAATTTCGCGACATCCTCCGCCGAAAAGTCCCAGCCTTCGCCGTCTCCCCCGTGTTTGGTCATCAGCGTGTTGGTATTATGGGCCACGCAATAGGCGCTCTTGTTCAGGAAGCTGCAGATCGCCGAAATTCGCCGTTTCAGCCCGGCATCCAAATGACTGCTTTCATCTCGCATGACCGTATTGTTCAGCTTCACCAGCACGGCCAGGATTTCCGGCCGATGCATATAGATTTTCAGCGCATTCGGCATGAAACCCATGCGGGTTTCATAGGCGGCAAGCGTGGGCACCATTTCCTCCGGCAGGGCATCGCGGTCGGCATAGGGAATAAAGGGCTGTTCTTCGTCCATTACAGATAGTCCTCCAGTTTCACCTTGCCCCAATTGACGGGGAACGCTTCCTGATAGTCGGTTTCACCTCGATGCGGTTTCGCGGTAGCGTCGATCCCCACCTTGCCCACCAGCCGCCAGGGCTCGTGCCCCGGGATCAGCTCGCCGGACGGCTCGTAGAGCGAGCCCCGCGTGCCGGGCACCACGAACATGTCGCACGCCGGGTCGACCCGTGTCGCGATGGCCCGATAAACCGCGCCGGGGTCGTCAATATCGGTGTCGGGACTGACCGCAACGACCATCTTGGTATTCAGCCAGGGCGATCCCATTGTCTGCATCAGCGCGTCGTTCACGAAACCGGGTCGCGGATAATCGACTTGGATGACACAGCTTACTGCCGCCCCCCAGGGGGGAAACCTGACATCGTGTACCTTAAGCCCGATTTCGCTGATCCGGTTATAAAGCACCGCTTCGTGGCAGAGGCGGGGCAACGGCTGGTGATCGGTGTCTGGCACCGTCTGATGATTGCGGTAAATCGGCTTGCCGGACCGCATGGTGATCGCGGTCAGGTCAATCCGCGGAATGTTCTGTTCCTTTGGCAGAAAATATCCCGTCGGAGCGTTGACACCACCGACATCGAAAGTTTTGGAAACATCGACGATCCCTTCGACAACGATCTCCGCATGGGCAGGAACACGCAGATCGATTGTTTCGCAAGGCACCATTTCCACATCCTGGTCCATAATTGTGCCGACCATTTCCATCTCGCCCCACATATCCATGTGCGTACCGGAAAAGTTGGCCATGATTTCGTAGGCCGGGTGAACGCCGAAAATGATGGCGATGGGCATCTCGTTGATGCCCATATCGCGGTATTTCTGCATGATGATGGTGGTGTGCGGCGTGGCGAAACTCATGAAACCGTGACGCGGCCCCACCGGCGTGGTGCCGGCATGCGACGAATTATAGAACCCGGTTTCCGGATCCTTCACGATGTTCATGGCGGAGATATAGCGCTGACCTTCTTCCGCCGAATGCACCGGCGCCGGCAGCTTCAGCCAGTCAACCTCGTCGCCGGTGTAGACAACCTCTTTCACCGGGCCGGTATCGACGTCGACAAACCCGCGCGGCGGCTTGCGCAACCGGTGCGCAAGTGTCCGCAGGTAGTCTTCCTGCCCCACGCCCAGCGCGCGGCATTGGGACCAGCGATGTTTCACCAGAATGTCGCATAGCCGGAAATCCGGATATTCGTTAATGTTCTCGAACATGATCGGCCCTTCGGACTGGGCCGACAACGCACCGATATCGTCGATCGAAACCGGTTTTTCGATCACCGTCAGGATATCAGCATTCGTCTCCAGATATCCGCGCAGATCGCGATCCAGGACCTGGTTGTGACCGGCACCCGCCGCAACGTTGTTTCCATAAGCCGCCATCGTTTCCTCCCGCCAATATAGATAACTAAATTATCTATTATGTTGTGTCTGTCAAGAGCGATGAAAGAAATGCAAAAGGTTTCGGCCCAAGGGAAATTCAGCGCGGTGCCGTTCTCTTGGGCGATGCTTCGAGGAAAAACCCAAAGGGAGGCGTGTCAGAAGTCGACGATTGACACCGAGTCCGGGCGGTACTTGAAACTGACAGCCTGAAACGGAAACCGGGTCAAATACTTAACCCGTTAAGCTGACAGACCACTCCACTGCCTAGGCCAGCTGCTCGGCGCGGATCATTCGGTTGACCTTTAGCCGGAAGAGGCCCGCGGAAGCATCCAGATCCAGACCGATCTTCGCTCTGCCATCATTGCGACTTTCTTCTACCTGCACGGCCTGTAGTATTTCCTTGTCCTCTGCAAAGGCAATGCGGAACTGTTCGCTAATACCCTCTCCCACGGACGGATCATCGGCTCGGAAATTCCGGACATGCAACCACCGGTCAATGGTCCGGGTCTCGGTAATCGGCGTCATGAAATGGCAGGAAAAAACCTGGATGCGGGCATCGCCGCCTTCCTGCCAGCTACCTGTCCCGGCGGCAGTTGCACCAAAATCGATGATGGAAACCGAGGGCAGATACATCAGATAGCGCTGCCACATGTCGACCCGGCCATCGTGGCCGCTAAACGCCTTTACAAAACCGGTCGGTAGAGAATTCGGGGTCAGGCGCTCGGTAATCACACCCCAGGACATGTCTTCATGGGTGACCGGTGCATTGAATTCATCCGGGTTCCCCAGCGTCGACGGGTGAACGTAGTTGACATGAGTCGGATCGCAGAGGTTATCGCACAGCAGGAGGTAGTTGGCTTCAACATCCAGCGCATCGCCGTAGGCCACACCCCATCCATCCTGATGATATTGCGGCAGGTCATAGATATCGTCCGTGTCAGCCAGGGCGGGATCGCCCATCCAGATCCAGACTATCCCCATGTTTTCGTGCACCGGATAGGACCGGATGCGGCAGTCGTCGGGCGGCGTGTCCTGCGTCGGCGCTTCCACGCAGCCGCCGTCGCCATCGAAAACCAGACCATGATAGCCGCATTGCAAGTTGTTTCCGTTTACCCGCCCCTTGGACAACGGCAGAAACCGGTGCGGACACAAATTTTCCGCTGCCCGGGGCGTGCCGTCTTCGCCACGCCAGAGAACGATATTTTTAGACAGGATGGTTTCGGCCAGAGGGTCGGTCGACAGGTCATGGGCCCAACAGGCAACGTACCAGGCATTTCGGACGAAACTCATGACACCCCTCCTTGTATTTCAACACCATAATTGTTCGTACACATACGACTATGCGGGTGGGCTGACTTTCCTGTCAAGAAATCCGTTAGTCAAACAGCGGAGACATCTCCGGGATGGGTCGCGGCGTGAGCAGAAGGCTGGATTGGTCAGTCAGCAAGGGCGTTATCGACTGGATGAACAGCCGCCAGTCTCTGTCTTCGGCCAGAGCTGCTTGCCGGGCATCGCGTTCCGCGGCATTTTCATACCACCACCAAAGCGTCACATTATGTAGCGGCCCGACCATCGACATGAAGGCGCCGATCGCACGGTCTTCCATCTGCCGCAGCGCGGCGATGCCCGTTTCGTTGCAGGCTTCGACAAACATAGGAATGCCGCCGGGGCGTAGCTGGAAGGACCGTTCCTCCACAACGACATCACCTGACAGGGTCGCGAGGCGCTGCCCGTTATCGGGCAGCCAGTCATTGCCGCCTGCCCATAGCGGGTTCAGCGCTTCGACGGGAAGAAGTTCATAAAAGCCGTTCACCTGCCGGCGCACGATCTTGCGCGTGTTGACGAAATAGGGCGTCAGTTCCGGTACCCCGTACAGGCCGCGCAACCGCGTGTTCCAGTCGTCCAAGCTGTCATAACGGTATAAATGGACGATCTGGTCTGTCGTCCCGGTGAGGGTCGAAAAATATCCTACCAGGCGGTCCATATAGGATTTCACCAGATAGAAACCCCGATCGATCTGCGCCTGATCGAAAGCGGGTACATGCCCCGGTTCCATAGTGTATGCCCGTCGTTCGAAAATCATCTGTCGTCAGCCTTTCGCAAATGTACCCAATGGTATGCCAGCCCGCGGGACAACTTGTCACCCGCGTGACAATACGCAACCCTTGGCCAAGGCCTGAATTGCCGGATATCACCATTTATATCGATGCGCTGGAGACCCGTATCCAGGGGACGGCGCTGACCGGGTTGCGGCTCAAGAGCCCATATTTTGCTCCAGACAGTTGAGCCGAATTCCGAGGAAGTGGACGGACATACGGTGAGGGACCTGAGGCGCTTCGGCAAGCGGATCCCCATGGGTTTCGATAAGGATATCTGGTCCGTCCTACATCTGATGGTTGCCGGATGGCTTCAATGGAAGGACGCCGGTGCCAAACTCGGCGCCAAGACAGATCTTGCCGTATTCTTTTTCGCGGCTATTTAAGAAGGGCTCGCCGCGCAAGGTGACTGAACTGGAAAAATGAGTCTGAGGCCTAATTGACTCGACAGGTTTAATAGATAACATAGTTATCTATATTATCGCAAACCGGGATACCGTAATGTCTGCCTCCTACATTGTCCGCTACCATGGGACCGCCCCAGACCCGACGGCGTTTGTCGACCATTACCGCAACAGTCACGCTCCCATCCTGCAAAGGTTTCCGGGGATCGGATCCCTTGTGCTTCATAAGGGTGCCGACTTCACCGACCCGTTCCCGGTAAACCCCGGCGGCAACCTTCTGATCGCGGAAATGACCTTTGACGACCTGCCGTCGCTGAACGCCGCCCTAGCATCGTCAGCCCGGGCGGATGCGCGAGACGATTTCAGGGAATTCCCGGCCTTTGATGGTGAGGTCACGCACCAGGCCTTTGTGTCAGAACGGTTATTCTGATCCATGGCCGAGAACAAGCGCCGTATTCTTCAGCGGGACCACAATCCGCATCTATTCCGCCCAGTCGAGTTCCGCTCGGTCACTGCGCGGAATCGGGTGATGATGTCACCCATGTGCCAGTATTCCGGCACCGACGGCATGCCTAACGAATGGCACTACGTTCATCTGGGCAGTCGGGCTGTCGGTGGCGCGGGCGTCGTATTTACCGAAGTAACGCATGTGGCGCCTGAAGGCCGGATCACACCGCATTGTCTGGGCATCTGGTCAAATGAGCACCGCGATGCCTTTAAAAAGATAGCCCACTTCGTGGGCGAACAGGGCGCCGTACCTGCCATGCAGATTGGCCATGCGGGGCGCAAGGCTTCGACAGCACGCCCTTGGGACGGCGCCGCCCCCCTTTCCGCCGATCATGCCGATGGTTGGCAGGTAATCGGACCTTCCGCCCTGCCCTACGCCGACAACTGGCAGACCCCAATCGCCATGGATTCTGACGCCATCACCCGGGTGATGGACGATTTTGCCACCGCCACCCGCCGCGCACGCGAAGCGGGCTTTAAAATTCTGGAACTTCATTCCGCCCATGGGTATCTGGGGCACAGTTTCCTATCGCCTCTAAGTAACCACCGGGACGACGACTACGGCGGCCCCCTGAAAAGCCGCGCACGGTTCCTGCTGGAAACGCTCGATGCGATCCGGAGCGAGTGGCCGGACGACCTGCCTTTCTTCCTGCGCCTGTCCTGCACCGACTGGGTCGACGGCGGACTGACACTGGAAGATACGGTCGAGGTGGTAAAAATGATCGCCGCGCGGGGGGATGTCGATCTGATCGACTGTTCGTCGGGCGGCAACGATCCGCGCCAGCAGATTCCCATTCATCCCGGGTATCAGATTCCGCTGGCCGAAACCGTAAAGCGGGAAACCGGTATGCGCACCGCAGCGGTGGGCCTGTTGCACAGTCCGGATTTCTGCGAAGAGGTGATCGCGAACGATCGAGCCGATCTTGTGGTTCTGGGCAGGACACTTCTGGCAGACCCCTATTGGCCGTTGCACGCCGCCAAAAAACTGCACGCCGAAAACCTGGACTGGCCAGTTCAGTACGAACGGTCGAATATTTTTTAGGGTCCTTTTCGCCTGCGCTAAGTCACGCCCTCCGGTGACCGGTCCAAATGTTGAAGTTTTTCAATGCACTCGTGGCAATGACCCAGTTCCGACATCCGGGCCTCGAACCTTACTTCTAGATCGGCCAGCACCCGACTAGGGTTGAGGTTCTGTTCGCGCCGATGCTACTCGGAACGCGTCAGCCGATCCATAGCGGAGCGGGACCGATCCTTAAGATTTTGAAGGTTATTCACTGATATCCCCATATTACTGGAACCATTGCAGGGCCCGCATACCTGAGGAAGCGGCAAAGGCTTCAGAAATTTGTCGGAATTTTCAGGATAACCAGTATCCGGAACGCACTCCTCCGTTCTTCAGTCCGACCGCCGGCTTTTTCCGGAACCGAGCAGCGCCAAAATTGTCAACACAGGGCCGACGGCCATCACGCACATGGCGACAACCCATGCATTCTGCGCCGTGTTACCCCCCACGACATCCAACGCGATCCCAAAAGCCAGCGGCCCGAGAATTCCTCCGGAAAAACCGACAAACGCCTGCACCGCCAGCGCTGCGCCCCGGCGTTCCGGTGGCGCAACCGCAATCGTCCCGGCGGTAGTCGATGCGCTGCGTCCATAAGAGGTCATGCCAAAAACTATGCAGATCAGCAGAACATATTCGTAGGCGAGGTCGTTGGAGAATCCGATGGCAACACACAGCCCGGCCGAAAAGGCTGCGACCGTCGACAGGATGCGCGCTCGGTCGTAGCGCACCGACAATTCGCCAATAACCATGGCGGCCGGGACGCCGACGAGTGCCACCACGGTTGACCAGATCGCCGGGCTCCATCCGATATCCTTGTCCGGCACCAGATCCTGCACGAAGAAAAAAAAGGTCACCAGCCAGACACGGCTTGTAAACACCTCCCACGCCACACCCAACGACGCGACGACGTAGGCCATGATCGCCCGGTCGCGAAATATGGGTCCAAAATTCAACGCGGGCGGCGCATCCTGAATATCCGTCGGTTTCGCCTGTTTTGCCGGCAGTACGATCGAGACGATCAACAACGCCGCTATGCCGCCGCATCCGGCAAAGATGAATGCCCAGCGCCAGTCCAGAAAATCGGCAGTGACGCCGGCGATCAGGATCGACAGCCCGGACCCCAAGGCGAAGAAGGAAGAGTAATAGGTTGCGCCCCGCTGTTGCGCTTTGCCTTCCGGAAGCTGATCGGTCAGCGCTTTCAGACCGGGCATGAAGGTGCCTGCCAATCCTATTCCGGTCAGCACGCGGAACACCACGCCTGACCATAGACCGTCGGCAATGAAAGCCACCCCCAAATTCCCCAGCGCGCCGATTGCAGCGCTACACAGATAAATACGCTTGGGGTCAATCCGGTCGGTCCATGCAGTCAAAACCGGAACGGTCGCAATGTATCCTGCGAACAGCGCGCCGCCGACCCAGCCGGCCTCCGCGTTCGACAGATCCCAATCCTTTATGATCGCGCCCAGCACGGAGGCAGGCGCCATGAACCCCATAAGCGTGAACACCAGAGCTACTGCAAAGGCGCCGACGAGAAAGACGGGGTTTCTCATGCGACACTCAACACGATTTTTCCGGAGGCGGCGTTCGATTCCATATAGGCGTGTGCTTCCTGGACATCCTCGAAGGCGAACACCCGGTCCAACGGCATCCGGTACGATCCGGCCTCAAGCCCGTTCAGGTAGGCCTGTAACGCATCTGTCGGCATGGGCGTCGCGGAACTGGAAAAATAGGTGAACTTGGTCGTTGACGGGATTACCGCACCTGGAACGAAATCGGTAATCGTCCATTCGCCGCCCAGTAACCCCGCCATACACAGCGTTCCGCCAAGGCGTACGCAGGCGAAGGAATCTTCAAGAACCTTGGTTCCAACCAGATCGAATACGGCATCCACACCATCCGGGAAAATATCTTTGACGGTTGGTGCAATCTCGTCGGTTTCAATCACAACCTTTTCTGCACCAAATTTTTTCAGCAAACTTTCTTTCGCAGTACTTCGGGTCGTCGACAGCACCTTCGCGCCCATCGCCGTCGCGTAATTAGCAGCAACCAGCCCGACCGCGGACGAACCGCCCCGGATCAGCAGCGTTTGTCCGGCCTGAAGACCCAGAGCCGGCACCAGCGCTCCCCAGGCGGTATGGAAGATTTCCGGTGTGGCGGCGAGTTGGGTCCAGCTCAATGATGTCTCAACCGCATGGACGTGGGCGGCCGGCACCGATGTAAATTCCGCATAGCCGCCGTCATAGGCACGTCCCATCCCGCCGGTAGTCGCGATGACCGCCTGGCCCGGCTCGAATTCCGTCCCCGGCGCCGCTTCAACTATGCCGGCGCATTCGATACCCAGCACGCGGGGAAAGCTGACCGTGGGTGAATACCCCAACCTTGTAAAAAGTTCCCCCCGGTTCAGCCCGAACGCCATCACCCGAATCAAGACCCTGCCCTCTTCCGCCGTCGGCCTTGGCCAGTCGTCGCGAATTTCCAGCACTTCCGGCCCGCCGGCGCGCTCGATCACGATAGCCCTCATGGTACCGGTCAAAGAAAATCCTCCAGCCGCACCGTGCCGTGATTGGGCGGCAGCGTTCGTTCGAAGCGAGCGCGGGCATCAGCGTCCTGTAGTGGAGGCTTGGTGGCATCCAGCCCCCACTTGGTGAACAGAACGTCGCGCGGATTGTCGCCGATCTGTTTTGCCGTCGGATTGATAGGATGGCCCCTGGAATTCGGAATGGCGAACATGTGTTCTGCCGCATCGACACGGGTGGAAATCGACCAGACCAGATCCTCCGCCGAGGTGATATCCACATCGTCATCGACCGCGATTGCCAACTTGCAGTTGGGCCAGCGTTCGCCCAAGACAAACGTCAGCCGGTTTGCCTGAATGATCAGGGTGCTCAGATCCTCTCGCTTTACTGGTTTGTCCACCTCCAGAACCATATCCCCTGCATGATCGAGAAAGCTGCGCATGTCCTTGGGCATCAGGCTTCCCTCAT
>CAJWUK010000097.1 GCA_913047365.1 uncultured Alphaproteobacteria bacterium | reverse complement strand
CGGACCTCGCCGAAACGCTGGAATACGACAACCTTTTGGCGCAGGCGGTGGTCAGTCTGGACAGCGCTATCAACCGAAAGGAAAGCCGAGGCGGGCACGCGCACGAAGATTATCCTGATCGGGACGACGAAAACTGGATGAAGCACACCTATGTGTGGTTGAACGATGACGGCACGTCGCGGATCGACTACCGCCCGGTTCATACCAATACGATGACCAACGACGTTGAACCCGTTCCGCCTAAAGAACGGGTGTATTGAGGTAGATTACATGGCCGAATTCACACTTCCCACAAATTCGAAAGTCCGCGAGGGCAAAACCTGGCCGGCACCGGAAGGGGCGAAGAACACTAAAACCTTCCGCGTTTATCGCTGGAACGGCGATGACGGCAACACGCCCCAGGTCGATACCTACACCGTCGATATGGACGATTGCGGTCCGATGGTTCTGGACGCGGTTATCAAGATCAAGAACGAGGTCGATTCAACGCTGACCTTCCGCCGATCCTGCCGCGAGGGAGTGTGCGGGTCGTGCGCGATGAATATCGACGGCACCAACTCGTTGGCTTGCACCAAGTACATCGACGAAGTGAAAGGTGACGTGAAGGTCTATCCGCTGCCGCATATGCCGGTGGTGAAGGACCTTGTTCCGGACTTGACCCAGGCATACGCCCAGTACCGGTCCATCGAACCTTGGATGAAATCAGATACCCAGCCGCCACCCGGCAAGGAACGACTGCAATCGCCGGAAGAACGCAAAAAGCTGGACGGCATGTGGGAATGCATACTGTGCTTCTGCTGTACGACTAGTTGCCCAAGCTACTGGTGGAACGGCGACCGCTATCTGGGCCCGGCGATCCTGTTACAAGCGAATCGCTGGATTCAGGATTCGCGCGATGAAGCGTCCGGCGAACGGCTGGACGAACTAGAGGATCCATTCCGCCTGTATCGCTGCCACACGATCATGAACTGCACAAAGACCTGCCCGAAAGGTCTGAACCCAGCGAAGGCAATCGGCGAAATTAAACAGGCAATGGTGCAGCGGCGCTAATTTCCAGCCGGTCATTCCTGAAACGGAACGTAAAAAAGGGAGGGTTCTGTGCCCGCCCTTTTTGTTTGTGCGATGACAACAGTCTGGCGCCTTCCGAAACGACCTCTCTAGGTCGGCGGGCGAACCGTGCCCAGTCATGTTTTCTTTCGTGACTGAGCACCATATAGAGCGATACGTTGTTCAACAGCAGGACGACCGTGAATGGCAATCCGACCGCGAGGGCGGACGTTTGTGACGCTACCGGGGTATCTGCGCCGCCGCCAGGCGACAGGGTACCGTCGAAGCTGGCCTAGGCTGCGACTAGCGATGCAAGGGTGCCAGTGAAAAACACCAGCAACAGACGGAAAATCACCGGATTTCGGATAATCAGGCGCAGTGGGTATTCGGAATTGACCGACCCTGCGGTTTCTGCCGCCAAATGTAAACTTTCGGAAATGACTTGATCCATGGCTCCTTTCCGTTATCCATGCCGCGCCCGTCCACCAGTATTCAGAAGTCTATGTCAGAAGGTCCCCTTTTCGCCTATCGGGCCATGATTGCCGAAGGCGAACTTCACCGCGATCCGATCCAGGAATTGGCGGCTGAAAAGCTAGAGACCTTATGGCATGCGCTATCTAAATACGAACCGGCGCAGGGCGGTTCTGGCTGGCGCGAACGATTTAGGCTTTCGCGCCGCCCGTCGGAACCCACGCCGCAGGGGTTGTACATGTTCGGGCCGGTGGGGCGCGGAAAGTCTATGCTGATGGACGTGTTTTACGAGACGGTCGCCGGCGATAAAAAGCGCCGGGTCCATTTCCATGAATTCATGCTGGAAATGCACGCCACCATGCATGACTGGCGCCAGAAAGACGGGAAGCTGCAGGACCCGCTGCCGAAAATCGCCGAAAAGATCGCGCAGGAAACCTGGCTGCTGTGTTTCGACGAATTCCAGGTCGACAATATCGCTGATGCGATGATCCTGGCCCGTCTTTTCGAGGCTTTGTTTGAGGAAGGCGTTGTGGTCGTCGCGACTAGCAACACGCACCCCGACAATCTGTATGCCGGCGGGCTACAGCGGGATCGGTTCCTGCCCTTTATCGATATCCTGAAAACGCGGATTGATATTGTAAAGCTGGAAGCCCAGCGGGATTACCGCCGGGACCGGTTGGCGGATATGGGCGTTTATTACACGCTCTTGGGGGTGGAAGCCGACGCCGCTCTCGATCAGGTTTTTGCTGCCCTGACCGACGATGCCGTGGGAGAGCCCGATAAAGTGCCCGTAATGGGCCGGGTCGTGAGGGTGCCTGCGGCGGCGAAGGGCGTTGCGCGGTTTCCCTTCGCCGATCTGTGCGAAAAACCGCTGGGCGCACCTGATTACCTGGCGATAGCCAAGGCCTATCACACCATCATTCTGGCGAATGTGCCCCTTTTGCCCCCGGCGAAGCGGAACGAAGCCAAGCGCATGGTCACGCTGATCGACGCGCTGTACGAGGCCAAGGTGAATATTGTCGTGTCCGCAGCGGCGGAGCCTGATGAACTGTGTACGGAAGGCGACACGGCCACCGCATTCGAACGCACCGCATCTCGCCTGATCGAAATGCAGTCAGAAGACTATATCCGCGCGGCACGGGGGGACTAATGGAAGCCTACGTTCGTATTCTTTGCAGCATCGTACAGACCGGCTTTTGACTGATCCACTAACAACTTGAAATTTAATGGTGATCGGCAAGTGGCATACTTCTTGTTGCTTCTCACTCATAAGTGTTGAAATAAGCAATGTGAAGAATTCCATGATTTAAAATTCTCTTATCGTGGCCCTCTGTCTCGGACAATTTTTCGGTGCAGCACACGCAAATGTCGTTGAAATTCGCCGGTAGGACCTTGGCAACGGCGGCTATGCGACATTCGATCATGTTCCGCAGTACAAAAATCCTAGCGGTGTCCGGTATTTCCTGGAAATTACCACCGGCGGCCTGACAACAGGTGTTTTATATGGTTTCAATCAAAAAAACGTCAGACGTCGAGCATCCCTGGCCGGGTGCCCTTCCGCGGAGCTATTTCATCGAAGTTACAGGGACTTATGTCGCTGTCCCCGAACCAGTCATCTGGCGATTATCGGCCTCGGGCTTATTGGAATAGCTGCGATGCGCCGCCGGCGGAAGATAGACTCAATTGAATAGATTTCAAAACGGCGGCCCACTGTTACCGTTTTTGTTGTACGGAGCCATTGACCTCACTTCTCAAAGCAGTCGCCCGTTCCCCTTGCCCTGACAGGTTAACAGCGGTATGAACGCCCGGTTCCGTCAGGCGACTGTCGGCTACACAAATCCTTTTCCATAACAGCCTCGGAAGCATCCATGGCCCGCAATAAAATCGCCCTCGTCGGCGCCGGCAACATTGGCGGCACGCTGGCGCATCTCGCCGGACTAAAAGATCTCGGCGATGTCGTCCTTTTCGATATCATGAAAGGTACCCCGCAGGGAAAAGCCCTCGACCTGGTGGAATCGTCCCCGGTCGAAGGATTCGACTCCCGCATGACCGGTACCAATTCCTATGCCGGGATCAAGGGCGCCGATGTGGTAATCGTGACGGCGGGCATTCCGCGCAAGCCGGGGATGAGCAGGGATGACCTGATCGGTATCAATTCCAACGTGATGAAACAGGTCGGCCAGGGCATCAGGAAATACGCGCCCCATGCCTTTGTGATTTGCATTACCAATCCGCTGGATGCCATGGTCTGGGCTCTGCAGAAGCATTCGGGTCTGCCACCGAAGAAAGTCGTCGGTATGGCCGGTGTGCTTGACAGCGCGCGATTCCGCTATTTTCTGGCCGAAGAATTCAACGTCTCGGTGGAAGACGTCACGGCGTTCGTTCTAGGCGGTCACGGCGATACCATGGTGCCATCGGTGCGCTATTCCACGGTGGCTGGCATTCCGCTGCCCGACCTAGTCAGGATGAAGTGGACGACCCAGAAAAAGCTCGATGCGATCGTTCAGCGCACGCGTGATGGCGGCGGTGAAATCGTCGGCCTGCTGGGCAATGGCTCCGCTTTCTACGCCCCGGCATCGTCCGCCATCGCGATGGCCGAATCCTATTTGAAGGATAAAAAGCGCGTGCTGCCCTGTGCCGCCAAGCTGAATGGTGAATACGGCGTCAAGGGCATGTATGTCGGAGTGCCGGTGGTGATCGGTGCAAAGGGCATCGAACGCATCGTCGAGGTCAAGTTGGATGCCGGTGAAAAGCGCCAGTTCAGCAAGTCGGTCAAGGCGGTTCAGGGCCTCATCGACGTCGTCAAAAAATTGGAACGCGAAGCGTCGAAAAAATAGGAAAAAGGCATCACAATCCCGTTTCTGCCGCTGGGTGATTCCGTTTCGCGGATTTATGGTTAACGGTCCCTTAACAGATGGTATTTACGGTTTCGTATTGCCACAGGAGCATATGGACGCGAGATGAATATCCACGAATATCAGGCGAAGCAGTTGCTCGCCAAATACGGCGTCGCCGTGCCGAAAGGCTTTGTTGCTTATACCGCCGGTGAGGCGAAGAAGGCCGCCGAAGACCTGGGCGGCCCCGTCTGGGTGGTTAAGTCCCAAATTCATGCAGGTGGCCGCGGAGCTGGTCGGTTCAAGGACGACAACAGTGACAAGGGCGGTGTCCGCGTTGTGAAATCGGTCGACGATGTGGCCGAAAATGCGGCGTCCATGCTGGGCCAGATTCTTGTCACCAAGCAGACCGGGGACGAAGGCAAGGAAGTAAAACGCGTCTATATCGAAGAAGGCTGCGACATCGCGCGCGAGCTGTATCTCGGCATTCTGATTGACCGGGCGACTAGCCGGGTAACCATCATGGCGTCGACGGAGGGCGGCATGGAAATCGAGGAAGTCGCCGAGGCGACGCCCGAAAAAATCCTGCGGATCGATATCGACCCCGCCACCGGAATCCAGCCGTTCCACGTTCGCCAGATCGCGTTCGGTCTTGGCCTGGAAGTGGATCAGGTGAAGGCCGCCGGAAAATTCCTGATGGCCATGTATAAGGCGTTCACCGAACTCGACGCGTCCATCGTCGAAGTCAATCCGCTGGTCGTTACCGGGTCAGGCGATGTGATCGCGCTCGATGCGAAGATGAACTTCGATGACAACGCGCTGTTCCGCCACGCCGATGTTCTGGAACTCCGGGACGAAGACGAAGAAGATCCTAGGGAACTAGAAGCCGCCAGGCACGAACTGAACTACATCACCCTGGACGGGAATATCGGCTGCATGGTCAACGGCGCCGGGCTCGCGATGGCGACGATGGACATCATCAAGCTCTACGGCGGCGAACCGGCAAACTTTCTGGACGTCGGCGGCGGAGCCACCAAGGAACGCGTCACCACGGCGTTCAAGCTCATCCTGTCCGATCCCAATGTGGAATCGATCCTGGTGAACATCTTTGGTGGCATCATGCGCTGTGACGTAATTGCCGAAGGCGTGGTTGCGGCGGCTCGTGAAGTTAGCCTCGATGTGCCGCTGGTCGTCCGGCTTGCTGGCACCAACGTCGATTTGGGCAAGAAAATTCTCGAAGAATCGGGTCTGCCCATCGTGTCCGCAGATAATCTGGCGGATGCAGCCGAAAAGGTCGTCAAAGTTACGCAGGAGGCAGCTTGATGTCTGTGTTGGTCGGAAAAGATACCAAGGTTATCTGCCAGGGTTTCACCGGCGCGCAGGGGACCTTCCATTCGGAACAGGCGATCGCCTATGGCACCAACATGGTCGGCGGTGTTACCCCCGGTAAGGGCGGAAAGACGCATCTGGATCTGCCGGTGTTCGACACCGTTGCAGATGCGGTCGACAAGACCGGCGCAAACGCCTCTGTTATCTACGTGCCGCCGCCGTTTGCTGCCGATGCCATCCTCGAAGCGATCGATGCTGAAATACCGTTGGCCGTTTGCATTACCGAAGGCATTCCCGTGCTCGATATGGTGCGGGTGAAACGCGCGCTCGCCAATTCGAACACGCGGCTGATCGGTCCCAACTGCCCCGGCATTATCACCCCTGGCGAATGCAAGATCGGTATCATGCCGGGCCACATCCACCAGCGCGGGAAGATCGGTATTGTTTCCCGTTCAGGTACGCTGACCTACGAAGCAGTGGCGCAGACCACCGCGGCGGGGCTTGGCCAGACCACCTGTATCGGCATCGGCGGCGATCCGGTGAACGGCACCAACTTTGTTGACTGCATCGATATGTTCCTCGGCGACGACGAGACCGAGGGCGTCGTGATGATCGGCGAAATCGGCGGTTCCGCGGAAGAGGATGCGGCCGATTTTATCAAAAAATCCAGGACCAAAAAGCCGGTCGTCGGGTTTATCGCCGGTGTTACAGCACCGCCCGGGCGTCGCATGGGCCACGCCGGCGCGATTATTTCTGGCGGTAAAGGCGGCGCCGACGACAAGATTGACGCTATGAAAAGCGCAGGGATAAGGGTATCCGATTCGCCCGCCGGTATTGGCAATGCGATGGTCGATGCGATGAAGGGATAAGACGGGGCTTGCCGCGCCGGCGTTTTCCGGCGATGTAGCATTAAAAAGGGGCGGCGGGGTCGCCGCTGGACGTCATGACCGAATTGCTTGAACGGACTTCGTTCCTGAACAGCACGAACAGCACGTTCGTCGCAGAGCTTTATGCCCGCTATCTGGAAAAACCGACCACGGTCGACCCGGAATGGAAGTCGTTCTTCGACGAATTGAAAGACGAAGCGCCAGATATCCTGAGGGATCTGATTGGTGCGAGCTGGGCACCGCGCGTAACAGCGGTTATAGGCACGGGAACGGCCGCCGAGGTATTGAAATCCAGCGGCGCAGCGGCGCCAGCGGCAAACGGCCGGCTCGGCGATGTTACCCGCGATTCCATTCAGGCGCTGATGATTATCCGGTCGCACCGCGTGCGCGGTCATCTCTATGCGGAGCTCGATCCACTTGGCCTCGAACAGCCGCTCAGCCACACCGAGCTCGACCCAGAATCATATGGCTTCAGCGAAGCTGATTACGACCGTGAGATTTATATTCACGACCGGCTGGGCCTAGGTGAAAAAGCGCCGTTGCGCGATATCGTCGAGCGTGCGCGCGAGACCTACTGCGGTCATATCGGCGTGGAATACATGCATATCACCTCGCCCGACGAAAAAATCTGGATCCAAGATCGGATTGAGGGGATCCACAACCACACCGATTTCACCGATATCGGAAAGACCACGATTCTCGAACGACTGACCGAGGCGGAAACCTTCGAACAGTTCCTCAATGTCAAATACACTGGCACCAAACGCTTCGGTCTCGATGGTGCTGAAGCCCTGGTTCCGGCGCTGGAACAGGTTCTGAAACGGGGCCGCCAGCTCGGCGTCGAGGAGGTCGTGATCGGCATGCCCCATCGCGGGCGGCTGAACGTTCTGGCCAATGTGATGAACAAGCCGTTCTCGGCGATCTTTTCGGAATTCGAAGGAACCTCCGCTACTCCCGAGGAAGTGCAGGGTTCAGGCGACGTGAAATACCATCTCGGCACTTCCGCCGATCGCGAATTTGACGGCGAACAGGTGCATCTTTCGCTCGCCGCAAATCCGTCGCATCTGGAAGCGGTCGATCCTGTGGTGGTTGGCAAGGTTCGCGCCAAACAGCGCCAACGCGGTGACAAAGAACGGCGCAAGGTTCTGGGTCTCCTGGTGCATGGGGACGCTGCATTCGGCGGCCAGGGCATCGTGGCCGAAACGTTCGGTCTCTCCGATATCAAGGGGTACCGTACCGGAGGTACCATCCATGTGGTTGTGAACAACCAGATCGGCTTCACGACAAACCCCGCAGCAACGCGAACGTCCCGGTATCCGACCGAAATCGCCAAGATGGCGCAGGCACCAATTTTTCACGTGAACGGCGACGATGTTGAAGCCGTGATCCACGTGGCGCGCATCGCCACCGAATTTCGCCATGAATTCCGCAAGGATGTAGTGATCGACATTTGGTGCTATCGCCGTTTCGGACATAACGAGGGTGACGAGCCTGCGTTTACCCAGCCGAAGATGTACCAGGCGATCGCCAACCACCCGACAACCCGACAGATTTACGCAAACCAGCTAATTGCCGAAAACGTCATCACCGAAGAAGGTGTCGAAGAGATCCAGTCAAACGCCCGGGCGCGTCTAGATACCGATTTCGAAGCCTCCAAATCTTACAAACCCAACAAGGCTGACTGGCTTGAGGGCAAATGGCAGGGACTGACGACTGCGCCGTCGGTCGAGGAACGCAAGGGAAAGACCGATGTACCCTTCGACCTGCTGCAGGAAGTCGGGGCCGCCATTTCCGCCGTGCCGGACGATTTAAACATCAACAGCAAGCTGCGCCGGTTTTTCGACAACCGCGGCAAGTCGATAAAGGTGGGCGAAGGCATTGACTGGGCCACCGGCGAAGCGTTGGCTTTCGGCACCCTGCTGACGGAAGGTCATCTTGTGCGCCTGAGCGGTCAAGACGTTGCTCGCGGCACGTTTTCGCAGCGCCACGTTGTCGTCACCGACCAGGAAAATGAAAGTGTCTATATCCCGCTGGAACAGATTCGCCCGGGAAACCAAGCGAAGTTCATCGCGCGGAACTCCACCCTGTCGGAAGCAGCGGTTCTCGGCTTCGAATACGGGCTGTCGCTTGCCGATCCGGAAGTTTTGGTGATGTGGGAGGCACAGTTCGGCGATTTCGCCAATGGCGCCCAGTTCATCTTCGATCAATTCATATCGTCCGGCGAATCCAAATGGCTGCGCATGTCAGGTCTGGTCATGCTGCTGCCGCACGGTTTTGAAGGGCAGGGGCCCGAACATTCCTCGGCGCGGCTGGAACGCTATCTTCAACTCTGCGCGGAAGATAACTGGCAGGTCTGCAACATCACGACACCAGCCAACTATTTTCACGCCTTGCGGCGCCAGATTCATCGTGATTTCCGGAAACCGTTGGTCATCACCACCCCTAAATCGCTGCTTCGCCACAAAGGGGCGGTCTCAAAGCTTGAAGATTTCGGTCCCGGCACATCGTTCAACCGGGTCCTGCCTGAAACCGGAGATCTGGTGGCGCGGACCAAGATTAAACGCGTGGTTCTCTGCAGCGGCAAGGTCTATTTCGACCTGCTGGCCGCACGCGAGGAAATGAAAATTAGTAATATGGCGTTGGTCCGTCTCGAACAGCTTTATCCGTTCCCCAGTATTTCTCTTTCGAAGGAGCTGAAAAAGTATCCCAACGCAGATGTCGTCTGGTGCCAGGAAGAGCCCAAAAATATGGGCGCGTGGACCTTCATGGACCGGCGCATCGAGGAACTTCTCGGCAATGTGGATATCGACGCCGAACGTCCGATCTATGCCGGTCGGCCGGAAGCGGCATCGCCCGCAACTGGATCGCACGGAAAACATACCAGGGAACAGCAGGCGCTTGTCGAAGACGCCCTGACCATCTGATCCCCGGCGGCAATTTCGTTTCAGGAGCACAAAGAACATGTCGACAGAAATTATCGTTCCCACGCTGGGCGAATCCGTCAACGAGGCGACGGTCGCAAAGTGGTTCAAGGCCGTGGGGGAAGCCGTTGCCCAGGATGAACCGATTGTCGAACTTGAAACCGACAAGGTTACGCTGGAAGTAAATGCAAGCGCGGCCGGCACGTTGAGCGAAATCACCGCCAAGGAAGGTGATAACGTCGAGGTCGGCACCCTCCTAGGCTTGATCGGCGATGGCGCCGCCGCGCCGGCCCATAAGGAAGATCCCGCGCCCAACGAACCAAATGCCGCCTCGAAGGAAGACAAGAGGGCCCCGGAAGCGCCTAGGGGCGAAGATGACAGCGGCAAGCTGTCGCCTGCCGTTCGCAAGCTGGTGGATGAAAACAGGCTGGATCCGTCTCAAATCACCGGCACCGGTAAAGACGGCCGCCTGACGAAGGGCGACG
>CAJWUK010000096.1 GCA_913047365.1 uncultured Alphaproteobacteria bacterium | reverse complement strand
TCCTATTCTTTCGAGGCGGCGAATGCCCGGCACGAACACGAATATCACGTGTGGGAAGATCTAAAACTGCCTGAAGGCCGCGCCCTAATTCCTGGTGTCATCACCCACGCAAGCAATATTGTAGAACACCCTGAGCTGATAGCGGAACGCCTAATACGCTATGCCGAACGCGTCGGCCGCGAGAACGTGCTGGCCGGCGGCGATTGCGGCTTTTCCTCGCAGGCTTGCTACCACACGGAGGTACATCCCACCGTCATCTGGGCGAAATTCGAAGCCATGGCGGAAGGTGCCAGAATTGCGACCCAAAAGCTTTGGAAATAGGGGAAGACGATTCCCGGCTCGGGCCTTTTCTCGCGCGGATCACCCGCTATGATGGCGCCCAAACAAGATCGTAAAAACACGGAAACGTTCGAGTAAAGGCTTCACAATGTCTCGTACCATCGTGATCGTCGGGTCTGGCCCCGGCGGTATGTATGCCGCGCAGGGTTTTCTGGACAAAGACCCCGAATGCCGTGTCGACGTTATCGAACGTCTGCCGTCACCATTTGGGCTGATACGCGGCGGTGTCGCCCCCGACCACCAGAAAACCAAGCGGGTCTCGAAGGCTTACGAACGCACACTATCTAATGACCGCGTGCGTTATATCGGCAATGTGGAAGTCGGCAAGGACATCGCGGTGACGGAATTGCTGAGGATTTATGACGCGGTCGTTCTGGCCTATGGCGCACCGCATGACAACAGGCTAGGCGTCGACGGCGAAGACCTTCCGAATGTATTCGGCTCAAACGCTTTCGTCGGCTGGTACAACGGTCACCCGGATTTCAGGGATTTGAATCCAGACCTTGGTGTCAAATCTGCAGTCATTATAGGCGTGGGCAATGTGGCACTGGATGTCGCCCGTGTACTCGCCAAAACCAACAGCGAAATGTCGATTACGGATCTGGTCGACTATGCCGCGGATGCGGCTCAAAGCTCGCCCGTCACAGACATTCATATGCTGGGCCGACGTGGTCCGGTGGAAGCCGCGTTCACAAATGTCGAACTTCGGGAAATGGGCGGACTGGAAAATGCTGCGCCGATTATGAATCCCGATCACCTGCCCGGCAAGATTGTCGCCGACTACATGTCTGATCGAGATCTCCGTCTACGTGAAAAAAATATAGAAACCATGCGCTCGTTCCTGGATGTCAGCCTAGAGGATAAGAACAAGCGCGTGCACTTTGGTTTTTTTCTATCGCCGATCGAAATTTTGGGCCAGAACTCGGTAGAAGGCGTGCGCTGCGAACGAACCACCGTCGATGAGAACGGCAAGGTTCACAGCACCGGCGAAACCGTCGACATTCCGGCCCAGATCGTCATTACCTGCATCGGATCGCGAGCGTTTCCGATTGACGATGTACCTTTCAACGATGACTGGGGCGTCGTCGAGAACGAAGAAGGCAAAGTGTCGGACCGGCTTTACGCGGTGGGGTGGCTAAAACGCGGCGCCTCCGGCACGATCGGTACCAACAAGAACGATTCCCTAGAAGTCGTAGACAAGATCATCGCCGAATATGACGATGGCGGCCGCGCCGGTTGTGACGGCATGGATACATTGCTGAAGGAGAGAAACGTTCGTGTTGTTTCCTTCGAGGAATGGCAGATCATCGATCGCTTGGAGGTTGAAGCCGCCCCGCCCGGCGCACCTAGGCGAAAATTTATCACGCCGACAGAAATGATCGCCGCTTTGGATGCCGCGCAAGTCGCTGCCTGACCGGAACGTCAGTCCGACAAACGCCGGAGCAACTTGATAAACGTTTCGCGCTCGCCCCGGGACAACGGCTCCAGCGTCTGATCAGTAATCCGGAACCCAATGTCTTTAACACCGTCAACCATTTTTTCCCCGGCGGCAGACAGGGTCAGCAGCAATCGCCGCCGGTCGTTGGGGTCCGGGCGACGGTCAATCAGCCCACGCGAGATTAGCCGCTTGATCACGCCCTGCATGGTGGCGGCATCCATCGCAGTCAGGCGGCCTAGCTGGTTCTGGGATGTTTCGCCAACATCTGAGAGCCTCATCAACGCCGCGAACTGCAGCGGGGTTAATTGCTCGTCCCCGACGGTCGCCTGAAAAATTGCGGTGTGGCGCTGATGCGCACGGCGCAGCAAATGGCCGACCTGATTTTCAAGAACGTAACCGGACCGACCTTCTTGGCCCGCACGAACCTTCTCTTCCGCACGGTTCGCCGCACGCGATGCCATCGAGAATTCCTAAATTGTTAGTACACGAACGATGAAGGAGGGGGGTCAGAGTGTCAAGAAGCGGCTAGACAATGCCCTGTTTCCTCAAATCTTCTATCTGTTTCTCGCTGAGGGAAAGCAATGATTGCAGAATTTCGTCCGTGTGCTGACCCAGCGTCGGCGGGCCGATGGTGTATTCAATCGGCGTTTCCGAAAACCTGATCGGATTCGCAACGGTCGGCAGGGTGCCGGCAACCGGATGGATAACCTCCTGCCGGGCGCCGCGCGCCTGCACATGCGGATCATCAAAGATCTGTTCCAAGTTATTGATGGGACCGCAGGGTACGCCCACCTTTTCAAGCTCTTCTAGCCAGAAGCTGCGCGTTTTGGCCTCGATAATTTCGTTCAGGATCGGGCCAAGAACCTCCCGGTTTTCCACCCGACCCCGATTGGTTGCGTATTGCGTATCGTCGGCTAAATCAATCCGACCCGCGACTTCGCAGAACCGCCGGAACTGCGCATCGTTTCCGACCGCCAGAATGATGTAGTGATCGGCCGCCTTGTAGGCTTCATAGGGCACGATGTTGGGATGCGCATTCCCCATCATAGTGGGTGCCTTGCCGGCAATAAGATAGTTCATCGCTTGGTTCGCCATTGAGGCGATGGTGACATCTAGCAAAGCCATGTCGACGTGTTGTCCCCTGCCCGTCTTTTCGCGCATGGCCAGTGCCGATAGCGCTCCGATGGTGGTGTAAAGACCGGTCAGAATATCAGACAGCGCGACGCCAATCTTCTGCGGCCCGCCGCCGGGCCTGCTCTCTGCCTCGCCGGTCACGCTCATCAGGCCACCCATGGCCTGGATCAGGAAATCGTACCCCGCGCGCGGGCTGTAGGGTCCCGTCTGACCGAAGCCGGTAATGGAACAATACACCAGGCGGGGGTTAATTCTGGACAGGCTGTCATAATCTAGGCCGTATTTTTTCAGACCACCGACCTTGTAATTCTCGATCAGAATATCGCATTCCGCCGCCAGCTTGCGGATAATGTTCTGGCCTTTCGTTTTGGTGATATCGACGGTTACCGATTTTTTGCCGCGATTAGCGGACAGGAAGTACGCCGCTTCGTCGGTTTCATGGCCACCCTTGTCCGCCATGAAGGGCGGTCCCCAGCCTCTTGTGTCGTCGCCGGTGCCCGGCCGTTCAACTTTTATGACCTCCGCCCCCAAATCGGCGAAGGTCTGACCGCACCAGGGCCCTGCCAAAATTCGGCTCATATCCAATACGCGAAGGTGATCGAGAGGTTTGCTCATAACGTGCCCCAAAACGGAAACGGGCGGATTTAAAATCCGCCCGCCTCAGTAATACCGAAATCTAACGGCTTAGAAAAATGCCTGAATGCCCGTCTGCGCCCGGCCAAGGATCAACGCGTGAATATCGTGCGTGCCCTCGTAGGTGTAGATGGTTTCCATGTTCATCATATGGCGCATCACGTGATATTCATCGGTGATGCCATTGCCGCCGTGAATATCGCGCGCATCACGGCAGATATCCCGCGCCTTGCCTGTGGAATTCCTTTTCAGCATGGAAATCAGTTCCGGCGCGCAGCTACCGTCTTCCATCATCCGGCCCATCTGCAGGCATGACTGCAGTCCGATGAAGATTTCTGACTGCATATCCGCAAGCTTTTTCTGGACCAACTGGTACGACGCCAGCGGCTTGCCGAACTGCGTGCGTTCCAACGCGTATTCCCGCGCCGCCCGCCAGCAGAATTCCGCTGAACCCAGCGCGCCCCAGGCGATGCCGTACCGAGCGTTGTTCAGACACCCGAACGGCCCGCTAAGGCCGCGGGCTTCCGGCAGCCAGTTCTCGTCCGGCACGAAAACGTTGTCCATGACGATTTCACCGGTGGTGGAGGCACGAAGAGAAAGCTTGTTCTTCAACTTGGGAGTAGATAGGCCCTCCATTCCGCGTTCCAGAACATAGCCGCGGATGACGTCTTCATCATCTTTCGCCCAGACCACGAACACATCAGCCAGCGGCGAATTCGAAATCCACATCTTCGCGCCGTTAAGCTGGTATCCGCCGTCGACCTTTTTCGCGCGGGTTTTCATGCCGCCTGGATCGGATCCGTGATCGGGTTCCGTCAGGCCGAATGCGCCCACCCATTCACCGCTCGCCAGCTTGGGCAGGAATTTTTCACGTTGTTCCTCGGTTCCGTAATTGTAGATCGGCCACATCACCAGGCTGGACTGGACGGAAAGGGTCGACCGGTAGGATGAGTCCACCTTTTCGATTTCCCGCGCAATCAATCCGTAAGAAACATAGGAAACGCCTGCGCAACCATACCCATGAATAGTGGGTCCGAGCAGGCCGAGCTCGCCCATCTCCGGTATCAGGTCGGGATCTTCCTTTTCCTCGTTATATGCTTCGACGATCCGGGGCATCAGTCTTTCCTGAGCATACTGGCGTGCGGTTTCCCGCACCATTCGCTCCTCTTCGGTCAGCAAACCGTCGAGTGCCATTGGATCTTCCCAGTTGAACTTCCCCCAAACGCGCGGTGTGTGCCCGCCAACCTCTGATGCGCTCGTCGCCATCTGTTATTCCTTTCGGTCTTCGTAACGTTCTAAATCCTGTGAACGCCATAATAGGCACAGACGCAAAAGTCGTCACGGTTTATTTTAAGCTTAAAATACTTTTTTTAGTTGCCGATGTAATTCTGTAAAAGATAATTATACCCATATTTGTTTGTATACAAACAAATATGGGTTGGCCTGAAAAAACATAGGTGGTTATAGTTTCCGCAATAAAAGGGAGATAGAATCTATGCCGCATTCCTTACGCACATTCCTCGAAGCGATCGATAACCGGATGCTGCATATCCACGAACCCGTGGATCCCCTGACCCAGGTAGGATACCTGTGTTCGGAGAGCCAAGGGCCGTTGATGTTTCATAATATGCCGGGCTTCGACGACTGGCGCCTGACTGACATCCTGATCAAAGACCGGGAGGGACAGGCTGCGGCGTTCGGCCTGGATAACGCTAACGAGGTCTGCCCCTATCTGGCCGAACAGATGGCCACCAAGCGCGGCAAATCGGTGATGGTGGATGATGCCCCGGTTAAAGAAGTGAAGATGCTGGGTAAGGACGTAGATCTCCACGCCCTGCCAATCCCGCAGCACAGCCACGGTGACGGCGGGCGGTATCTGGGCTCCGGCATCACCATAACGAAGGACCCGGAAACCGGCATCCGCAACGAAGCCATCATCCGCATGATGCTGACCGACGATCCGCAAAAGGCGACGTTCTGGATGGCGGCGCGGCACAACTATGCCCACTACATGAAATATGTCGAGAAAGACGAGCCGATGCCGATGGCCTTCGCGATCGGCCTCCATCCGGTATACGAGATCATGTCGAACTGGTCCGGCAAGCACGAGGATTTTGACGAACTGGAATATGGCGCCGGAATTCTTGGGGAAGACATCGAGATGATCAAATGCGACACCATCGATCTCGAAGTCCCCGCTCATGCAGAGGTCGTGATTGAAGGTCTGGTCCATCCGAGGGACCGCGCGCCTGAGGGTCCATTCGGCGAATTCACCACCTTTGGCGCCGGTGCCGAAGGCCCGGCCCCTGTGTTTCAGATCACCGGCATCACCCATCGCAAAGATCCAATCTTTCGCCATATGCAGGCAACGTGGTTCACCGATCATCAGCCGCTGATTACGCTGCCGATGGAAGCCACCTACTACAACCGGCTTAAAGAGACCCACGGCAACACCAACATTCTGGACGTGTTCGTACCGCCCTGGGCGTCGCAGTTCATGATGATCATTCAGATGGAGGCGCGCTGGGACGGCCAGGTCCGCGATACACTAATGTCGGCGCTGTCAGGACCCAATTTGCACGTGAAAGTCGTCATTGCCGTGGACGAAGACGTTGATATCTACAATGCCGAAGAAGTATTGTGGGCTATCGCGTGCCGCTGCGATCCGCAGACTATGGCGCATATCGTGCCCAACACTCGGCTGCACCCGCTAGATATTTCGATCCCGCAGGTGCGGGAGGACTACACGGTTATGCGCGTCGGCGGAAAGCTTGCCATCGATGCAACGAAGCCGCCGACCTGGCGCCCCGAAGACCGCCAGAAATTCTCCCGCGTACGCCCCATGGGTCAGGGCGACGACACCGTCGCCAAACTGGTCGAACAGGTGCGGGTAAAACGGTAGGG
This sequence comes from uncultured Alphaproteobacteria bacterium, assembly GCA_913047365.1. Lineage (GTDB taxonomy): Bacteria > Pseudomonadota > Alphaproteobacteria > MPNO01 > UBA830 > CAJWUK01. Next base: position 3,701 of record CAJWUK010000096.1, on the reverse strand, counting down.
GTAGCGCCGCGATCCAGTGTCATCACGGCGACATTGTCGACCACAACGGCAATTTCGAAATAAACAGTTCGAACCGGGATTCCATACGTTGTTCCATGGAACCGAACTAGCCGCCGGTATGGAAACTCTCCGCCGCCGAGGCCCTGTTCTTCCTGATAGAGAAAATGCTTGATGCGCAGCGGCCTGCTCTGACGCCGGGCAGACCATGCCAGTGGGCAGTTTTTATGTCACGACTGAAGTGATCATGTCTCTTTTCCCTTACCTTCAATCCCTGGTGGGATCGGGCAACCCAAACAAACGCGCCGCGTTCCGCCCAAGAATATTCTTCTTCGCGTCCTCGTCCAGGAACGGCAGATCGTAAACACTGTTGGGCGCATCGAAGTCCCAGTGGGGCCAGTCCGAAGCATAGAGCAACTGGGTGTCAGCCTTCATCGCCTTGAAACCGGCTTCCAGCAAACCCATGTTCGTGCGTTCCATGGGCTGGGTCGTGAAATACATATCCTGGATATATTCGCTTGGCAGCTTTTTCAGGTTCGGTGCTTCGGACGACCTCATAAGATATTCGTTATCCAGGCGTTGCATCATGAACGGCACCCAGGCGACGCCACTTTCGGTCCAGATGACATCGAGATTGGGAAAACGCTCGTTCAGCCCGTGCATCACCCAATTCGCTAGATGCACCATGTTGCACAAAACGAAGGAGATAGCGTGCATGTTGATGAACGTATCAAGCTGCTTCAGGTAATCGTCCTGCCAGTTGTTGCCGGCGTGGAAACACAGCGGCTTGCCAGTTTCCTCTATCATCGAATAGAGCCGCATATAGCTGTCATGATGGACGGATTTGTAGCGGACCGATGTCACCATGAAACCGATAACATCCGGATGATCGGCAAATTCCTCGACCATACGTTCGCATTCTTTCGGTTCGCAGAACGGCAGATATAGAAGGGTTTTCAGCCTCGGCTCTGCTGGGATAATCCGCTCCATCAAGAACCGGTTGTAGGCAAAGGCAAGCTGTACTTCGACGCGTGGCTGAGGGTGCAGACCAAGCTGCAGCAAATTTCCGGGAAATAGCACCTGCCAATCAATATGCAGCGCATCCATTACCCGGCGCATCAACGTCACATCGCGATGAACGGACTCATCGTCGATTTCTTCGCGAAGCGCCGTCTGATGAGGTATCCGGCCACCCACATCCTGATAGCGCAGCCCGCCGATATGGTTAGAGAGGCCAGCGGTCGACCCTGTCCGCTTCTGCAACTCGGTCGCTGTATGGCGCATGACTGGATCTTCGATGTGGGTGACGACTTCTTTCCAGGATGCCATTTCTGAATGGTGGGCATCCACGTCGACAATCAGCCAATCCTTGAATTCCCGGTCCTCCGCATACCGGCTGGCGCGGGCAAGAATATCCCGCGTATCCGTCTGAATATCGATTTCCTTGGGCAGCTCGCGCGTATTTTCGATGCCAGTATCCATTCCTGCTCTCCGATTTTAGCGACTTGATTAAAGCAGAGGCAGCCCATTCCCGTCATCCAAAATGGTTTGAAGCCGAACCGTCTTGCCTCAGTATAATTGTTTGTATACATATGATTTTGGAAACAGATGAGGACAAAGTTATGGCCGCCAAGAAACCCGCCCGCAAGCCCGTCGCAAAACGGCGGCCAAAGGATATCGATCCCACCTTCCTACTTCCGCCGCGCGAGGATCTTCATCTGATGATCGAGGAATGGGTGGAAGAAGACGTCGGGCTTCAGGATTTGACGACCAACATCATGATTCCCACCAACGCCAGGGCGGACTTCGTAATGAACACCCGCCAGAACATCGTGATTGCCGGCATCGAGATCGCGGCAGAGGTATTTCGCCACATCGTGCCCGAAGCCAAGGTCAAAACCCTGGCCAAGGACGGAACCCTGGCCCAAAAAGGCTCAGCCGTGATGCGGGTCACCGGCCCGGGCCGCGGATTGCTGACCGCCGAACGAACGTCGCTTAACATTCTTCAGTTTATGTGCGGCATCGCCACACTGGTGAACGAATACGCCTCCGAGATTGCGCACACCAACGCGCAGTTGATCGATACGCGTAAAACCATCCCAGGGCTTCGGATGCTATCGAAATATTCCGCCTGCGTGGGTGGCTGCCGCCCCCATCGACTGGGCCTGCATGACGGGGTGTTGATCAAGGATAACCACATTGCGGTGCACGGATCTATCACCAAAGCCGTAGCCCAGGCCCGAGCGCTGACCCCTGCCCTCACCAAGATCGAAGTCGAGTGCGATACCCTGAAACAGGTGGAAGAGGCCGCCAAAGCAGGCGCCGATGTCATCATGTTCGACAACATGTCGGCCAAAATGATGAAGCAAGGAATCAAGATCATCGCAGGGCGGGCGAAAACTGAGGCATCCGGCGGCATACGCCTCGATACGATCAGGGATAAAGCTGAATCCGGCGTCGATGTAATTTCCGTCGGCCGCATGACCCAGTCCGCTCCCGCCGTCGATATCGGGCTCGACGTCACCATTTCTAAATAAGGGATAAATGCCCATTTCTGACTGTTCGGCACCAACCCGCTCCGGGCCACCCATAGGGATTGTCCCTTGGGTGGCCCGGAGCGGGAGGTCGCTGGACCGAAATCGGTAAATGCCGGGCACGCTATTCCTTGTTGTCGGTCCCAGCGGCGCCGGCAAGGACACGCTGATCAACGGCGCACGCGCATCGCTCGTCGCCGATCAGAATATCGTGTTCGCGAGACGATCTATCACCCGAAAATCAAACGCTATTGGCGAAGACCACGACGCGCTGACCGAGGACCAATTCGATGAACAGCAAGCGGCCGGCGACTTCATGCTGGACTGGGAAGCTCATGGTCTGAAATACGGCATACCGAACGCCTATGCAGACGTCCTAGCAGAGGGCAAGAACGTCGTCGCAAACGTCTCTCGCGCAGTGATCAGTGAAGCTATCTCCAAGTATTCCCCAACGGTGGTCCTGGAAGTCATCGCCTCATCGGAGATACTAGCCAAGCGCTTAGCGGACCGCGGCCGGGAAACGGCGAAAGACATCCGGACCCGCCTCGAACGCGATGCCGCTCGAATACCCGAACAGGCTGCCAAAACCACCATTATTAATGACGGCACGCTGGAAGACGGCATTCAGACATTTCTTGGTGCGTTGAAACGGGAAACGCCGCGAAGCCATTTTCTTCTGGAACGGAAAATCGCGAAACAGGCTTTGAACCAATTGGAATACAATGAAGTGATCGGTGATATGGTCGCCGGACTGTTCGAGGACCAGCAGATCGCTGATTTTCTCGTTGCGGTCTCCGAATCCCTAACCCAGGACGAAACGGTCGATCTGGCCCGCGCCCGCGTGGACTACGCGGAACGGATTAACTGGGGCACTAATCTGGTCGTCGACAAGCACTCCATGGGCGGTATTCCCGGAAGCCGTATTACGATGGTCGTGATCCCCATCGTTGCCGCCTACGGCCTGACAATCCCAAAGACTTCTTCGCGCGCCATCACCTCCCCTGCCGGAACGGCAGACGCCATGGAAGTCCTTGCTAGGGTGGATCTCGATGCTGACGATGTTCGCCGGGTGGTCAGCAAAACTGGCGGATGTATCGCCTGGAATGGCCGCCTGAACCATTCCCGTATGGACGAAGTGATGAATGCCATTACCCGTCCGTTAAAGCTGGA
>CAJWUK010000095.1 GCA_913047365.1 uncultured Alphaproteobacteria bacterium | reverse complement strand
GCCAAAAAGCCCGCTGCCAAAAAGCCTGCCGCGAAGAAACTGCCGTTTGCGAAGGGCGATTACGTGGTTTATCCGACCCACGGTGTTGGCAAGGTAACCGGTATCGAAAAGCGCGAAGTCGCCGGGTTCTCCCTTCAGCTATTCGTTATCATGTTCGATTCCGAAAAGATGACCTTGCGGGTGCCGATCGAGAAGGTTGCGGCTTCCGGCCTGCGGAAAATCAGCTCCAAAGACAAGATGCAGGCCGTCGTTGCCACGTTGAAAGGCCGTGCACGGTCGAAACGAACGATGTGGAGCCGGCGAGCCCAGGAATACGAAGCCAAGATCAACAGCGGCGATCCGGTGGCGATCGCGGAGGTCGTCCGCGACCTATACCGAGCTCCCGGCCAGCCAGAACAGTCCTATAGCGAACGCCAGATGTACGAAGCCGCACTGGAACGCCTGGTGCATGAATTCGCCCTGGTCGAGAGGCTGGACGTGGATGCCGCGACGCAAAAAATCGAGGACATCCTCGCCGGCTGAAACCCGGATTTGACTGAGCGCCAGCTGGGTCAGCTCCTAAACATAAATATCGCGGTCGCGGCCCCAGATATCGCGGAGCCCCTGATTTGTTAGATCTGATTTTTCCTTTGCATGCGCCATCGAATCACCTCTGACCAACCGGTGACGTCGGCCTAGGCCTCAATTTTTTTGCACATCTGTTCTAGCCAGGCGGTCACATTCACGGAATCACCCACCAACGTGTATTTTGTGCGAACAAGGAGTAAATGCCGAATTACTATAAAAACCGCTACTGGTGATCGAACCGGACAGGGTTGATCTGCCCGGAACCATGTAGCTGATTGTGGAATAGTTTGAGGCAAATCGAATTGAAACCCTGAACGCGACGAGTCCGCGCGGATCGGCCAATCCCGCCTATACTGGGCCCGCCGAGCGGCTTCTCGGCGTAATCCTGGACCAAGTTATTGCGTCGTAACTACTTTGATCTTTTGTCCCACGCGCAGGGCATCGTTACGGGAAATACCGTTCAGTACCTCGAAGCGTTCTACCTGAAAATCGGCATAGGGCATTCTGCGGGCTAAACCATTGACGGTATCGCCCCGGCGGACGGTATGGATACGGAGCGCCAGCGGTTTTAGCCTACTCGCCTCTTGTCTGCTCAAACGTCGGAAACTGAATGTCGTTCTGCGTAAATCCGTTGAAAGCCGCGCTGTCTGGTTGGTTGGTGTCAGAAAGACAAACCGGTAAATTGTTTTTGTGTCGATGCGATAAGCGACCAGACGGGCATCCAGCGTGCCGCTGCGACCGCGTAGACTCGCTACCCCGGTCGCGGCTTCCAAGCCGTTCACCTGGATGGTTTCGAGCTGTCGCAGGCGCAACCGGCTCCCCCACACGCGGGCGATGTACCGTTCTATCGATCCTTCAAAGGGTTTTGGCGCAAGGTCGAAAATGATCCTCGATTTTCCCGGTCCGAACGCGTTTACGGCCTTGGAGGTATTGAACATGCTGAAACCTGCCGGCACCCGAAAGGTGAAGCGGAGTTTCGGATGCAGAAAATCGCGATCGCGGATCAGGCCCTGATCCGGATCATCTCCGTAGCGCATGCCGTTAAGTTTGGAGAGGTAGATATCCCTCGCGGTCATCGGATTGTGGACGCTCGCTTTTTGCCCCAGACGTGTGGCCCTATCCACGCGGGCTGCTGGCGCCGGATGGGTCGCCAGATAATTGAACTGGTCCACAGAATCCGGAGATTCCCCTCTTCGCTTGGCACTCAGCCGGGAATGGGCGCGTAATCTCGCCAGAAAGCCTCCCATCGCGCTGGGGTCGTATCCTGCCCGGGCAAGATAGCGGACGCCGAGTTGGTCGGATTCGTACTCGTTGTCCCGGGAATAGCTCTGCAGCAGGGAAACTGCACCTAGTTGCCCCAATTCGGCGGCTGGGCGCCCGCCCACCACGGTTGCCGCGACAACGCCTATATTTGCCAGTAGTGACTGTCCGTACCTACGTGCATGATGCAACGCCGTGATATGTCCGATTTCATGCGCTAGCACACTCGCTAGCTGGGCTTCGTCGTCTGCCAGTGCCATCAGGCCACGGGTGATATAGACGTATCCGCCGGGTGTTGCGAAAGCATTGATGATGTCCGAATTCAGCAGCGTAAAGCGCCATTTCAAATTTGGCCGCTCCGATGTCCGCGCCAGAAGCTGGCCGATACTGTCGATGTAGCGCCGAAGTTCCGGAGACCCGTATTCCCCACCAAATTCCTTGATGATCTTGGGGTGGTTTTCTGCCCCGATCTTGATTTCCCGAGCTTCGCTGAGCCCGCCGGTGAATGTGGAGGTGCCCGTCGCTGGATTCTTTGCACAGCCCGCCAACTGCACCGCGGCGAGGCAGGTCATTAGGATAATTGCGATATTGCTTTTCACTGTCTTCATGGGTCTACCAGTTCAATCTGCTCAGGATTCGTCGCGCGGATAATTGAGCCGTTTGGCCGCAACTGCCCCCCTGGATGCGAATTCAGCGGTTATCGATGTCACGTATATTAATGCCCTTACTACGAAACAGTTTCAAATCCCGAGGTTCTATGAAAATTGTGAAATGGGTTAGCCAATCTGTTCCGAGGTTTACAAAGCCGCGCCCGCGAGCGACTGCCACGGCCACAGGTATTCCCTCCACGGTCTGAAAGCCCGCGATCTGTTCCGCGGAAACCGACGGCGTGCGTATGCGATAAAATTCGTGCTTCCAGATACCCTGGCCGGCGTTTCTTGAGGCGGTTTCAAACCGGTAAAACCGGTCGGCGTGGGTGCGGTTGTCCGAGAAGGTTTACAACCGGGCGGCCCCGCGTTTAAGCATTTTTTCCCGGTTTCATATATAGCCGAGGTGGGCATTGGCCAGCAGGCGTCCCCACGGGTGGAAGCGGTGCCTGGGATAGTAAAGCCGAATCCTCTTTCCGTGGAGAAGTTAATGCAAGGTCTTCTTTGCCTCCGCCGAGAGCGGCCGGGCTTTGAATTCTTTACGGCCCAGCGGCAGTTTTGACGCCTCAATACCCGTAAACCGAAATTCCGCCCCCGAATTGATAACCATCGTTTCGCCATTAATCGCTTTCGCCACTTTGGCGGTTGGGACGGTTTTCAGGTTCTTCAAAGGGGGTGCTTGACCGCAAGCAACCGTGGTCGTTTCCGATATCAGAAACACCGCCGCAATTGAGATGAAAGGCTAGTAAGCATTCGAGCGCGCGCCAAAAGACCCTTTTCGGTGATCTTGCCCCATTTGGGTCCCACGCTAATATAGCTCACCGCCGTCGCGTGCCCTGCGCGATGGTGATCGTTTACGTCGGAGCCCTTTTACGTGTCCGAGAGACGCCTTCGCGACCAGCTTTATCCACCCATCGAACCGTATGAAACCGGCATGCTGGCGCTTGACGACCGGCACAGCATGTATTGGGAACAGACGGGGAATCCTGGCGGTCTGCCGGTGCTGTTTCTGCATGGTGGCCCGGGCGCGGGGGCAACTTCGGTGCATCGCCGGTTCTTCGATCCCAGCACTTATCGCATTGTGATTTACGACCAGCGTGGCGCCGGACGTTCCACGCCGCGGGGGGATCTGACCGATAACACCACGGATCATCTGATCGCTGATATCGAATTACTGCGCGAACACCTGGGGCTGGGTAAATTTTTGCTGTTTGGCGGCTCATGGGGCAGCACACTATCGTTGGCCTATGCCCAGCAACACCCGGACCGGTGCCTGGGTATGGTTATCCGCGGAATATTTCTTGGCCGTCCGGACGAGATCCACTGGTTTCTGAACGGCCTGAAACGGGTATTTCCCGAAGCATGGCGGAACCTAGTCGATATTCTGGACGAGGCCGAGCATGAGAATATCCTAGCGGCGTTCCATCGCCGTCTGCTTGATCCCGACCCTGGGGTTCACTTACCTGCCGCCCGCGCGTGGAGCCGCTATGAGGGAGCTTGTTCAACCCTGCATCCCAGTCCGGAAACAGTGGCCGCATTCGGTGAAGATTCCATAGCGTTCGCCCTTGCCAGGATCGAAACCCATTACTTCACCAATGGAAATTTCATGAGTGAAAACGCTCTAATCGAGAACCTTGACCGTATCTCCCATCTGCCCTGTACGATCATTCAGGGGCGCTATGACATGATTTGCCCGATCGCAACGGCGGACGAGCTACACCGTGCGTGGCCCGGTTCGGAGATGGTGATTGTTTCCGATGCCGGCCATTCTGCGATGGATTCGGGCATTCGCGAAGCGCTGGTTCGGGCGACGGAAAAGTTCAAGCGGCAATTCGGCGGCTAGGACATTACCCTGCTGTGTGGGGGGTTGATTTCCTATACGATAGGTTTTGTCTAAAATGATCGCCCCCCGCGGGGGTGATTTTGCGGATAAAGAGTGGATGTAAAACGGGGGCGGAACATCGTGAAAGCGATACCGAATATTTTCAGAACGCTGGCAATCTGCGTGTGGTTGGGTATACCGGTCTCGGCAGCTGCCGATGATCCGCCGTTCCTGACTTTCGCGGTCGGCGCCTTCGACCTAGTTCAGGATAACGACCAGGCAGCGGAGTTACGGGCAGAATACCGGCATGACAAAAAAATTTGGATCTTCAAGCCCTTCATTGGGTTCATGGGAACCACCGATTCCGCGATCTACGGATATGGTGGGTTTCTGCTCGATCTTTTTTTCGGCAAGCGCTTTGTTCTGACGCCCAGTCTTGCAGCTGGATATTATGACAAGGGCGACGGGCTGGATTTGGGTCACGAATTGGAATTCAGGTCGTCGCTAGAGCTTTCCTATCGCTTTGAAGATCGCACACGGCTTGGCGTGTCGTTCTATCATCTGTCCAATGCCAGTATCGGCGATAACAATCCGGGCACCGAGGTTCTTTCCATCGTCTATTCGCTTCCGCTGGGTACTGGAAGCTGATGCCTATGCCTTTTCGCGCGTTGCATCCGGGCCGCACATTGCGCTAGATCAAGGCAGCGGCCCCGTAGCTCAGCAGGATAGAGCGGCAGATTCCTAATCTGTAGGTCGGGGGTTCGAATCCCTCCGGGGTCGCCAGTTTTAACTACACAGGCGCAGGAAAGGTGTGTTTCATTACAAAGTTTGCCGTGATGGGCTTCGGTGAGGCGGCCCGGCACATCTGTCAGCGGGGCCTACGTTATCCTGTTTGATGCTCCTGAAGCGGATAATTGCGCCACCGCCGTGCGGGCGATCGAAACGCTTGCGTTTCGTGTTCACCCCGATTTCACCGGCACGACACTCTAACGGCGCATTTCAAGGTATCAGCCGCACGGCCCCAGAGAGCGAATTCGATCCGCGGAATGCGCGCACAGGTCTTGGGCGTCCCCGAATGTCCGTGCGCCGGCCCGATCGAGTTCCGGTATGAGGTGGAGAAATATTCTCGCAGTCGCGTCGGCGTCGCCCAGCGCCGTATGCCGGCTGTGAATTTCTTCGTTAAAATGGTCGGCCAGAGCCTCAAGCGAATGATCCTGCCGCGACGGGAAGGCGCCCACTGACAGTAGCATGGTATCCAGCGTCGGGTTTCTGATCTCACCGATCCGGTTCATGAAGGCCAGATCAAAAGCGATATTGTAACCGACCAAGACAGCATTGCCGGCATAGTCCAGAAATTCCTGCAAAATCTCTCCGTCCGCCGGAGCGTGGGCGACCATCTCGTCGGTAATGCCGTGAAAGCGCTGAGTATTAGCGGGTATCGGCCGGCCCGGGTTGGCGAGCCGTTCGAAGGAGTCTCCCTTAATAAGTTCTCCGTCGACGATGCGGACGGCGCCGACCTGGATCAGACTGTCCTTTCGTGTGTTCAGACCAGTGGTTTCAGTATCTACGACCACGATTTCCAGCCGGTTCAGGGGCAGACTCGCGATATCCGCATAACGCATGTCCAATTTCAAAGGCGCAAAATCCGTCGTCAGCGGACGCGGCGGCAGACCGTTCGGCGTGTCGGGTGTCGCCGGGGTGATCTGGCGCCACAATACCCAGTAGACAAGAGCGATACCGATCCAGGCGGGCGCAAGTGCGCGAGCCAGGGCTTCGATATCTTCCGAAAACTGCCACGCCCCGCCGGTGGCCAGCGCGATAGTTACAATCGCGGCCAGTACGAGGAGGTGAGAGAGTTTAATGTGGCGAAGCACGGCGAACGGATCCCTCGGTAACGTTTGTTTCTATATCGGGTGACGCAGTTTGGTGTAAAGGCGTGTTATCTTCCCAAAATAGTTCCGGGCTTCCCGATAGGGGGGAATGACGCCGTATGTTCTGAAGGCGCCCTCGCCTAGGTTCTAGGTAGCCACTGTTTCGAAGGCATCGCCTTTGAAATAGCGCAGGAACCAACGTAAATAGCTCATTCCGCTAGGGATTTTGTCCTTCGGATTAAACGAGCCAGGAACCCCGAATCGCCGCACGGTTACTGGAATAAGCTTTATCAGCCCTTTGGCGTCTCCGGACGCGAACAGCAGGCAGTTCGCATAGGCCGCGTTCATGTGTCCGTCCACGTCGGCGCGGTAATACAGCAGCATGTCGATGCGGTTATTCCTGGGGTGGCCGTCGGTCGGGTAGTGGTGCCTCAACCCCAGATCATAGGGCGCGTCGGGATTGATTTAGGCCGGTGCGGGCGCGCGCGGCCAGAAAAGGCACAGAAGCGCCGAAAACAGGGCGAGACGTGCCAGACGCCTTATTTATCAGATTGTGACGCTTTCTCCGCCAGAGCCGCCGTTGATTGGGCGGTTTGGTGGTACAGAAGTTCGCGTTCTTCGTCGCTCGGCGGCACGGTCCGGCGCAGACCCTTGCCCAGATCGACACCGCGCTGTACGGCAGGGCGTTCCTTTATTGCATTCCGCCAGCGGGAAACATTCGGGAATTCGCCCAACGATTGCCCCATGGCCTTGGCGATCAGAATCCAGGGCCAGCTTGCCATATCGGCGATGGAATAATTGTCCCCCGCTAGCCAGTCGCGCCCGTCCAGGCGACGTTCAAGCACGCCGATGCAGCGGTTGTATTCGTTGGCGTAACGGATGCTTGCATAATCGTTCTCGCCGTTCGCATAGTTCCAGAAATGACTGTGCTGCCCAGCCATCGGGCCGAGATTGCCCACCTGCCAGAACAGCCATTCCAGGGTTTCTTTCTGTCCGGCGGGATCGGTGGCCATGAAACGACCGGTTTTTTGCGCTAGGTGCATTAGGATGGCACCGGATTCGAAGATCGATAACGGATTGCCTCCGCATTCCGCGAGCTGGTCGTGGTCCACTATGGCGGGCATGCGGTTATTTGGGCTGATTTCCAAGAAGTTGGGCGTGAATTGTTCGCCCTTCGAAATATTGACCGGGATCATGCGGTACTCGATGCCGCACTCTTCCAGCATGATCGACACTTTCCATCCATTCGGTGTTGGCCAGTAGTAAAAATCGATCATTTCACCCTATCCCTCGGCGGTTCCGCCAGGGCCGCAATCGTTTCCTCGGAACATCCCGCCTCTGCGAGAACCTCTCTTGTATGTTCGCCCAGGCCCGGTCCGCCCGTGAAGGTATCCAGTGGCGTTTCCGAAAACTGCGCCGCCGGGCGTGCCTGACGTACGCGTCCGGCCAGATGGTGGTCTGTTTCTAGGACGATGGCGTTGGCGGCGACCTGCGGGTGCCTGATCGCTTCGCTGCGGGTCAGAACGGGTGCGCAGGGAACGTCCTCTGCTTCCAGCCGTGCCAGCCATTCCGCGGACGGGGCTGTCCGCAGCATTTCCTGGGTCATGTTGAGACGGTCGTCGATATTTTCCTGCCGCAAGGCAGGGGTTTTGAAGCGTTCGTCTTCCAGCCAGTCCGGCTGGTCGACCGCGCGGGTCAGCGCCTGCCACTCCCGGTCACTCTGGACCGCGACGCTAATATAACCGTCCGCGGTCTCGTATATCAGGTCGATAAAGCTGGCGGATTTTTGCTGAGGAAACGGGCTGTCCACGAAGGTCTGGCTGCCCATGTCCGATCCCCACAGAAACGCGATAATGGTATCTAGCATCGATAACCTGACATGCTGTCCCCGTCCGGTTTTGGTCCGGGCCAGCAGGGCGGCGGTTATCGCCTGCGCGGCGACGATGCCAGTAAGTTTATCCGGCAGGATTGTACGAACCAGACGCGGGCGTTCCTCGTCCGATCCCCCCTGTACGGTCGCAAGGCCGGACAGCGCCTGAATCAGCGGATCGTATACCGGTTTCGCCGCGTAGGGCCCGCTTTCCCCGAATCCGCAGATTGATACGTAAATAATGTCTTCGCGCACTGCGCGAATGTCCGCTTCGCCTATGCCAATGCGGTCGGCGACGCCCGGCCGAAAGTTCTGGATGAACACGTCCGACGTTTCGCAGATTTTCAGAAATGCCCGTTTCGCACGGTCGTCTTTCAGGTTCAGGGTGACGGAACGCTTGTTCCGGTTGTTATTAAGGAAATTGGCCGAAAACCCGTTCTGAGTATTGGCAGAGGCGCGCGTGTGATCGCCGCCCTCAGGGTTTTCCACTTTGATTACATCCGCGCCCTGATCTGCCAGCAACATCGCGGCGGACGGGCCGGAAACCATCGATGTGGTATCAACGATCCGAAATTCTTTCAGAGGTCCAGTCATGGCGGGAATATACAGAGGTTCAGGCGGTAAGGTCTAATTTCTGCGCCCGCGTCCGCCGGAACCGCGACAGCGCTCCGTGTTTTGGCGCTGCGGCCATGGCCGCGCACTGTAGGGCTCCGGCGATTACTGCGATCATTCCTGCGGCGCTGAGAGAATCCGCGCTTCCCCAGAGCTGCGGGCCGAATGCCGCAAAGACATAGCCCCCGATACCCGCCAGCGCCGCTGCCAGCACGCTAAGCCATAGCTGGGCTGTTAGATTGTCCGTCATCATGCGTGCGGTAGCAGCCGGGCAGATGAACATTGCGATCACCAGGATCGATCCCACTGCTTCGAAGGCTGCGACGGCGGCGATAGCGACGAGGACGATTAGTGCAGTCGAAATAGATTTCACGGGCAGGCCCAGGCTGATCCCGAGTCCGGGATCGAAGGTGGTGACTTTCAGCTCCTTGTAGAAAAGAATGATCAGCGTGCCGATTCCGAGGGTGGTGGCTCCCAGGGTTGCCAGGCTACGCGGCATGTCGGACAAGGCCTGCCAAGTCAGAAAATCGCCCCATCTCTCCAGCCCCAACCAAAGCGTCGATTCTAGGTTGCCGTAAAGCGCGTGCTCTGCGTCTATGTGGGCATTCGATGCGCCGGTCTGTTCCAGCAGGACAATCCCACCCGCAAACATGGTGGTGAACACAACGCCCATAGCGGCCCCGGACTCAAGCCCACCGACACGCCGGATAGTCTCGATCAGGACGGCAGCCAGGATAGCGGCACCCATGGCGCCCAGCATCAGCGGAAAGGTGGCGATCGAACCAGCGACGAGAAATCCGACCACAATACCCGGCAGGGCGACGTGAGATATCGCATCGCCGATCAGGGCTTGTTTTCGCAGCACCAGAAAATTTCCTAACAGGCCGCAACTAGCTGCTGCCAAAACAGCGACCAGCATGGCTGGTAAATCGATTATCAAGAAATCGGCGGCACTCATTTGCCTGATAGTCCGTCTTCCAGGGTAGCCACTTCGTCCGCTGGCAGGACGTCTTCTATCCGAATTCCTGTCAACGGATTGAACTGGACCGGCGCATCCGGATGCCGCGCCCTATAGGCGGCCCACAACCTTTCCTGGCGGGCGGCATTTGCGGCCGCGCTTGCTCCCCGGTCGGTTACCCTTCCCTGTGGGCCGACATATCGCTTTGCCCAGACGGTCCAAAGGTCCAGCCGGTCGCGGGGCAGGAGTCCGTTGGAAACGGCAAGAAGGCCCCGGTGCTCTGCGGCGTTAAGACGATGTCGCCAGCGGCGGACCTGCCATGTCAGCACACCGCGCCGCGGTGCGCAGATCAGGCTAATGGCGAAAATGGTGCCTGCGGTCAGCACGATCACCGAACCCGCCGGCATATTCGGCAACAGGGCTGACAGACCGCCGCCAACCCAGCCCGACAGTCCACCGAACAGGGCGGACAGCCCAACCATCTTCCCAAGACGTTCGGTCCAGAACCGTGCGGCCGCCGGCGGAATGATCACAAGCGCGATAATCAAAATCAGCCCCACTGTTTTCAGCCCGATGGC